>CAVLAO010000006.1:0-35101 GCA_963660915.1 Bacteroides sp. CAG:927 | reverse complement strand
GCTTTATCCTGTAATCCTTTTGTTTATGATGTGCGGCGTGTTATTACTGTTGGTTGCAGTTGTTTTGCCGGTTTTTGTGAATGTCTACCAGTCTATGTCGGGAGCACTGGCGGCATCTTCCTATCGCTACATTATGGTAGCATCTGTAGTTAGCAGGGTCAGTCTTTGGCTGGTTGCAACGATTTCGGCAATGGTTCTCTTTTGCGGAGTGTTGAGTAAAACAAGGAGGGGCAGTGCAATATTATCCGAATGGGGGACGCATTTACCGGTTATTCGGAATATCATGCACCAAATGTCGGTTGCAGAAATGACAGAAATTCTTGCTGCGTTTTTGGCCAGCGGATTGGACGCTGACACGGCAATGCGGTATGCGGCGGAAACAGTGCATCATCCCGGACTAAAAAGAGATGCAGATACCATCTGCAAGGAGATGCAAGACGGGAAGTCACTTGCTCAGGCGATGGAAGATAAGCATTTGTTTGATCCGTTGGAGGAACGACTTTTGATCAGTGCCTCGCGAAGCGGACGGCTGGACGAAACCTTAAATCGGCTTGCTGATCATAGTGAACAGGAGGCAGAACGGCGCATTCAACAGGCAGCAGAAGCAACAGAGCCTGTTTTGACTGGATTTTTGACAGTTGCAGTGGGAATTTCATTGCTGAGCATTATGCTGCCACTGGTGGGAATCCTTAGCGGGATGGGATAAAGGAGATGAGACACTATGTACATAAAACCGAGGCGTTGGATCATCAGGCTGGCGTTGGTTGTTGTGATGGTGACTTTTGCAATCTTTCTCCATGGAAGAATTCGGCTGGATCTTGCGCAGCAAAGCGTACAGTCGGTTCGGGAGGCTGTTCTTCGCAGTGCGGTGCAGTGCTATTCGGTTGAAGGCGTTTATCCAAGCAACTTAGATTATCTGGAAAAATACTACGGACTGATGATTGACCATAAAACCTATATTATAGGGTATGATGCTTTTTCCTCTAACCTCCTGCCGCAAGTTACCGTTTTGGTGCGCGGTGATGAACAGGGGGCAGGCAAATGAAGCGGCAGAGTGTGTACAGATGGTGCCAATGGATGCAGATTGCATTGTATGGAATGTTATTGTGTGCAGTGCTGTTCCTTGCTTATAGTGGAAGCAGGCTTTATCAAAATGTGAGTACGTCAAAGAATCAGAATGAAGTGATGCGAGGAACGTTAGCCTACCTGCAAAGTCAGGTATCCGCAAATGCTGGGAGCAATATTCGAATTGAAGATACAGAGAATGGAAGCAGATTGCGCATTTCCCTGAAAGAAAGCGGATACGATCTTCTGATTTATTGCGAAGCGGGGGCTTTGATGGAGGAAGTGACCGTGTCCGGTAAAGCAGCAGATTCAAAAAAAGCACAAGTGATTGCGGAGGGAGAGAAATTCACTGCCAGTTGGATAAATCAGAAAATGTTGCAATTGGAATTGGACGGAAAAAGTACATTTGTAAGCTTTCCAACCGGGGAGGCGCAGCCATGAGAGAGGAAAGACAGCGTTTCTCTGAGAGTTGGGCGGTGCAGAGCGTTCTTTTGATGTGCTTTGTTGCTCTCTTGCTGCTGATTTCTGGTGTTTTAATGCAGGTATACGCCGGGGTTGCAAGGATAAGTCAGGAGGCAAAAGATTTAAACAATGCAGTCCAGCTTTGCCGTACTGCGCAAGAAGTTTATTACGGGACGGAATCTTTGGACGAGGCAGTGCAGACTTTAGGCGGCGAAACGGGAGAGAGAACACTTGCCTTTGACGAGGAATTGCATTGCGTGGAGCAAGGAAATTACCTTATGACGTTCACAGAAACAGACATTGAAAACATGCAATCCTGTGAAATTTCCGTTTATTCAGATACGGATCTGCTTTACTCGTTGAAACTGGAACGTTATCATTCGGGGGTGATGCCGGAATGAAGCGCAGGCAGGTACGGTTTGGGACGATATCCGTGCTTTTTACTGTGGTTGTGCTTTGTATTTCAGTATTGGCAGTATTAAGTGTTGCCACAGTGAGGGCAGATAAAGCAATGGCAGAGCGCTACGCGCAGCAGGTGTCAGAACGAGCAAAACTGGAGAACGAGGGACAACGATGGCTTGAAAAAATAGATCGTGCAGTGCAAACAAAGGGAACTGCATTGACGCAAGGCGATCTTCCCAACGGCACCAGTATGGATGGTACAAAAATTACAACGGTCTGCACTACCGATTCAAGGACACTGACGATCGAGCTGGAACTGAATTTTGCTGAATCAATCCCATCGTACACGATCGTTACATGGATCAATGTTGCGCAATGGGAAGAGGACACACAACTGGAAGTGTTTCACTGAGGAGAATAAAATGGAACTTCTTCAAATTTTACAGCAGGCTGTACAAGACGGTACTTCTGATATTTTCGTTGTTGCCGGTCTGCCGCTGACAATGAAAATCAACGGAAAACAGGTGCGGTTGGAGCAGCAGGGGAAACTTCTGCCGTTACAGACAGAGCAAATTATACGGACAATTTATCAGCAGGCAGGTAGAGACACTGCTGTTTTGGAGCGAGATCAGACGGACGATGATTTTTCTTTTTCGGTCAGCGGAATCGGCCGTTTCCGTGTAAACGTATTTCGCCAGCGAGGCAGTTTGGCAGCGGTGATCCGAGTCATTCGATTTGGCATTCCAACACAGGAAGAGCTCAATCTGCCGGATGAGGTCATGGCGGTTACGCGGTATCAACAGGGGGTTGTGCTGGTGACAGGGCATGCCGGCAGCGGAAAGAGTACAACTTTGGCGTGTATTCTTGATCGCATCAATCACACGCGATCCGGACATATTCTTACGCTGGAGGATCCGGTGGAGTTTGTCCATCATCATGACCAATGCATTGTCAGTCAGAGGGAAATTTACAGCGACTGCTCCAGCTATCTTTCGGCACTGCGTTCTGCACTGCGGGAAAGTCCGGACGTAATTTTATTGGGAGAAATGCGGGATCATGAGACGATTGATGTTGCAATGACTGCAGCAGAAACAGGGCAGCTTCTTTTCTCTAGCCTGCATACCACGGGAGCGGCGAATACGATTGATCGAATCATTGATTCCTTTCCGGCCAATCAGCAGGCACAGGTGCGCCTTCAGCTGTCTATGGTACTGCAGGCGGTTATTTCTCAGCAGCTTGTGTCGGGCGTAGATGGTCATTTAGTTCCGGTGTTTGAAATCATGTATGTGAATCCTGCAATTCGAAATTTAATCCGTGAAAGCAAAACCCATCAGATCGATTCTGCAATTCAGGCCGGTGCGGCACAGGGAATGCGGACGATGGATGCCAGTTTGCTGCAGTTGTATCGGGAGGGGAAGATTGACAGAGATACGGTTTTGACCCATTGCTTGAATTTTGATGCTACCAGACGAAAGCTGGATGTGATTTGACTTTTTAGTAATCTGTTAAAAAAGGCTGATTTGATTGAAAAAGATAATCTAGTGTGATATAATCCCAGATTAGAAATATAGAATTGAAGGATTTTGCAGCAATGGCTGAGAGAGTTTCCGTGGCGTTGCCGGTTTACAATGGTGCACAGTATTTGGAAGAGCAAATGGAATCCATCCTGGTTCAGCTGAAATCAGAGGATGAGGTTGTAGTTGCTTACCAGAGGTGTGAAGATGATTCATTGAAGATTCTTCAACAATTTCAACGACGAGATTCGCGTGTGAAGATATATGTCAATCATCAGACAGGTGTGACAGCGAATTTTCAGTTGGCAATTGAGAAATGCAATGGTGACTATATTTTCCTTTCGGATCAGGATGATGTTTGGTTGCCGGAAAAGCGAGATCATATCGCAGAACTGCTGAGAGAAAGCAAAGCTGATCTTGTGGTTCATAATGCGGTACATACTGACGCGGCATTGCATCCTCAGGAGAGAAATTTCTTTCAGATTTATCCGATCGGTCCCGGAGTGTGGCATAATATTGTCAAACCGCGCATGAGCGGATGCTGTATGGCATTTACAAAAGAATTCAGTAGAAAATTGCTGCCTCTGCCGGAGATTTATGGATATGATCAGTGGATCAACGTATTGGCCGAGTGTTGTGGAAAGGTGATTTATCTGGACGAGGTCCTTCTGCTGCATCGATTGCACGGGGAAAATGTTACTACCTCTACGCGTGCGCTTTCAGTGGTTTTGCGCTGCCGGGCAAAATTGCTGTGGTCGTTGGGACTGCGGTTACTGCGGATTCACTGGAAAGGCTGAGCAGCATGGAGATGGCGGTAGTTTTTGTAGTATATAATCGTTTCATTTGTGAAACAGAAACGGCTCAGTCACTGCAGAAAATATCAGATGTGCCTAAAGAGATTCTGGTTTACGATAACAGCGAAATGGTAACAGATAACCGACAAAAGTGCGCTGAACTCGGTTGGAGTTATCTGGGTGGAAAAGGGAATGTCGGCTTGCCAAAAGCTTATAATGCCTGCATTGATTTTTTTGCACAAAAAGGTTTTACCGGAATAGTTTCTATATTTGACGATGATACGAGCATTGCTGCAGATTATTTTTCCTGTCTGAAAACTGCTGAATCCCGAAAAGAAGAGATCGATTTGTTCTTTCCTGTTTTGAAGGCGGGCGGAAAAATTGTTTCACCACAGGTCATTCATCCGAGTCAACATGCATCCTTTTATCAAAGTATGGATGAATGTTTGGCTTCAAGTGGAACAGATCGCTATGCGTTCAATTCCGGTATGGCAGTGAGGATGAGAGTATTCCATCAGGTGCGCTATGATGAACGCCTTTTTTTAGATGGAGTGGACTATGCTTTTTTACGGAACTGCTATCAGCGAGGTTTTGCGACCGATGTGCTCCCGATTGTGATGGAGCATGGATTTTCCGGAACGCAGAGACCGGATTTTGCTGCAGCACTGGCGCGCTTTCGTCATTATGCAGCAGATTATTCCATTGTTCTTGCAGATAACCCGAAAGGGTATCACTATTTGGTTGGAAAACGGGCGTTGCACCTTGCCCTTATATATAAAAAGTTTATCTTCCTGCGGGTGTTTTTCATTCCAGGTGATATGAAGGAGGAAATTAGATGAAGGGAATTATTTTGGCTGGCGGCTCTGGCACACGGCTCTATCCCCTGACTATGGTCACATCGAAGCAGCTGCTTCCGGTATATGATAAGCCGATGGTCTATTATCCGCTTTCCACATTAATGTTGGCGGGAATTCAGGATATTTTGATCATCTCCACGCCTACAGATTTGCCTAACTTTGAGCGCTTGCTGGGGGATGGCAGTCAGTATGGCGTGCACCTGAGCTATAAAGTTCAGCCGTCACCGGACGGACTGGCTCAGGCATTTCTGCTGGGAGAGGAATTTATCGGAGATGACTGCTGCGCCATGGTGCTGGGAGATAATATTTTCTACGGCAATGGCTTTACTCGGTTGCTTCGGCAGGCTGCTGCGGACGCAGAACAGGGCAAGGCCTCTATCTTCGGATATTATGTAAACGATCCGGAGCGCTTCGGTATTGTGGAATTTGATGAAAATGGCAAGGCAATCTCGGTCGAGGAGAAGCCGGCGCATCCTAAGAGCAACTATTGCATCACTGGTCTTTACTTCTATGACAAGCGCGTGGTGGAGTATGCAAAGCAGGTGAAGCCATCGCCGCGCGGCGAGTTGGAGATTACAGACTTGAACCGGATGTACTTGGAAGATGGAACCTTAAATGTACAGCTCATGGGTCGTGGTTACGCATGGTTGGATACCGGTACGATGGATTCTCTGGTGGATGCATCTGATTTTGTGCGCATGATTCAAAATCGGCAGGCGATTGAGATTTCAGCTCCGGAAGAAATTGCCTATATCAATGGTTGGATCACAAAGGATACCCTGATGGAGTCTGCACAGCGGTATGGTAAATCTCCCTATGGTGAGCACCTCAAGCGGGTTGCCGCCGGAAAGGTTCGGTATTAATTATGGGTAAAACAATAATTGTCACTGGCGGTGCCGGCTTTATCGGCGCGAATTTTGTCTATCTCCAGCTGCAGGAGCATCCAGAAGATCGGATTGTCTGTGTTGACAAGCTCACTTATGCAGGCAATTTGGAAACATTGGAAGAGGCGATGAAGCATGATAACTTCCGCTTTGTAAAGGCAGATATCTGTGATCGTGATGCAATGGATCAGCTCTTCACAGAGGAGAAGCCGGATATCGTTGTGAACTTTGCCGCGGAAAGCCATGTGGATCGTTCAATCGAGAATCCGGGTATCTTCCTGCAGACGAACATTATGGGTACACAGGTGTTGATGGATGCATGCCGCAAGCATGGTATTGAACGCTACCACCAAGTGTCCACGGATGAGGTTTATGGCGATTTGCCCCTTGACCGTCCGGACCTGTTCTTTACGGAACAGACTCCGCTGCACACATCCAGCCCTTACAGCAGCTCCAAGGCAGGCGCTGATTTGCTGGTGAATGCGTATCACCGCACCTATGGTTTGCCTACCACGATCTCTCGTTGCTCCAATAACTATGGACCGTATCAGTTCCCGGAGAAACTTATCCCCTTGATGATTGCGAATGCGTTGGCTGACAAGCCCCTTCCTGTCTATGGAGAGGGACTGAATGTCCGCGATTGGCTTTATGTGGAGGACCATTGCAAGGCCATTGACCTTATTATCCGCAAGGGTCGTGTTGGTGAAGTATATAACATCGGCGGCCATAACGAGATGAAGAATATCGACATTGTAAAGATCATCTGCGAGGCACTGGGTAAGCCTGAAAGCCTCATCACTCATGTTACCGATCGCAAGGGTCATGATATGCGCTATGCGATCGACCCCACTTTTATCCACAATGAGTTGGGGTGGCTGCCGGAAACCATGTTCAAGGACGGCATTAAAAAGACCATCCAATGGTATTTGGACAATAAACCGTGGTGGGAGAATATTATTTCCGGTGAATACCAGAATTATTTCGAAAAAATGTATGGTAAACGCCTGGCTGAAGCAGAGGAGAAGGCATAATGAAGGTCTTTGTCACTGGAGTTGCCGGCCAGTTGGGGCATGATGTCATGAATGAGCTGGCGAAGCGTGGCTTTGATGGTGTGGGGACGGATCTTGCTCCAGAATACAGTGGTATCCAGGATGGGAGTGCAGTTACCAGCATGCCCTACGTGTCGATGGATATTACCGATGCTGAGGCAGTTCAAAAGGTGCTTACAGAGGTTCGTCCGGATGCTGTAGTTCATTGCGCTGCGTGGACTGCAGTGGATTTGGCAGAGGACGAAGACAAACAGGAGAAAGTGCATGCAATCAATGTGGACGGTACGCGGAATATTGCGTCGGTCTGTAAGAAATTGGACTGCAAAATGCTCTATCTCTCCACAGATTATGTCTTTGATGGACAGGGAACAGAACCTTGGCAGCCGGACTGCAAAGATTATAAACCGCTGAACGTATATGGGCAGACCAAATTGGATGGCGAGTTGGCCGTCAGTTCTATTCTGAGCAAATATTTTATTGTTCGGATCGCATGGGTATTTGGTTTGAACGGAAATAACTTCATCAAGACCATGTTGAAGCTCAGTCAAAATCATGACAGTCTGCGAGTGGTCAACGATCAGATTGGCACACCGACTTACACGCTCGACCTTGCGCGTCTCCTGGTAGATATGATCATCACGGATCGCTATGGGTATTATCATGCAACAAATGAAGGCGGATATATTTCCTGGTATGATTTTGCCTGCGAAATTTTCCGCCAGGCAGGGGCAAAAGTGAACGTCAGCCCTGTCACTACAGAAGAGTATGGTTTATCAAAAGCGGCGCGTCCGTTTAACAGCCGTCTGGATAAAACAAAACTGGTCCAAAATGGGTTTCAGGCTTTGCCGGATTGGAAGGATGCCCTGCATCGCTATCTCGTGGAAATTGGAGTGAATCAATAATGGCGCAAATTAAAGTGACAAAGGCTCCGATCGAGGGGCTGTATGTGATTGAACCTGCTGTTCATGGGGACAGCCGTGGTTATTTTATGGAGACCTACAACCAGAACGATATGCACGAGTTTGGTTTGGATATGGTGTTTGTGCAAGACAATCAGAGTATGTCCACCAAGGGCGTTCTTCGCGGTTTGCATTTCCAGAAGCAGTTCCCTCAGGGCAAGTTGGTGCGGGTTATTAAAGGCAGTGTATTTGATGTGGCTGTCGATCTTCGTTCCGGGTCAGAGACTTATGGAAAGTGGTTCGGTGTCGAGTTGACGGAAGAGAATAAGAAGCAGTTCTATATTTCTGAAGGTTTTGCTCATGGCTTCCTTGTCCTCAGCGATGAGGCAGAGTTCTGCTACAAGGTGACAGACTTTTATCATCCCGGTGATGAGGGCGGTCTGGCATGGAATGATCCCGCTATCGGCATTGAATGGCCTCAGTTGGTGGGCGAGTATAAGGGCAGTTGCGCTGCAGAGGGATATACCCTCGCGGACGGCACACCGTTGAACTTGTCCGATAAGGACCAGAAGTGGGAGACGCTTGCGAACACGTTCCAGTTTTAAAGCTTGTATTTTTATTCAAAAAAGCAGTATCCAATGCATCGGATACTGCTTTTTCGATTTAATATTTGAGAAAAACAAAATCCCCGTACCGCTTTAAGCGGTACGGGGTAATTTGTTCGTGTTATATCTGACAAAATCAGACAGCACGGGTGACCTTACCGGAACGGAGGCATCTTGTGCAGACATTCACATGAGTGGGAGTGCCATTCACGATCGCCTTAACGCGCTTCACATTGGGCTTCCAAGTCCGATTGGAACGACGATGGGAATGAGAAACCTGAATGCCGAACTTGATGTCCTTGTCACAAAATTCACACTTAGCCATTTGCCAAACCTCCTCGCTTTAAGATATCAGCAAACTACGCATCGTCTGTCATTGTAACAGATTTTAAATTTAAAATCAAGAGAAAAATCTGTTTTGCGGCGGAATTTTGTAGACAGTTCAAAATTAGCATCTTTCAATTTGCTTTATAAGGTTAACTCCCTCAAAAAGTGTAGCTTGCAACAAATTATAGTTGGTGGACAGGAGAAGTTATTATAGGGGTCAAAAAAATTGCTCCGTTTCGTCGTAAGGGACAACCGGAGCAATTTGAGCTCATTTGTTTTCGATATGCTCACCCCGCGGAGGTATACCTCTGCGGGGTGTTATGATGGATTAGGGCATAATGTTGTTTGCGCCATCTACAATAACGCTTTGACCGGAATAATAACAGGAGTCCGGACCGGCCAGAAACGCAACAACAGGGGCAATGTCCGCTTCCGGATCACCAAAACGTTTCATGGGATTTAAATTTACCTGTTTGGCATATTCCTCGGGGAATTTCTGTGCCCATGCTTTTGCTGCCGGAGATTCCGCACCGGGAAGAACCACGTTGACGCAAATCCCATATTGTCCCCATTCCTTCGCTGCAATTTTTGTCAATCCGCGGATTGCTTCCTTATTTGATCCATAGGCCAATTGTCCGGCGATACCGAACATGCCGGTTGCAGAGGCGAAGTTGATAATTCTTCCTTCGTGCTGTGCTTTCATGTAAGGGAATGCGGCCTGCATATAATTGAGCGCACCGATCACTCCGCTTTGCCAGGCTTTCAGCATGTTTTCATAAGTGGTTTCCTCTACGGGAGCAGAAGGCACGATGGCTTGTGCGTTATTTACTACAACGTCTACTGTGCCATATTGGTCAACAACTGCTTTGATTACCTCATCAACTCTGGCCCGATCGGCGGAATCACAGGTAATGGCAAAACCATCGCCACCAAGTTCTTTGATCTCTGCGATGGTCTGTTCAATTGGTTCAAGGCGGCGACCGGTTGCAACAACCTTTACCCCACGTTTAGCAAGGCAAAGAGCAATACCTTTACCGATTCCCTGTCCAGCGCCTGTCACAATGGCAACCTTTTCATTTAACTGTTTCACGGAAAGACCTCCCCATTATTATACAAGAAAAATGATCCTTAACTACATCTTATTCTGTTCTAACCTTATTATACAGACGAAACAGTGCCAATGCTTGTACTATCATCCTAATTTTAAATAGATTTTTGGTTGTTTAGTACAAAAAGATTGCAGATTTTTATTATTTTTACGCAAAGGGAAAAACCTATACAGAAAGAATTGCCGTTTACAGCCTTGACAAAATGGTGAAATATATGATACATTTTGCTATCATATAGGGTTAGCGATAACTAACAAAGAGAGGTGATATTAATGACAGTTTCAACAGATATACTGCGGATGCAGGTGCTGATCTGTTTCCTAAACGGGACAAAGACGGTGATGGCGATCAGCCGGGACCTGAACGAGGAGCACTACAATGTAACGCGGGCGATTAAGAGCCTGGAGGAAGAAGGGCTGATTGTGCGCTCCGGTGCACGGCAGTTGGAGTTGAGCGCGGACGGACAGCAGTTGGCGAAGCGCTATGCGGAGCGAATATCCATTACGGTGAACCATCTGCTCTATGAGGGCGTGGACATGGCCAGCGCACGGCACGATGCCTGTTACTGGGCACTTTATAACTCGGACGAGACCATGGCGGTCATTCGGTCGGGGGAGGAATTGTGTCGAGTGAAGTACGAGTTGTCCGAGTGTGGCAATTTTACAGGCAGTACGCTCTCCAAAATGCTTGGCAACGGGGTGTACCGCTTCCCATTTCTGGTCTACCGGGAGACAGCAAAGCACGGGGACAATATCTCCATGGCGAACAACGGCTTTGAGCACCCCTGTGTGCTGAGTGTGCGGGATGGTGTCGGCGTGCTGCAATTGAAGGCTATGGATATGTCGGCACGGTCAGGCAAGTCAGGGCTTCCGATGGAGGGCCATGTGGCGAAGCTGTCCTACTACGAGGAGGGGCACTATGTACCGGCGGAATTCAATCGGCGGATACTGTGCATCCCGGCGGATGTGCTGAACTTCCGGACAGTGGGGGAGGGCATCGGTCAGATCCTCCACGGGCAGGTGTGCCTGCGGATGCAGTGCAGTGTAGGGCCGATTCATATGCCGGAATCCACCGCGATCTTCACACTATTGATTTGAACTCAAGAAAATCAAAAATTTTCGAGCATATTTGCACGAAGATGTGAAGCTGTTGCAAATGCTGAATTTTTTGTAAGAATACCTAGGATAGAAGACACAGAGGCACATTGTTTTCGAGCAAAAGTGCACGAAGAAAAATCTTGACGGAGGGAATAAACTCTTTTATAGTAAAGCTGTTTCCAAGAGGAGACAAAAGTAAATAGGCCGGGAGACCGGCTGATTTTTATCTCAAGCGGTTAGCTATAGCTAATATATGTTAGCCAAATCTAACAGAAGATAGAAGGAGGAAATAGGACAAAATGAGAGTAAGCAAGAACGGACTGAAACGCAGTCTGTCGCTGCTGCTGGCGGTCGTGATGAGCGCCAGCCTGCTAAGCGCCGGCGCGTTTGCAGAGGAGCCGGATGTGGAGGTCGAGCCTGCGGCGGACTCCTCTGCAATTGCAGAAACAGATACTGCTGCAGCGGGTGTCTTTTCAGAAACAGATGAATCCGTAAATGTACTCGAAAGCGAGGAAGCAGACGAGCCTGCGGCAGAAGCGGAGGAGAACGGTATCGCAGTTGCTTCCACCACGACGGATAACACGCGAGAAGCTATCTATGTTGGTGTACCGACTGATGTAGAGGATGGTGTGTATTACGCAACCATCAACATGAAAAATGCGAGCGACCCGACAAAGTATTCCATGGGCAACTCGGCTTTACGTGGCAGCGACAGTTATAAATTAAACCAGACCTCTGATACAGCCTATCGCCCGATTGTTATTGTAAAGGACGGAAAAGCAACCGCTTTGTTGGAATTTATGCCGATGGGCTATCTGGGGGAATACGGCTTCATGATGGAGTTGGAAGGCGTGTATCCCGGAAGCTTTACCCAATTTTCTATGCCCAATGAAAGCGATCCCAATACGGTGTTTACTTCCACTCGGACGTTGACCTATCAGAAAACGACAGACGGGAAGACGGTTTACGATATTTACAATAATCCGGATTCAAAATACAAATTTGATGGTTCAACAAGTTCAACAAAGCGTCCTGCCGGATTTGGCAAAGCAGAAAGCTATGTCAACATTGTGGACCAACCCTACAGCCATTTGCTTGCTTTGGATGTTACACCGGTTATGGATGCCGGCGCGGGGGATGAAGTTCCTACCAAAGCAGCAGATTATACCGCAGATCAGGCAGCGTATTGTCACGTGTTTGTGCCGGTAATGTTTGCTATTTCGACCTCTTCCGGTGATCAGTATGCGCGAATGCAGGTGGATTGGACTTCACTGACAAAGATAGACCATCCTGAGACGAATGTGCAGTATATGCTCTATTTGGCAAGCCAGACCAGTACAGAAGGATACTCTGAGGCGTCTGTAACCGCCTTTAATACCGCTTATCAGGCGGTGCATGATAAACTTGAAAATATTTGGCCAAAACAGACGTTGGAGTTGAATGGAACAAGTTATTCAGCGCAGCCAATTCTGAATATGGTGACTTACAGCGAGGAAGAGCAGCAGGCCATGGCAAAGCAGCTAAAAGATGCGATTGATGGCTTGAGCAAAACGGACTTCACTGAGCTTCAGAACGTGGTGGATGAAGCTAAGGCAATTGACTCTGTCAGTTACACGGCAGATAGTTATCAAAAACTTGCGGACGCGATCCGTGCAGCTGAAACAATGATTGCAGACGGGACTGCAGTCCAGGATGCTGTGGACGAGCAGACACAGACTGTGCGCAATGCGATCAATGCGTTGGAGAGTGTTAGCAAGGAAGACGGCTGGGATGGTATTACAGTAAAAGAACCGGCAGATGCCAGTGAGAGCAGTGTGACGATCAATTCTGCAGAGGAATTGGCATGGCTTGCTCAGCAGGTCAATAGTGGGCGCGCATTTACCTGTGTGTTCCTGAATGAAGACATTGATTTGAATGGCAAGCCTTGGACGGCGATTGGTACAAAGAGCAATCCTTTCACCGGTGAGTTCTATGGCAACGGACACACTGTTTCAAATTTGCTGATAACAGCAAGTAGCCAATACCAAGGCCTCTTTGGCTATGTTGGCAATGTGAAAGGAACTGAGACAGCCAGCGTGCAGGATCTGTCCGTACAGGGTACGATTAAGACAACTGCAAGTGATGTTGGCGGTGTAGTTGGCTATGCAGTGTATGCAAAGCTGAATAATCTGAAGAGCAATGTTTCGATTACGATTGATCGCGTAAACAGCAGTGATTCCATTGCCTATGCAGGCGGTATCGTTGGTGAAGCGATTCGAACCAATTTGAATCGCTGCTTCAACAGCGGCGATGTGACTGCACTGAAACAGGAAAAGGTGGGCGGCGTGGCCGGTTATTCTTCTTCCGGGAACATTCAGTATTGCGGAAATACCGGTAATATTACCGCCGGCGGATGCAGTGCCGGTATTGCGGGCCTGTTTTCCGCTTCCGGTGGAGTAGCATCTGTAATCAATTGCTATAACACAGGAGATGTGGTGTCCGACGGCACTTTTGTTGGCGGTATCGTCGGAAGCGTTACAGTTTTCAAGCGCAACGGCGTTGCCGGAATGGGTGTGCTTTCTCAGCTTTATAACCGCGGTGATGTGAGCGCACAGAACACTGTAGGCGGTCTCGCCGGCGGTATTGTTGGCGGCGAGCTGTCCTCCCTGTCTGCATCTTACTCGACCGGTAAGGTTACTGAGACAGTGGAATCTACCAGTTCCAGTGCAGGTGCTCTCGTAGGCCGCCTGTACTCCGGTTCCCTCAACTATTCCTATGCACTGGAGGGGACTGCAGCTCAACTGAACAGCCTTGGTACTCAGAATGGCACAACAACTATGATCGTCAGTAACGTGGAATTTGAGTCTGAGGAATGGTTCAAGTCGGACGCTTTCTTTACCGCGTTGGGTGGATTTGCCGATGATTTCGCAAAGGACACGGAAGACCTGAATGACGGTTATCCTGTGCTCACATTCCAGAACAATGATGTTCTGGCGGCAGCGAAACTGGAAGCAATCAATGAGCTGAATCTTTATAAGAATATCAGCGAATATAAGGGCCTTTCCAAGACTGCTGCAGAGCAGGTGAAAACAGATGCCTTCACAGCAATTCAAAATGCAGAAACGAAGGCAGAGTTGGCCGAGGCACTGGCAAAGGCAAAGACGGACCTTGATGCAATTCCGAATGACGCTAACTACGGTCTGGATCTGACGGAGCTGAAAGCCAAGCTGGAAGAAGCAAAGGAATTGGAGAGCAAGGGCGGTGACCTCTACACGCAGGACAGTTGGAACAGCTTTACAGCCACGATTGCGGGCATTGATTATCTGCTGGAGAGCGGATTTGAAACGCAGGAAAAAGCGGATACGTATTTGGGTTACCTGAAAAACAACCAGGCAGCATTGGTCTATAAGGATGCAGATTATACCGCGGTGGATGAGGCGTTGGACTCTGTTCCTGCAGATCTGTCTGGTTATACGGACGAAAGCGCCAAGACGGTGACGGATGCAGTTGCAGCTGTGGTACGCGGCAAGAATATTACAGAGCAATCCGCGGTGGACGCCATGGCGGAAGCGATCCGCAATGCAGTAGCCGGTCTGGCAAAGAAGAGCAGTGAGGATAGCGATACGCTGGATTGGAGCAATTTGGCGGATGGAATCTATTCTCTGGAATTTACCATGGTCAAAATGAATCGTACCGATTTGTCCATGTCCAATGATGCTGTTAATCATACAGCAAAGCTGGAAGTTAAGGATGGTCAGTACACACTGACTGTGAATTTCAAGGGTCTGCATTATCTGAATCGCTTTGGCTATCTGGCTAAGTTGTCCTACTATGAGGATGGCTATACTTACGGAAAGTATGGCGCAGTGAACGGTACGCTGTCTCCTGCTACGGTATTGGCAACTCAGAAGAACAGCGATGGCACCGATGTGACAGATGAGTTCAACATTGCGGGCGGCGTTGTGGAAGGACAGCTTTATCCTTTGACCGTTTCCTTCCCGGTTGTGAATGCGGCAAAAGCAGATGCCGACGGTTTGATTCCGTTGCATGTCTTTGTGCCGGTTATGGAAGATATCGCTTCCGGTAATGGCGATCAGGATGTGCTGATGAAGTTGGACGAGACCACACTGAAGAAGGTCAGCAATGATGATCCCAGCTTTGATCCGGAAGAACCGGAAGAATTGTCTCCTGCAGTGGATTTGACGGATGCAGCTACCGGTGTCAAGCTCCATGCCGACAAGGGTGTTTATTCTGAAGGCGTCAAGCTAGTCGTTACTGAGATCAAGGACGGCGACAGCTACTCTGCCGCCTCCAAGAGCCTGACCGACGTGGGCAAGAAGTTTAAGCTCTATGACGTAAAGGTCGTGGATGCCGACGGCAATGCCGTGGACGCCAATGGCACTGTCACCGTCAGCTTCCCTGTGCCTGACGGCTATAACGCCGACAAGTGCGCCGTTTACCGCATGAACGACGACGGCACCAAGACCCTCGTGAAGGGCACTGTGGCGGACGGTTACTTCACCGTGACCGTCAAGGCCCTCGGACAGTATGCTTTGGTCGAGAAGGGCAGCTCGGTCACGGATGCGGAAAATGCGAAAAATGCCAAGTCCCCCAAGACCGGGGATGTCGCTCCCGTTGCGCTGGTCATCGTTTGCTTGACCGCCGCTGTCTGCGGTGCGGGCGTGCTGACGGTCTACAACAAACGTAAGCATACAGGAGATTAAACCATGAAACATACCACCTCAAACTTCATTCAGCGGTTGGTCGGTATGATGGTAGTGCTCACCCTCGTGGTGAGCACTACTGCCATTTCCGCTCACGCCGCCCCCTCGGCGGGCATTTACACCGCCACCGCTTCCGCCCATTATAGAAACCCCTCCACCGGTGAGATCGAGGATTCCGGCGGCGAGGAATCCGAGGTGCTGGGTCAGTCCATGACCGAGTCTGCCCTCTACACCAAAGCTCTTGTTGAGATTGATAAGGACGGCAACAGTTGGATCACTATCCGGCTCAAGCTGGCCGACAGTATTTCCGATGTTTCTTTTGGACGTTCTGCCACTCTTATGCAGGAGGATTACGGTTCCAATACCGCCGACTACCGCATGAAGGCAACTCCCGGTACTACATTGCGGTGCACTATGTATGTTACACCTATGGGACGTGAGGTCATCTGGTACATTACTGTGTCCTCCAGTCTGTCCTCCGGTTCCGGTGACTTTGTTGTTACCCTGACGGATGCGGATCTTGCCGGCAGTGATTCTGCTTCCGGCGGTACAGCGGCTACTGGAACGAGTCGTGAAGAAAACACTGCTAGTGTCGCCGCCGCTGACAAGACCGCTCTGGTCGAGGCCATTACTGCTAATGCGGCATTGGCAGAGACTGACTATACTGCCGACAGTTGGGCGAGCTTTGTCTCTGCACTCTCCGCTGCACAAGGTGTAAATGATCAGACGGATGCTTCTCAGGAAGACGTGGATTCTGCACTAACTGCTCTTAATGACGCTGTTGCTGCATTGGTGAAGCTGACGGACAAAACAGCATTAAAGGCAGCAATTGAGCAGGTGAGCTCATTGCAGGAGAAAGATTACACTGAGGGTAGTTGGAAGACGCTCACTGAGGCACTGACTGCTGCCCAGACGTTGGCGGACAAGGAGGATGCCACACAGGAAGAAGTGGACGCCGCCCTGTCGCCCCTCTATGATGCCATGGGCGCACTGGTGAAGCTGGCGGATAAGACGGCTTTGACTGCCGTCATCAACTCCGCTTCCGTCCTGAACGAGAAGGACTACACTGCTGAGAGCTGGGCTGCCGTCTCCGCCGCCCTTGCCACGGCGCAGAGCCTGAACGAGCAGGAGGACGCCACTCAGAAGGACGTGGACGATGCCGCTCAGGCCCTCAATGACGCCGTGGGCGCACTGGTGGAAAAGACCGTCAGCCCTGTTGCCATCGTGGGTATCGTCGTGGTGGTGCTGGCTGCCGCTGGCGCTGTTGCCGGCGTAGTTCTGAAAAAGAAGAAGGCGGCAAAATGAGAGGAATGCGCAAATTTCTGACTATGGCGCTGGCGTTGAGCCTGTCCGCCATGGTGCTGACCGGCTGCGTCGATCAGCACCCGGAGGAGGCATCTGCCTCCTCCGGAGCGGTGCGGTCTGCCGCGAATACGGCTGTGGAGGAAGATCCTCGACTGGTGGCGACCTCTCCGGCCACGGCGCAGATCTGCGACAAGCTGGACCTGGACCTGGTGGGCGTCTGCACCACCTCCAGCACCCTGCCGGAGCGCTATGCCGACCTGCCTGCTGTGGGCACAGCCATGAGCCCGGATATGGAGATCGTCTCCTCCCTGAACCCGGACTATGTGCTTTCACCCAACAGTCTGCAAAGTGATCTTGAGCCCAAGTACGAGGCCGCCGGACTGAGTTCCATTTTCCTCGACCTCAAGAGCGTGGAGGGAATGTATAACTCAATTGAGAGTCTGGGCGAGAAATTTGGCCGTCAGGAGCAGGCACAGGCACTGGTGGATGAGTATCAGGACTACATGGCCGACTATACCAGTCAGCACGGGGACAAATCCAGTCCCAAGGTGCTGATCCTCATGGGACTGCCAGGCTCTTACATCGTGGCCACTGAGTCCAGCTATGTGGGTAATCTGGTCAAGCTGGCGGGCGGTGAAAATGTCTACGGCGACGGGAACGGCAAGGACTTCCTCAATGCCAACACCGAGGATATGCTGACCAAGAGTCCGGACATTATCCTTCGTGCCGCCCACGCCCTGCCAGACGAAGTGAAGCAGATGTTTGCCGACGAGTTCGAGACAAACGACATCTGGAAGCATTTCAGCGCGGTGCAGAACGGCAAGGTCTATGATCTGAATCCGTCGCTCTTCAATATGAGCGCCAACTTCCGCTGGACAGAGGCTCTGGATGAGCTGGAGCCTTTGCTTTACGGCGATTGACCCTGTGGGCCAGCCTGTTTCTCCTTTCTGGGAGAAACAGGCCAGCCCATACGATCAATATTATTTACAGAATCACAGAAGAGGAGGGATCTGCGTGATCTCCACACGCAAGAAGGTGCTGGCCTTCTGTCTGACCGCAGCCGCGCTGGCAGCACTGTTCCTGTGGGCCATCAACACAGGCAGTCTGAAGGTGACACCGGGCCAGCTGTTCCGGGGGCTGTTTGTCGCCTATGATGAAAATGTCGCTACCGTGTATGATCTGCGCTTTCCGCGCATCTTCATTGCTATGATTGGCGGCGCTGCCACAGCGGTATCCGGCGTACTGCTTCAGGCAGTGCTGAAAAATCCGCTGGCTGACCCAGGCATCATCGGCGTCAGTGCAGGTGCCAGCCTGACGGCAGTGCTTATTACGGCCTTCCTTCCGGCGCTCTACTTTTTCTCTCCGCTCTTTGCCTTTCTGGGCGGTATGCTTGCTTTCCTGTTGGTGTACTCGCTGGCGTGGAAGGGAGGACTCAGCCCTCTGCGCATTATTCTGGTGGGTGTGGCGGTGGAGGCGATGTTCTCTGGCCTGAGCAGTGCTTTCAACTCGGCCACGGGCAGCAATTACTCCGGCGTTGCCAGCATTGTAAATGCAAACATCAGCATGAAGACATGGAGCGATGTGCGCACGTTGGCTATCTATGCCGCCGTCGGACTGATCGCTGCCCTGTTCACAGTCGGTCGGTGTGACCTGTTGGCGTTGGAGGACCGGACAGCGCAGTCTCTGGGCATTAACGTAACAGCTAGCCGTATCGTCATTTCCGTTATCGCCGTCCTGTTGGCCAGCATCAGCACGGCGGTGGTGGGTACGATCTCCTTTCTCGGCCTGATCGTTCCCCATATCGCTCGTCTGTTGGTGGGCTCCCGCCATCGGGTGCTTATTCCGTATACCATGCTGCTGGGAGCCTTTGTGCTTCTGCTTGCGGACACGCTGGGGCGCACTATTGCTGCACCTTATGAGATCAGTGCATCTATCATCATGGCTGTGGTCGGTGGTCCCGCCTTTGTCATTCTGCTGAGGAGGTCAACAAAGCGTTATGGAGCATAATGTCTATGAAATTTCAGATTTGACCTTTTCCTATGGCAGACATGAGGTGTTGAAGAAACTGAATCTTAACATCCATGAGGGGAAGATCACCACTTTAATTGGTGCCAATGGCTGCGGCAAAAGTACGTTATTCAACCTGCTGACAAAAAATCTGGTGCCGGACAGCGGCACAATTCGGTTGAACGGAGCAGAACTAGGCGCTATCAAGCGCCGGGATTTTGCTCGGCAGGTGGCGATTGTTCATCAATATAATACCGCCCCGTCAGACTTATCCGTTCAGCGACTTGTTGGTTATGGCCGGACACCTTACCAGCGTATGGGCATGGTTTCCAATGTCAGGGAGGACGAAGAAAAGGTGCGCTGGGCGATGGAGATCACCAATACGGCCAAGTTGGCAGACAAATCGGCGGAGGAGCTGTCCGGCGGTCAGAAACAGCGGGTCTGGATTGCCATGGCGTTGGCACAGGACACAAAACTGCTGTTTTTGGATGAACCGACAACTTACCTGGATATTCGCTACCAGTTGGAAATTTTGAAGCTGATCCGGCGGCTGAATCGAGAGTTTGGGCTTACCATCGTTATGGTACTCCATGACATCAACCAATCCCTCTATTACAGTGACGAAATCGTGGCCATGAAGGACGGGCATGTCGCGGCACAAGGGATTCCCGGCGAGGTCATCACATCAGAATTGATGAGAACGGTTTATGATGTTGACTTGAAGATTTCTTATTTGGACAGCAAGCCATACATTCTTCCAATTTAAGCGAGGTGCTGTTATAATGGAAAAACTGCGCAGAGCAACGGAAGACTATCTCAAAACAATTTATCTGTTGGGCGGCAGCAAACTACGGGTGCGTTGTGTGGATATCGCCAATCAGCTTGGGGTTTCCCGCGCATCGGTTTCTGTTGCAGTTAAACGACTGTGCGATGAGGGATACCTTATCTCAGATGAAACGCATCAGGTGCAGTTAACAGAGAGTGGTCTTGCAGTTGCACAAAATACGCTGAAAAAGAATCAGGCAATTCGTACATTGCTGTTGGATTTCGGCGTAGACGAAGAGAATGCAAATCGAGATGCCTGCTTAATGGAACATGACATCAGTCCAGCCAGCTTTTCAGCTATGCAGGAATGGTGGGTGCGCAGACAGAAAGAGGAACAGGCGAAATAATGGAGACGTGATGCACGATGATCGACAAGCGATTGGTAGGACAGGTCAGTGAAAGTAAAAAGTACATTGCAGGGAATGTGATTCTGCAATGGGTGTCATTGGTTGCGAATATCGCCATGATGTGGGCGGTTACCCAACTATTCGCTGGATTGTGGAACGGAACAGCAGAGAGAAAAACAATTTTGCTTACTCTGCTTGCGGGTGTATGTTCAGCATTGGTGCGCTTCGGATGCGTCAAGGGGAGTGCGCGTATGAGTTTTCTTTCCTCCAAGGCAGTGAAAAAAACTTTGCGCCGACTTATTTATGAAAAGTTGCTCCGCTTGGGTACGTCTTACCGGGAACAGGTGCAGACCAGCGAGGTGGTCCAGGTGGCCGTGGAGGGCGTGGACCAGCTTGAGACCTACTTCGGTGCGTACCTGCCCCAGTTTTTCTATGCCATGTTGGCTCCGGTGACGTTATTTGTTGTTCTGGGCCGGGTGAGCCTTCCTGTGGCGGTCGTACTGCTTATCTGTGTGCCGTTAATTCCAGTCTCCATTGCGGCGGTGCAGACTTGGGCGAAGAAGTTGTTGAGCAAGTACTGGGGGCAATACACTGCGCTGGGCGACACTTTCCTTGAAAATTTGCAAGGGCTTACTACATTGAAAATATATCAGGCAGACGAGTTCAAGCATCGGGAAATGAATGAGCAGGCAGAGCAGTTTCGCCGAATTACCATGAAGGTCCTAACCATGCAGCTCAACTCGGTTACAATTATGGACCTGATTGCCTACGGCGGTGCGGCACTAGGTGTCATTCTGGCGTCACTTCAGTTTCAATCTGGTCATATCACCTTGGCGGGCGCACTGCTCATCATTCTGTTGGCAGCAGATTTTTTCCTGCCTATGCGCCAGTTGGGCAGCTTCTTTCACATCGCAATGAACGGAATGGCTGCCAGTGATAAAATTTTTCGACTGTTAGATCTGCCTGAGCCGGAGCATGGAAGAGCAGCGGTGGATGCAGAACACTGCGATGTGGTGTGTAAGAACCTGCACTTCAGTTACGAGTCAGAACGCGAGATTTTGAGCGGCATTGATCTTGAGATTCCACAGCATGGCTTTGTGGCGCTGGTGGGTGAGTCGGGCTGCGGTAAGTCTACCATTGCATCTATCCTCATGGGGCGCAGCCGGAGCTATACCGGCAGTGTTACCGTGGGTGGTACAGAACTGCGAGAGTTGGAGGAGTCCAGTCTGCTTCGTAATTTCACCTATGTGAGCCACCAGAGTTGGCTTTTTAAAGGCAGTGCGGCGGACAATCTGCGTATGGGCAAAGCGGACGCAACGGATGCAGAGCTCTGGAAAGTTTTGGAGCAGGTGAATCTTGCGGATTTTCTCCATACTCAGGGAGGCTTAAACTTCCAGCTTACGGAGCAGGGAGGTAATCTCTCCGGCGGTCAGCGTCAACGGCTGGCACTGGCGCGGGCGCTTCTGCATGACAGTCCGGTCTATCTGTTTGACGAGGCTACATCTAATATTGATGTGGAAAGTGAAAACGACATTATGGCCGAAATCCATACACTTGCAAAAACAAAAACCGTCCTGCTTATTTCTCACCGCCTTGCCAATGTGGTGGACGCCGACTGTATTTATGTGCTCTCGGATGGAACAGTGACGGAACGGGGGATTCATGCGGAACTGCTCAAACAGAACGGCCGGTATGCGCATCTCTGGAACGCACAGAGGATACTGGAGGACTATGGAGCGGAGGTGAGAGCATGAAACGCAGAAATGGTTTTCAGATCATGGCGCGGCTAGTTGGATTGGTGAAGCCACTGGCCGGATACATGGCGCTGGCGATTATAATGGGGCTTATTGGGCATCTTTGCGCGGCTTTTATCACTATCTGCGGCGGCTGGGCAGTACTGAATATATTGGGCAACGACACACCGCTCTCTCTGTTGACCTTGTTTATTGCAGTAGGGATCATGGCGCTGGCACGGGGCGTGCTTCGGTATGCGGAGCAGTCCTGCAACCATTTTATCGCCTTCAAATTGCTGGCACTTATTCGCGATAAAGTGTTCGGAGCACTTCGTCGTCTTGCTCCGGCTAAGCTGGAGGGACGGGATAAGGGTGATCTTATCAGCGTTATTACCTCGGATATTGAGCTTTTGGAAGTGTTTTATGCCCATACCATTTCTCCAGCGGCAATTGCAATTTTGTTTTCCCTCCTCATGGCACTGTTTATCGGTTCGTTCCATCCGGTACTGGGACTCCTCGCGGCGGTTGCCTACCTGATTGTCGGCCTTGTCATTCCGCTGGTTGTCTCCAAGCGGAGCGGCGATGCGGGATTGAAGTTCCGTACTCAGGCGGGAGAATTGTCTGGATTTGTACTGGAAAGTCTTCGCGGATTGCCGGAAATTCAGCAGTATGGTCAAGGGGAAAAACGCCTGGCTGAAATGGAGCAGCGTACGGATGACCTCTCCGCTGTGGACGAAGGTATGAAGCGAATGACCGGAACGAATCAAGCTGTGACCAATACAGTTATTCTGGTATTTGACCTTGCTATGCTGACTGTTTCGGCACTGCTGTGTTATGGTGGAAAGGTAGGCTTTGACGGCGTGCTCATTCCCACAATGGCCATGATGAGCTCTTTCGGACCATGCGTGGCACTGGCTAACCTAGGAAGTACACTCCAGAATACATTTGCTGCCGGCAATCGGGTACTGGATATTCTGGAAGAGAAACCGTTGGTGGAGGAAATCACAGGTCAGCCGAGGACTGAGTTTTCCGGGGCAGAGGCGGAACACGTTTCTTTCTCCTATGGGAGCGAACAGGTGTTGAGTGATGTTTCTATAGATATTCCGAAGGGAAAGGTTGTCGGAATTGTCGGCCGTTCCGGATCCGGAAAATCTACGTTACTAAAGCTGTTTATGCATTTCTGGCAGGTGCAGGAAGGCAACATTAATTTGTCCGACAAAGCGATTGACCAGATCAACACGGCAGATTTGAGAGAAATGGAAAGCTTCATGACGCAGGATACGGTGCTGTTCCATGACAGTATTCGTGCGAATCTACGCATTGCCAAATTAGATGCTACCAATGAGGAAATTGAAGCCGCCTGCAAAAAGACATCTATTCATGACTTTATTCTGTCTTTGCCGCAAGGCTATGATACACCAGTGGGTGAGTTGGGCGATACCCTCTCCGGCGGTGAACGTCAACGTCTGGGTCTGGCTCGGGCTTTTCTCCATGATGCACCATTTTTGCTGTTGGATGAACCTACCAGCAATCTGGATAGTCTGAATGAAGCGGTCATTTTGAAATCATTAAAGGATGACGAGAAAGGGAGAACAGTAGTGCTGGTTTCCCATCGGGCGTCCACTATGCGCATAGCGGACAAGGTCTACTCTGTGGAACACGGACGTATGAGCTGACATGTGGTTAATGTTATTGCAACGGGAGGTAGAAATGAGACTAAAACGATTGATTTTTCTGGTGATTGGCTGTGTCAGCCTTGGCTTGGGCTGTGTGGGCATCGTCCTGCCCATCCTGCCAACCGTTCCGTTTTTCCTGTTAACAGTGTTCTGTTTTTCTCAGAGCTCTCAAAGACTGCACGACTGGTTCGTGAATACAAAGATGTATCACAAACATCTGGAGTCTTTTGTCCAGAAAAAAGGTATGACAGTGCGAACCAAGATGACAATATTGACCAGTGTAACGCTGTTAATGACAATCGGATTTGTTCTCATGGCGCGGAAAGGAATCTGGGTGCCTTGTGTTATTCTTGCGATTGTATGGGTTTGCCATTTTGTTTACTTCCTTTTTGGTGTAAAAACGATTCAACCGGAACTTGTAGAAGAGTAGGGTAACCTATATCGGATGTTATCTGTTTCCTATGACAAAGCACGACCTCTGTATCTGAGATACAGAGGTCGTGCTTTGTTCGGATAAAAAGAAGTGAGGGGGAAGAAAAGAGGGGAATCAGACGAGGAAGATGACATAGCAGAGCGTCACAACAGCAATTACAATCCAGGTGACACCACCTAGAATTACGGGCCGGATTCCCTTTGTGAATAATTCTTTCAACTTCATTTTGCTGCCAACACCGACGAGCGCAGTGGTGATCAAAAATTTGTTCGCAATTTTGAAAAGCCCCGCAACAGAGGTGCTTCCTACAGAGATTTTGGAGAAATCAACAATGGTGTTGACGATGGCAAGGGCGAGAAAACCGAGAATGAAAACTGGGAACGCTTTGGCGATTGCCTTTGCCTTGCTTGTTTTTTCAGTAGAGACGGAATCTTTTTTCTGGCAGGCTGTGTGCCAGACCATAACGGCCAATGCCACAAAAATCAGCATGACTACGCGGGTCAGTTTCACTACAACGGCCAGATCGCCGCCTGTGACACCGGAAGCGGAAACTGCGGCAGCACCCATCAGAGAATCGTAAGTCGCACCGGCAGCCGTGACGCTGGACACGTCATTGATGGCGATGCCGGCCAGGATGCTGAACTGTTCAGGACGGAAGCCCATTCCCATAGCAACGTAGGGCCAGATCAGCGCAGCAATGAGATCAAACAGGAAAATTGCGGTCATAGCATAGCCAACTTCATCTTCCTTTGCATCAATCACGCCTGCAAGGGTTGCGATGGCAGTTCCGCCACAGATCGATGTGCCGCCGGCCACAAGAATGCGGGTGTTGGGAGATACCTTGAGCAAATACTTTCCGACTAGACAGGCGGTCAGAAAAGCCATTGCAATACTGCTCAGGATGAAGGGAAGTGCTTTCCCACCGGCACCTAAAATAGTGGCAAAGCTGAGTGTACCGCCACAGAGGATAATGCCGATGCGCAGAATCACTTTGGCAGAGAAGGAGGCTCCGGCTTGAATCTTTGCCTGAAGTGCAGGAAAAATGTTGGCTAAAATCATGCCAAGAAACATGCCAATCAATGGAGCGCCCATAATATGCTGTGCATTGCCGGCAAGGGTTGCAATAAAAGCCAACGCAGCACAAAAGAGAATTCCTAAGACCATGTTTTGTGTCCTTTCTTTTTCATTTGAGAATGCCAGAGGCGGACTCACAGCGGAATACACTGTGGGTCCGCCTCCTGTGCCATTAATGCGGAATCAGACAAATCAGCAGGTGATTTGAATACCGGTGTCAAATTTCTTGTCATCCACAATGAAACGGATGTCAAAGGTGCCGGACAAACCGGCTTTGTTTACGGAAAGGTTGACTTTACGGGCATCCTTTTCAATGAATGTGCCACAGCAGAGAGCGTTAAACGGGGTGCGTGCGGTAGAAATATAGTAACCATGTGCCTCATTTTCGTTCTCCAGCATCATCATAACAAGCTGACCGCTTTCAAAGATGGCATTGAGGATGATGCGGTCATCTTCTTCCGTCAGTTTTGCCTCGTAACGTTCAGGCAGCAGCTCACCGCAGGGGTCCATGGGGATCAGTGTGTCAAACTCCCGTGTATGTCCCATGTGTCCCAGACGAATGCCGTCACCCAGAGGCTGATTATCGCCATCATGATACAGACGCAGTTTTTCAGCACGATAGTAATTGCCGGTGACCTGCATTTCGAACATCTTCTGGCCTTCGCATACCTCTACAGTAATGCTCTTGGAGCGGATTGTAGGATCATCTGCAGCGAGGACAGCAAAGCCTTCCATGGCATTTTCACCCTGATATTGAATACCGCCAGAGTGAATCATGTAGTGGTTTTCACCATAATATTCTACATTGCAGATGTATTTGGAGAAGAAATGCTGCCCCAGTTCCTTGCCATACTGCCAGGTCTGCTGGATGGTCATGTCATCTGTATTGATGCGATAACGAACACCACGGGAGAAGTTATCCCGGTTCAGAATGTATTTCTCTGGATTGCAGGAGCGATAGTGGCCATTATCGAAGCACATAACATCGCCGTCAGGAGTGATGAGGCAGGCATGCTGCTCATACTGCCAGTCGAACTCACCATCACCCACAGGAGTGAAAAGGTACTTCTTGCGCTCTTCCGGCCAACCTTCCGGATCACCCAGAATCCAGTTCAATTTTCCGGTGTCGTAATCAATGTTGACAATAGCATTGATGTGTCGGCCGGAGAGTGTGACGGAGTTTGTGTTGGCATCATACCACAGGGCGTTGCAATGGAACCAGTCTTCGGCCGACCAGCTGCCGGACTTGCTTTCGCCTGGTGTCAGGAAGTCACTGAAGTCCCAAGTGCGCAACACTTCACCGGTATTGCGATCTAACAATACCATGGTATCCTCGACTGTGTCAGATTCCAGATCTTCAGACAGGACCAGAAGATTTCCGTCTGCCATTTCGATTTTGTCGTGGTGATAACCACCGGGCATGGAGTATTCACGGACGACTTTGCCGGTCATCGTCATCTCATAAAGACCGGAGAGATAGTAGGGGATGCGTACAAGGCGATCTGTGCTGATCAGAAGGTTGCCGTTTTTCAGCCGTGCAATATCAAACACAGTAGGAACATTCAAATGCCAACGGATGTCTCCATGATAGTCGATGGCTGTAGCCAGTTCACTCATAGAGGGAGACAGGAAGACCATATTGTCTTCCATATAAGAAGCGGTTGTTTCGATGGAAAGCAATTCGGGTACATTTTCATCCAACGGATCGGTGTGAATGGTGTGTGAGACAACCTTACCTTGATAGGTCCTTAATTCAATTGTGTTGTCATAATCTGCGTAAAGACCGAGTACGGGCAATACATGCTCTGTTGCCGGCGGGAATGTATGGGTAATGTCGCCATTGACCTCTTTTCC
Organism: Bacteroides sp. CAG:927; assembly: GCA_963660915.1. GTDB lineage: Bacteria > Bacillota > Clostridia > Oscillospirales > Oscillospiraceae > UMGS1766. Next base: position 8,080 of record CAVLAO010000006.1, on the reverse strand, counting down.
TTTCACAGTTAGGGTGACAGCGACTTTTTCCTCTGTTTTAAAGAGAATAACGGCAGTCAGGGGGGAGATAAAGTAGGGATTTAAGCAGATGAGCGGTTGCTCCATTGTGTAATTTCCGCTGTGGAACTGAGCCAGCATTTCATGCTCTGCATGATTCTGACGGCTGACCAAGCTTTCCTGAAAATGATAGTCAATATGTTTGCTTTCCATAAATCTTGCTCCTGTTCTCTCAGGCATGTGCCTGAATCATTTTGATGATAGCGGGCTTTTGCTGCAAACCAGACTTGCGCTCTACCTCAACGCCGTCCTTAAAGAGGATGAGGGTGGGATAACCGGTTACGTTGTGCTCGGCCAACAGGTCGGGGTTCTCATCATAGTTAACCTTCAGAATTTGAATATCAGTATTCTTGTCCACGTCCTGAAGCACGAAAGCAAGCATCTTGCACGGACCGCAGGTGGGGGAGTAGAAATCAGCCAGTGTCAGTCCATTGGGCATGGCTTCCTTAAATTCGGCGGTGTTTACTTCTTTAATCATGACGATCATCCTTTCTGGTCTATGTTAGTTTATGTTATTTCAGATCCTGAAATGCGGATTGGGCGGCGATAGCCCCGTCAGCGCAGGCCGTGATGACTTGACGCAGATCTTTGACGATGCAGTCGCCCGCGCCATAGATTCCGGGAACGGCGGTGCGCATGGCGGCGTCAGCCTGGATATAGCCGAACTGGTTGCAGATACCTAGACTTTTACAGAAGTCGGTGACAGGGTGAAGACCGATGTATTCAAAAACGCCGTCACAGGGGACAAAACGCTCTTCGGCGTCATCCTTTGTGGACTTGAAGCGGACACCCTCCAGCTTGCCCGCGCCGTCGAAGGACAGCACGTCCTGATAGGGGTAGACCGTGACATTGTCCATGGCACGCAGCTGATCGCAGGCGACCGGGTCGGCAGTCAGATCAAACATGGTGACGACGGTGAGCTTGTTGACCATACCAGCAAGATAGATGGACTCTTCTACCGCAGAGTTTCCTCCGCCAATCACCACAACGTCCCTATCACGATAGGAAGCGCCGTCGCAGATGGCGCACCAACTGATGCCGTTGCCGGTGAACTGATCCTCACCGGCGCAGTGGAGATGATTGGGTTGGGTGCCGGTGGCGATGATGACCGCCCGGGCGGTGTAGACCTTCTCGTCCTCCTCGCAGTGGACTTCCTTCACCTCGCCCTTATCCACGATGGAGAGGACGGTGCGGTAGTCGAACTCCGCGCCAATCTTCTGCACCTGTTCGAACATCTGAATGGCCAGCTCCGCACCGTTGATAAAGCCGACGCCTGGATAATTCTGAATCTCGTTTGTGTTAATGATGTTGCCGCCGGGAGCTAGCTTGTCCAGCACGAGAACGGACAAATCTGCTCGTGTGGCGTAGATTGCGGTGGTCATGCCGGCCGGGCCGCTGCCGACCACGATGACATCAAAATCAGTCATAAAATCACCTCATTAGTAGTTTTTTTGGTTTGCTTTGTTACGCTTTCGGAGAGGAGCTCCGTCACGGTGTCGATAAACAGCTGCACAGTTGGGTTCGTTGTGTCATGGAACCAGCCGACGTGAATGTCGGGCTCTCGATTATATTTCATTTGGCTGCGGGGCAGTACATCCTCCATCGGAATGAGATTAACGTTCGCCCAAGGAGGAATGGGCAACTCCTTGTCAAATAGAGCAATGCCATAGCCCTGATCCACATAGAAAATCTTTGCTATGTTGCTGCTGGCATACTTGGAAATGCGAGGATAGTAGCCTGACCGGATGCACAGCTCGATCAGTGACTCCATATGGACAGGGCATTCATCAGGCTGAAGTACGATGAAGGAATCGTCCTTCAGATCGGCGATTCGCACAGTTTTTTTGTCAGCCAGAGGATGTCCCACCGGAAACATGAACGAAGGTGTGACCGCATAAACCGGCATAACCTCAAAATCCGGGATAAGCCGCAGTTGAAAGAGCTTATCAAAAGCAATATCTGCACCCCGGTTAGTGAGAACACGGCGCATCTCGCCGAAGCCACATACGATTAACTCCACATCTACATTGGGATATTTCTCGCGAAAGCGATCCAGTGCGGGAAACACCACCAGATTGGGATCCAGGATGTCCAGAACTGCGACACTCAGATGACCTTCTGTGCCCTTTCCCATTCGCTGAGCGTGATCCAACGCCAGTGCCAGTGAAGATTCGATTTTACCAAGTTCCGCCCGAAGCAGCAGACCGGCGGGAGTGAGGGAAACGCTGTGGCGATAACGGAGAAACAATTGTATGCCAAGTTCATTTTCCATGGAGGCAATCTGCTTGCTTAGAGTAGACTGTGAAACGAAGAGACATTGGGCAGCTTTTGTAAAGCTTAACTGCTTGGCTACTTCAAGAAAGTAGTGGATTTGCTGTGTTGTCATGTTGCGCTTCTTCCTTTCGCGATTCTATATTACTACCGGTATTTTGAAAAAAGCAATGAATACAGTATTCGATAATGGAATTGATAAAACGATAACGATTCAAACTCACGTTAAATTATATAAGAAAAGCAAAAAAACGACAAATTACAATGTGCAAATAGCGGCATAAATCTGTGCGCAGAGGGAAGAACAGATGAATGAGTATTCCAAAATAGAATGACAGAACCCTTGCGTTAAAAAAGAAACAAGGCCTATAATGATCCCGTCGGACGGCAAAATACGGAATTCCATTCCACATTCCACAAACTGAATGAGACTTGACTTAATGAGAAGGGAGAAAGAAAAAATGGCAAAGACACCTCCTGCAAACGCTCCTGCGGCGGCAAAGGGACCGCAGACAAAGCCTGTAAAAATTCTTCACTGCATCATCACCATTGCTCTTATGGTTCTCGTTGGACTGATTCCTCCTGTTGCACCGATTACATCTTACGGTATGAAGATCCTCGGTATTTTGGTCGGTATTGTTTATGGTATGTCCACTGTGGATGTGCTGTGGACAGCAATTTGCGCGATTCTGGCAATGGGAATTGCAGCCGGAAATATTGCTAGCGTTGTAGCCAATGCGCTCGGATCCACGTTGGTGTGGGGCATTATTATGGTGCTCATTATCCTGTATGTGATGCAGAGCGAAAAAGTCACTGATTTCTTTGCAAACTGGATTATCAGCAAGAAGATACTGCAAGGTCGTCCATGGCTGTTTTCATTCGCTATTTTGTTGGGTATTTCAATTCTTGCTGTTGTCAGTCCTATTGCAGCCATGCTTCTGTTCTGGGACATTATCTATTCTGCCTGTGATCAGGTTCACATTGAGCATAATAGCGGCTGGGCACAATGCATGATCTTCGGTTCCTGCTTTGCTGCCGGTTCCGGTATTCTGTATCTGCCTGTTCTGGCCAATGGTATGGTTGTTGCGAACATGTACCTTGGTATGATGGGAGAGCCAATCAATGCGGCAAAATATGTTGCCAGCATGATTCCATTGGTCATTATTGGCATTATTCTCTACGTTCTTATTTGCAAGTATATCCTCCGCATCGATGTCTCTGCGCTGAAGAATCTGGATGACTCGATTGTTAACAAGGAGGCATTGAAGCTGAACACGCGGCAGAAGATTGTTATCATTGCAGTTGTTTCTATGGTTGTAATTTTGCTGCTGGGTTCCGTCCTGCCTCAGGCGTGGGCTGTGACATCGCTCATTAAAAATCTGGATCTGTTTGGACTGTCTGCAATCATCCTTCTGTTGTTTGTTGTAATTCGTGTGGATGGAAGACCCATGGTAAATATCCAGGAAGCGGCTTCCCATGGCGTTATCTGGTCCATGGTTATGATGACTGCTTTGATCGCCCCTCTGGGATCTGCTTTGACCAGTGAAGATGCCGGTATCACGGCATTGATTCACAGCTTCCTTGCTCCGGCGCTGGAAGGCAAGCCGGCATGGATTCTCGTTGCCATTGTCGTTGTTGTCGGTGTAATCCTGACAAACTTCGCTCAGAATCTGGTTATTTGCAGCGTTATCCTGCCCATCATCATTGCAATGTCCGGAACAATGGACATTAATGTCCCGGCAGTTACCATCCTGTTGGCGCTTGGCACGCACTACGCTTTCGTTCTGCCCTCTGCCTGCCCCGCTGCCGGTATGATGTTCTCCAATCCGAATTTGAAACCGTCGTTTGCGTATAAGACGGGCCTTATCTGTATCGTCATCTGCGCAGCCTTTGTTTTGAGCTTCGGCTATTTCTGGGTCAATTTGATTTTCTGAGCTCCTCTGCTTTTCTGAAAAGAACACCTGCGGAATCTGTGGATTCCGCAGGTGTTCTTCTTTTGCATAGTGGAATGTCAGGTGTGCTAGTGACTTCCTAGGCAAATATAAAAAACCACCATATAGGCAAACGCCTTGATATGTCGGGGGATCTACGATGGCGCAGCGGGTGGGATTTGAAGCCAATGGTGACGAAACGTGTAATGGCGCCATTTTCTGCTGCATCTTTGTGTTTCTTTGGGATATGCTTTGGGTTCGCCAGCTTTACCGCCATCTGACATTTTTCACAAAGAGCGATATGGGCCGGAGATGGATCTGCTGTAGTCTCGTATTACAAAAAATCAGGCAACACCGCACAGTGCAGTGTTGCCTGAGACTATTTTCCCCTTCGAATCTTCTTTACATTGCCATTCATCAGACGCCTCCCGATATTCCGATAGACGAAGGCTTTGAGCTGTGACATTTCCTGATGATGCTCCCGCAGCAGCTCATCAGGGCTGTCGTAAATGCCGAAGTCCTGATTGATCCCCTCACTCTGGATGTAGGTGTTATTATGATTGAAATCAATCACGGGATGCTGGAGATCGCGTACTGCCACGCCGTAACCGCAGAACGCGCCGGTGCACTCGAGATTTGCCGCTTGCAGACTGTTCAAATAAGCCTTATCGAGAATAAACGCCTCCAGCTCATACCAGATGCCGTCCAGCCAGACCTCCACCCAGCTGTGGAACACATTTTTCGGTGCAAGAGCGTACACGAGCCCGGTCATTGCGCCTTTTTGCAGCTTTTTGTCGATGGTAAAGCCGTGGACGCGGCAGGGAACACCGCAGCCCCGGAGCAACGCCATGAACAGCGTCCCCTTGGTGTTGCACTGACCGTAGCCGTCGGCAAGAACCATTGAGGCAGAAATGCTGTCATCGGTGTTGTAGCCGAACAATATCTCGTCGCGGACATAGTTATAGATTGCCTGAATGCGTTCAAATTCTCCCAGCGAACGCCAGCTACGCCGCTCGATCAGAGCCTGTATCGCCGGATTTGAAAAATCCAGCATCGGCGTTTCCGTCAGGTATCTGTCCACCGTCCAATTCCCCCTTAAAGCATTGTAACGATTATCGCACTCAGTGCGGTGATGGCGGCAAACAGCGGAATGCCGCGTACAAAGGAGCCAATGTGCTTTGCCGGGTTTTGGTAGATCGCCTTATCCGGCAGGAAGGAAAAGCGGATGCGCGGGGTGCTGCGCCACCAGAGCAGGTCGATGACCAGCAGATCGAACAGACCCAGTCCCTCACCGAGGATAAGAAAATACCAGAATGCGGAGAGATAGCCGTCAAAGGCGAGGAGGTTCTTAAGCGCCAGTCCCAGCACGGAAAACAGCACAGTGAAAAGAATAAGATTGCTCAGCAAAATTGCGGGGATCGATTTTTCCTTCGGAGCATCGGCGAGCCTGTCGCGCACAATAGACTGCACTGCGTCGGGGTACGAACGCAGACCGGAGAGGTTTTTCTTATCCGTTCCTGTGCAGAGAAAACAGATGCCCCAGTACAGAAGCCAGAAGGAGGGTATGATAAGCCATTTCATTGTTATTTTGCCTCATTTCCTGCCAACAAGCAGTGTCGAGCCTCGCAGCATGATGTGCGTGGCTTCTTTTTTTGACATAAATTTACCGTCGGTGGTGTCGATCAGTTCTACCTGCTCATAGCCCATGGACTTGAGCCTGTTTACAAACGCCTGCATATCGCCGTAGCGACGGGGAGACATCAGGTCGTGAATGGCAAAACAACCGCCCTTTTTCAGCACGCGCAGCGTTTCCTGCAGAAGCTCCTGCTTGTTTTTGCCGGAGATGTTGTGATAGACATAGTTGCTGGTCACTGCATTAAAGCTCTCGTCGGGGAAGTCCAGCTTCACGGCATCCCCACGCCGGAACGAGGCGTTTGTTACGCCCTCAGCTGCGGCATTTTTCTCGCACAGCTTTTGACTGAAGGAGGCGTACTCCAATCCCCAATGGTCGATGCCGAGCATTCTCCCCTGGGGATTGCGCTTGGCGCAGGCAATTGTCAGCGCGCCGCTGCCGCAGCCGACATCCAGACCAACACCGTTCTCCGGCAATGTGATATACTCCGCCGTGCCGTCAATGATCTGCTTTGAGAGCTTGCGTTTGCCATCATAGGAAAAGCTCCTGTAGGCGTACACGCACCACTCGGTATATTTTGCACACACGACAAATGCGATGGCAAACAGTATGCCCAGTGCGGTGCGCAGTCCTCCGCTCACACCGACGCCGAACACACCGAAAACCAGTAGCAGAGCAAGGGACAGCGCCGTTCCGGTGATGAGTGAAAATAACAATCCCTTTGGGATCCAGTTTTTGTAGTCAGATTTCATGTTCAAAGTCCTTTCTTTTATCCCCGCAATCGCAGTAGGATCCACCGGAAACGAGGATATATCCACGCACAAAATCCGTCGCGCTGCCACCTTCCAGCGGACTTTTCCCGTCAAATAGCGATTCGCCTTCTGGATTTTGGAGTTTTATTTCTCCGGATCACTCCTAGTCATTGCTCCACGGTGTGCCGGTGCGCCGCCTGAACCTCTTGTAAAAATGCTTTCGGATGCTCACCGGCAAGACCTCCGTGGCCCAGATTCGTAAAGATTTTTGTTTCAAACGGATAGCCGGTTTTTTTTAGGGTATCAAGTCCTGCCGACAGTTTTTTATCCACACTGCCCCTGACCCCGTACCATAGATACATATCGGTCCTTTCAAACAAGGAGTAGTCGGCCTTTTTGCCGATCAGGTCGTAGTCCTGGTTCTTCCAACTACGCCATGTTGCCCTGCCGTAAAGAATACGGTCGGCTTCTTCAAGCGTCCGCCCGGAGACCTTCGCGAGAAACTTCTTTCTTTTCGGCCCCGGATGACCCATGATCGCGTAGAACAGACCCGTGAAGAAGAAGCAATAAATATCCTTGCCCAACTTGCTCTTGATGTTGGGGTAATCCCGAAGCCCCATACCGTCGGCAATTGTTGTTGTGATCGTCAGACGCTCGTCCGCAAGAACTTCCATCAGCACACGGCATCCGTAGGAAATACCGTAGAGAATATCGATCCTGCCGCCGTAATGCGCCACGATATAATCGCTGAGCCGTTTTGCCTCGTCCATTGGTGATACGAACTCCGTTTCCGGCTCGTCGGGGTTGAAGCCATCGTAGGCAACAAGCACCACATGATAGACCTGCGCCATTTCTTTCGCTGTCGGCAGCATACCGAGATAGCTTGTACCGCCGCCGTGGAGCATAACCATAAGTTCCGGGTTCTCCATGCCGAATTCAAAGTATTTCATAGCCTTGCTCCAATCTCATTTCTTCAAAATCTCCGTTATCGTAGCACAGCTCTCGCGTGCCTCTCTGAAAATCGACACCATCCCATTCATTCAATGCCTGCATACCTCATTGCAAATACCTCCTGCAATCTTTTTCAAGCTCACACCATATCGTATATTCCGCGCCATTTGCGTCAAAGAATCCTTTCAGGTCACGGTTGAGGGCACTCATTTCATCCGCCGCGTTCATGGCGTGGTCGGAGGCGCAGAGCTTGCCCAGCGAGGTAGCGCACAGGAGCTTGAAAAAGCGCAGGCAGAGCTTTCGATATGCCGCACCTTCAAAATTTGTGTCCGACTTGGGCAAAATCTCATGTCCAGCGTTCCGTATGGCACGATAGCCCTCTATGTTTGCATCGATAAGCCGATTCAGATATGCCGTATCGCCCTTGAGTTTTTTCAGGTTTCCGTCCGTTTTGTAACAGGCAAACGCCGCCGGAATAACAAAGG
>CAVLAO010000005.1:55948-59425 GCA_963660915.1 Bacteroides sp. CAG:927 | reverse complement strand
CCACGTCGGTTTAACAGCCCCGTCTGTTCATCGGTCTGTTGAATCATCTCCAATGTAAAGACATACATCATGATGGACGCAACTGTCAGCGTTAAATAGTCCACCTTCAGTTCACTGTTGAACAACTGAGTGCACACTCCGACAATCAGCAATATAGCAATCAGCAAAAAGGTTGCGTTTCCCACATACTGATATTTTTTTGTATTGCTGAAGATAATATGCATCACATACAGCAGTGAAAGTATATAAGCAATAATGTAAATCCAATAGCATGATTCGTGATGATAATAGTTACTTTCGTCCACAAAGTAGACAAAACCATAGAATGCAGACACAAATTCAATGCCCGCATTTGTTATTAAAAGGACAATGCACCCTTTTACCCATTTTTGCTCAATGATCCATGCAAAAAGATAACCTGCCAATGGCGCAATCATCAGTTCCAACATTTTCACAAGAATATGAAACCACCGGAGCCCTGCATCAGCCCCATCAAAAAGTGTTCCAAGCCACTCACAACAGGCTGCTACAGAAATCACTGCAAACAGCAAATGAAACAATTTTCGCCTTACGCGAGTCAACGTATTGCTGTGTGCAATAAAAATCTGCATTATAATCAACGCAAACAAATTGATTGCCAACGCAGCAGTGTAGTACTCAAACATCCCGATCGTCCCTTCAAATTTATTTTGCAAGGTAAAATCATCCTGTTTGATTTGATTGTATCACAGGAAAAATAATTTGACAACGATATGGGAAAGTCAGCCCAGATTTTACAAGAATTTTCATATACCCATACATGGATTTAAACTTTTTCACAATCTACAAAAAACAGGTGCGCAGCACATCTGCACACCTGTAAAGAAATTTTACCAAATCATCGAGAAGATCGAGGCACCTACCACCGTCAACAACCCTGCGACCGCGATAGAAAGGCTGCTCATCGCCCCTTCTACTTCGCCCAACTCCATGGCCTTACTGGTTCCGACGGCATGTGCCGAAGTACCCAGTGCAACGCCTTTGGCCACCGGCTCATGAATCCGGAAAAGCTTGAATACCAAATCTCCAATCACATTACCAAACACGCCGGTAACAATAATTACCGCTACCGTAATGCTGACCACACCGCCCAGTTCCTCACTGACACCCATTCCGATTGCCGTAGTAATGCTCTTTGGCAACAGGGTCACATAAGTCTCATGTGTCAAGCCGAACAGAATTGCCATAATCAGAATACAACCCAGACTCGTCAAGACACCGGACAAAATACCCGCCAGAATTGCTTTCCAGTATCGTTTCAGCTGCTGCAGCTGCTCGTAAAGCGGAATGGCAAGGCAAACCGTCGCAGGAGTAAGCAAATAACTCAGATATTTTGCTCCCTCGTAATAGGTATCATAGTCTATATGGCAGGCCACAACCACAATCATAGTCAATACAATCGAAATGAGCAGCGGATTCAGAAAAGAAAATTTCAGCTTTTTCTTCAGCCACATTCCTAGCATATAGGTTAGCAAGCTAACCGTCACGCCAAAAAAAGTAGAAGTTAAAAATAAATCACGCATCTTTTTTCTCTGCCTTTCTGCTGTGCCGAATTACCGCCTGTGCCACCAGACCGGACACTGACATTACAACCACGGTACTCACCAGAGTGATCACTGCCACAGGAAGCCAAACCGGCTTTAACACACCCCAGGAATCCAGCAATCCAACAGAAGCCGGAATAAACATAACCGGCATAATATCAATTAAAAATTTACCGCTCTCCCGTACGGAGGACAGCTTGATCACACCTGTGCACAATGCCCCCAACATAAGCAGCAATCCATAAATACTGGCCGGAACCGGCAACGGGATCATCCAGTGCAACAGTTCACCTAAAAAGGAGATAAACAGAATAATTGTAAATTGTTTTAAGTAACGCAAAAAGGTCAGCTCCTTTGAATTCAAGGAGTATTATAGCACCAAATCCTTGGAATTGCTTGTGTTTTCCACCGCCACATGATACAATTTTACTAAAAAAGGAGGCGATAAACTGTGCATTTTGAACTAGCTCCTCTGGAAGGCGTTACGACCTGGATTTATCGCAACGCATACCACCGTCACTTCACTCCCACCGATCGCTACTTCACTCCCTTTATTGCCCCCAACATGAACAAAGGCCTGAACACTCGAGAGCGAAATGACGTTCTTCCGGAGCATAACATTGCTCTGCCGTTGATTCCTCAGATTTTGACAAATCGCGCAGATTACTTTCTGACTGCCTGCAATGATCTGGCAGACCTGGGTTACACAGAGATAAATTTAAATCTGGGATGCCCTTCCGGCACTGTAGTGTCCAAGGGAAAAGGTGCCGGCTTTCTTTCCCAGCCGGAGGAATTAAATCGCTTTCTGGACAAAATTTTTTCCTGCTCTCCTCTTGCCATCTCCATCAAAACCCGTATCGGACGCTATGAAGATGAAGAATGGCCTGCACTGCTAGATTTATACTGCCAGTATCCTTTGACTGAATTGATTGTCCATCCCCGGGTGCAAAAGGATTTTTATAAAAACGCACCTCGTCAGGAAGCATTTCATACCGCGCTCATGCAAGCCCCCTTTCCTGTGGTCTATAACGGAGATCTATTCACTCCTGACGATCTGGCCGATTTTTCAGCCCGTTTCCCTACCGCAGATACCGTTATGCTCGGCAGGGGAATATTATGTAACCCATGGCTGCTCGGTGGAACACCAAGTCTGAAAACACTGCAGGAATTTCATGACGAACTTCTGGACGGTTACCGTCAGGTTTTATTCGGCGATGGACCGGTGCTGTGCAAAATGAAGGGAATCTGGACTTATCTTATTCAAAGCTTTACAAACTACCGTCCCTATCAAAAGATCATCCGCAAGACCCGGCACCTCAGTGAATATCAGTCTACTGTCCACTCGCTGCTTCACAACGAGTCCTTTGTTCCCAACACACGTTGGAGTGCAGACGGGTAAGAGGGGGATTGCATGAATCTTCAACATTTAAAATTTGCAGTCAAGGCGGCTGAATTTTCCTCTTTTAATAAAGCTGCAGATGCTTTATATGTCAGTCAACCTAATCTCTCCCGCGCAATACGAGAGCTGGAACAGGAACTTGGCATTACCCTGTTTAAACGCACGCCTCAAGGCGTCCGTCTCACCTTTGCAGGAGAGGATTTTCTTGTCCACGCCAGAATCATTCTGGATGAGGTGGAACAGATAGAACGTCTGTCCTCCGGAGAACGCACACTTCAACGCTTCAGCCTATGCGTCCCCCGCGCTAGCTATATCTCCAATGCCTTCACCCGTTTTCTGGCACAGTTGGACAACGAGCGAAAAATGCTGGTTGATTTTAAAGAAACCGGTGCCATCGGCGCACTGCAAAATTTGCTCAACGGTTCATTTCAACTCGGAATTCTGCGCTATCAAAAGGCAGTTGAACCTTACTTTCAAGCCATGCTGCAGGAACAG
>CAVLAO010000005.1:22607-55938 GCA_963660915.1 Bacteroides sp. CAG:927 | reverse complement strand
TTGCAGCTATGAGCAAATTTTCTCCTTTGGCGCAACAAAACGAACTCTATTTTCAAGATTTAAAGTCCGCCACTGAAATTACCCATGGTGACTCTTATCTGCTCTCTTCTGTACGAAACTTACCGGATCAGGAAACCGAAATCGGTACCGACCGACGCATCCACGTCTATGACAGCATGGGGCAACTGACTATGCTGGGGCAGATTCCTGATGCATTTATGATGGTCTATCCTTTAGAAGAGGAGCTCCTGGAACGTTATCAATTGGTGCAAAAGCCTGTTGTTGACTTTGCTGAACCCTGTTGCGACGTGCTGATTCATCGAAAAAACTACCATTTTTCTGCATTAGATAAGCTTTTTTTAAAAGAATTGGATTTTGCAAGAAAAGAAAATCAGTAAATAACCGCGGATTGCACTGGTCGTGCGATCCGCGGTTATATCATTTTTGATATATGCCCTGTCTGAAACAATATAGCTATTTTCTTGACTTTTTGCGACTTCGTTAATAAAATAACAATCAGTGAGAGGCTTCTACTGATTGAAGTATTTTTTGTTGTTTTAACATAATTTCATTCATTTCTTTGTTTGTTTACACAAGCATTTTCCAATGCAATTCTGTTAGGATAACAACACAGCGGAAATCAACTCCGTTAATAACTGACCGCATCCCCCCGCGATCCAAACGACATAGGAGGTAATTATTATGGCAAGATTCACTCTTCCCCGCGACCTGTATCATGGCAAAGGTGCTCTGGAGGCACTGAAAAGTTTTGAAGGCAAAAAGGCAATCGTCTGTGTAGGCGGCGGTTCCATGAAACGCTTCGGCTTTCTGGATCGTGTTGTCGACTACCTGAAGGAAGCCGGCATGGAAGTTCAGCTGTTCGAGGGCATTGAACCGGATCCCAGCGTTGACACCGTTATGAAGGGTGCAGCAGTTATGGAGGCATTCCAGCCCGATTGGATTATCGCCATGGGCGGCGGTTCCCCCATTGATGCCGCAAAGGCTATGTGGATTAAGTACGAGTATCCTGAAATTACATTTGAAGAAATGTGCAAAGTATTCGGCATTCCGAAGCTGCGCCGCAAGGCTCACTTCTGCGCCATTTCCTCCACATCCGGCACTGCCACAGAAGTAACCGCCTTCTCTATCATTACCGATTATGAAAAGGGCATCAAATATCCTATTGCCGACTTTGAGATTACGCCCGATGTCGCCATTGTTGACCCTGACCTGGCAGAAACCATGCCTCCGAAACTGGTTGCCCACACCGGAATGGATGCCATGACCCATGCGATCGAAGCCTATGTTTCCACTGCAAACTGCGATTTTACCGATCCTCTCGCCATTTGGGCCATCAAGATGATTCAGCGCGACCTCATTGACTCCTACAAGGGCGACATGGCCAAGCGCGACTCCATGCACAACGCACAGTGTCTGGCCGGTATGGCTTTCTCCAACGCTCTGTTGGGAATCGTCCACTCCATGGCGCACAAGACCGGTGCTGCTTTCGCCGATTACGGAGCCCACATCATCCATGGTGCGGCCAACGCTATGTATTTGCCCAAGGTAATCGCTTTCAACGCCAAGGATCCGACCGCCAAAGCGCGCTATGGTGTAATTGCGGATTACATGGGACTCGGCGGCAACAATGATGACGAAAAGGTTGCTCTGCTCATCGCTTATCTGCGCAAGATGAATGACGAGCTTAATATTCCTCATTGCATTCAACACTATGGCCCGGACAGCTATCCTACCGAGCAAGGTTTTGTGCCGGAGGAAGTCTTCCTTGCTCGTCTGCCTGAGATTGCAAAGAACGCTATCGGTGACGCATGCACCGGATCAAATCCTCGCATTCCGTCTCAGGAAGAGATGGAGAAGCTGCTCAAGTGCTGCTATTATGACACTGAGGTTGATTTTTAATTCATTCTTTCTGTTCATATCCCTCTCTTCTCCTCCCCACATTATGCAGGAAGCGCATCTGCCAGTTGGCAGATGCGCTTCCTGCAATTATTCTTGTTAAATATCCTGCTTCCACAAACCATGCAAATTACAATATGCATAAGCTGCCACCGCTTCATCCCCTTCGGAGAGGACAAATGCGGATTCCGGTGTTTCTCCGGGGTGCAGATACTTCAATTGGTTTCCCTGTTTTGTCTCTAATGCAATCCATTGAATGAAGTGTTTCTCCACCATAGGATGTGCAACCGAACTTACTCTGACTGTAACACAACGACCATCGCCCTCAATAACTGGTACATGTTTTTCTACTGCGGCATCTGTGGTATTTGCCACAAGCTCTGTCATTTCCTGCCCACAACATACCACCGGTACTTCCTGATTCTGAACAAAGGAAATCAAATTTCCACAATGTTGACAGATATAGAATTTCATAAACAAACGCCCCCTTAAATAAATAGTAATCATTACTGCTTATAACCTTAGTATAACTTATTTTCTCCAGTTGTCAATCTGATTCTGTACTTTTCTACAAAATGACGAAACTCGAGGCAGATACTTTATATCTAACCTCGAGTTTTTTCATTGTTTTAGAACGCAGCCATTGTAAACTCCGGCTCTTTCAATGGATCTGGTAAATATGCTCCATATAATGCAACAAATGCGGCACAAAGCATTTGTTGCCGTTCTTTCGTTTCAATGCTCCCAACTGCTGTCAGCAGACAACTCCACATCAGCCGTTCTTTACCGCTGACATTCCATCCGCTCAGTTCAGGTGCTTTGCGCAGCCGCAGTTCCACCGTTTCCACTCGTTCTGCAATGTCTGCTATTGTTCCATCTACCGCTGCCAACACTCCAAGCGCCGCAAAGGAACTCCCATGTCCCAAACGAAGGCCACGGCTGGTCAATTCCCGACTCAATGCCATCGTTCGGTTCACATCTTCTGCTTTGCCCAGCAAAAGCACCTCAGCTAAAGTCTGAACAGAATTTCGAAAACGGAACATCGGCCGCAATTGTTTTACAACCTCATCCAGTCGCCGAACTGCCATCTTCTCACCCATCAGTGCATAAAGCACGCAAAGCGGCACATCCTCGCTATTGGTATGCAACGGATCATCTCCGCGCATCCCATCATAATCCTGTCTTGCCTGCTCCACCACCTGATCGTAAGATGTAATATCCCTTTGATCCAATGCCATCAGCCATGCTGCTGTTGTCAAATGAGCTGATGTGAAAAATCGGCGCTCCAGAATACGCTGTGCCCGCGCAACCCTCTGCGCAATGCGATCATCTGTACAATGGCAAATTGCCGCCAATACCGGAAGCACTTCTTTTCCTGCGACCTGCAACCGCGCTCCAATGCGACACGCCTGTTCTGCGTCATGTTTTGTCAACGTAGGCAATACCGACGCATCTGTCATAGTCAGGATCATCGCAGCAAAACGATGGAACACGGTAGGACGTTCGAAATAAATTGCGTTTGTCCCACGCAGCGCATCAACAAATCGATCCGAAATAACACGCAGCTGCTCATCCATTATGACAACCTCCTATTCGTAAATCACATGTATATTTTCACTGTGTTTAGCATAGTATGACTGTCTTAAATCCAAAACCAGCTGCGTGTTAAATCTGTGTTAATTATTCTCTTCTTCCGGAATTACCCCGTCCTTGGAACGACGCCCGACGATAGAATATTCAACCCATTCCGCCACATTAGTGGCGTGATCGCCAATGCGTTCCAAATATTTTGCCACCATCAGCAAATCGAGATAGTATTCTCCCCGACTGTTATCCTGTGCAATGGAAGCAACCAGATCACTCTTAATCCGGTCGAACCAACGATCTACCACAGAATCATAGTGAATAACCTGCCGCGCCAAAACAAGATCATGCCGCTCAAAGGCATCAATGCTCTCGGTCACCATTTTCACGGTTTCTGCTGCCATTTGCCGAAGGTCATCAAAGGATTCATCTCCATCCACCTGGGAAGTAAAACGTGAAATTTCTGCAATGTCTGATGCCTGATCACCGATTCGTTCCAGATCAGAAATCATTTTCAACGCAGAAGAAATATCCCTCAAATCGGAGGCAACCGGCTGCTGCTGCAGCAGCAGCTTCAAGCATAGGGATTCAATGTCCCGCTCCTTCTTATCGATAAATCCATCCACATTGCGCACCTGCTGTACCAAAGCGGTTTCTCGTTTTGTAACCGCCTGAACGGCCAGACCAACAGCCTGCTCACACAGGTTTGCCATATCTCTCAATTCCCGATGCAGCATGTGCAACTGCTCGTCATATGCTTTTCTCATTAGCCAAATCTCCCCGAGATATAATCTTCTGTCTTTTTGTTTTTCGGCATGCTGAACATCTGTTCTGTTTCGCCAAACTCGATCAATTCACCCAACAGGAAAAAAGCGGTCTGATCCGAGATACGAACGGCCTGCTGCATATTATGCGTAACCATAATAACGGTATATTGTTTTTTCAGTTCACCAATCAAGTCTTCAATCTTTGACGTTGAAATCGGATCCAAAGCACTGGTCGATTCGTCCAGCAGCAGGATATCCGGCCGCACTGCCAAAGCACGGGCAATGCAAAGGCGCTGCTGCTGACCGCCGGACATTCCCAGTGCGCTGGTCTTCAGACGATCTTTCACTTCATCCCAAATTGCCGCATCCCGCAAAGCCTGCTCTACAATTCCATCCAGTTCGCTTTTTGCGCGGACTCCGTGGGTACGCGGGCCATAAGCCACATTGTCATAAATGCTCATCGGAAAAGGATTTGCCTTCTGGAACACCATACCGATTTGTTTCCTCAGCCAGGTCACATCGGTTGACGAATGATAAATATCGGTTCCGTTATAGCTGACAAGTCCTTCAATGCGAATGCCTTCTACCAAATCGTTCATACGGTTCAGCGTTCTTAAAAAGGTGGATTTTCCACATCCGGATGGGCCGATCAATGCCGTTACCTGATGGTCCGGAATTTCTATATTGATGGAATGCAGTGCCTGATGATCTCCATACCATAGATTCAGGTCTTTTGTCTCTATAATGCCTGCCATTGATTAAGCACCCTCTCGTTTCAGTTTCTTTGCTGCAAAATTTCGTTTCAGTTTCTTTGCCGCAAAATTGGCTGCCAAATTCAACAGAAATGTCAGCAGCATCAAAATCGTTGCAATTGCAAACGCCACACCTGTCTCACCCCGCTCACTGGCGAAAACATACAGTGCTACCGTCAATGTGGCAGAAGAAGAAGTCATGGCACTGACAAAATCGTTGAGCACCAATCCAAATCCGGCTGTAAACAACAGCGCCGCAGACTCGCCGACAATACGCCCAATAGCCAAGATGCATCCGGTAACAATGCCATCAATCGAGTTTGGCAGCACAACCGTGCGCACCATGTGCCACTTTCCGCTGCCCAGTGCCAGTGCACCCTCTCGATAAGAATTCGGGACCGTCTTTAGGCTCTCCACTGTATTGCTGATAATCGTAGGCAGAACCATAACCACCAATGTCAATCCGCCGGCCAGAACACCTTGCTTCAGTCCCAACAGCTGTACAAAGAACAGCATGCCGACAAGGCCAAAGATAATCGATGGGATACCAGTCAACGTTTCAGTTGCAAAACTGATGATCCGTACTATCTTTTTATTTCTCGCATATTCCGTCAAATAGATCGCTGCACACACACCCAACGGCACAACAATCACCATGGCCACAAGAATGATGTAGAGCGTATTCAGAATATTCGGCAGAATACCAATCGTATTATTTAAATAACTCGTCTGGCTGGACAGCAATGTCCAACTCAAATTGGGAATTCCCTTAACGAATATAAATCCAATAATAAAAATCAACAATGCACAGGTAATACCTGCACAGAGATACATCACTCCCCGCAGCAGTGCATCCTTGATTCGCCGCGAAAGAGACCGTCCTTGTTTCATTGTTATGCACGCTCCTTTTTCACAACCAGATTTAAGAATGCATTGATCAGCATAATAAACAGGAACAGCACCAGTCCAATGGAAAACAATGCCTGCCGTTGGAGTGAGCCATATGCTGCATAGGACATCTCAGATGCAATTGCAGTGGTCAAAAAACGAACGGATTTGAAAATTCCGGGCATATTGGCAACATTGCCGGACACCATAATAATGGCCATTGCTTCGCCAATTGCACGGCCGATGCCCTGCACTACAGCTGTAGCAACACCACTGCGCGCCGCATGAAGCGACACCCTGAAATACGTCTCCGTTTCCGTTGCACCCAGTGCAAGCGAAGCCTGTTCATACTCCTTTGGAACTGCCCGCAATGCGGTTTCAGACACATTGACGATATAGGGAAGAATCATAACCGTCAAAACAAGAATGGCGGCCAACAGGCAGGCGCCAGAGGAAAGATGGAACATCTTCTGAATACCGGGCACCAGAACTACCATACCGACCAGGCCATACACGACCGATGGTATACCTGCCAAAAGCTCTACTGCTGTGTGAATCACCTTTGCCAACGGCTTAGG
The DNA here is from genome assembly GCA_963660915.1 of Bacteroides sp. CAG:927. Taxonomy (GTDB): domain Bacteria; phylum Bacillota; class Clostridia; order Oscillospirales; family Oscillospiraceae; genus UMGS1766. Next base: position 49,452 of record CAVLAO010000005.1, on the reverse strand, counting down.
TGCTACTTTAGCCAAAAACACCGCCGTAAGAATTCCAAGCGGAACGCCCAATACCACGGCACCTGCCGTGCCATAAACACTGGTCAGAATGAAGGGCAGGATTCCGAAATCTTCCGTACCCGCCTGCCACTTCTGCCCAAACAAGAAATTAACCAATCCAATCTTGCCGATGGCCGGCAGTCCGGAAACAATGAGATAAACACTTATAAATAAAACGAAGGCTACAGAGAGAATGCCACATACCAGGAAAAAAACGTGGAACACCGTCTCCTTTGGAGACACTTTACTTTTCATATCAGTTCACCTTTTTGTTGGAGAAGAAGCCTCTGCGACTGCAGAGGCTTCTTTCTACTCGGTTTCTGTTCGCAATCAAGCCACAGGTACTGCACCTGCATTGCGGATCAGCTCGGAAGCATCCTTAGATGTTGCGAAGTCGAAGAAGGCCTGAGCAGCTTCGCTCAACTGAGCACCTTCCTTAGTGACCAGCACGAAGGGACGCTGAATCTCATAGGTACCGTCCAGAACAGTTGCCTCAGAGCAAACCACACCATTTACCGTCAGAGTCTTAATGCCGTTCTTACCTTCCACAGCAGAGAGAGAGGCATAGCCGATGGCGTTCTTGCTGTTGCTGACTGCCTCAATCACAGCGCCGGTGGAGGTCAGCTCCTGAGAGAGCACGCAGCTGTCGCTGGTCTTTGTGATGGACTCGAAACCATCGCGAGTACCGGAACCGGACTCACGACCGATGCAAGCAATCTCCAGATCCTCGCCGCCAACCTCAGACCAGTTGGTGATCTTTCCGGTGTAGATATCGGCGATCTGCTCAACAGTCAGGTTATCCACGCCGCAGTCCTTATTGACGATAATTGCAATGCCGTCTAAAGCGACCGTAGTGGCAACTAGGCCAGTCTCTGTGTCCTTCAAAGCGCGGGAGGACAGGCCGATGTCGCAGCTGCCATTGGAAACAGACTCAATGCCGGTGCCGGAACCAGTAGCATCATAGGTAACCGTAACGCCGCTGTTGTCTGCCATAAACTGTTCAGACAGAGCACCGATTACTTTTTCCATGGAGGTAGAACCGTTGGTAGAAACACTGCCGGACAAGTTGGCAGTCTTCGTATCTTCCTTTGTCTTCGTATCTGTGGTGGAAGAACTGGTTGCAGTCTTACTATCCGTGTCTGCAGTCTGGTTGCCGCTGTTGCTGCTGCCGCAGGAAACCAGCGCGAATGCCATGGTCAAAGCCAACAGCAAAGAAACGATCTTTTTCATAATTGTTTGTAACCTCACTTTTTTCTTCTTTGATGATGTTGTATCCCGAGTACGGCTATATTAAACCGCCTCTGCTTTAAATCTGAAACCACGGGAACGTTAAACCTATGTTAAACTTTTTGAAGGTTATCCTGCAAAAACATATCTTTTTAGAAAGCAGATCGTTTTCTTAAGTAAGTTTTAGTTTTCATAATTATGATAAGGGCAACAAAACAAGGAAGGAGTCCTCAAAATGAAAAAATCAATTTCTCTTCTCTGTGCATCTGCCATGGTACTCTCGTTAGCCGCCTGTGGATCGTCACAGACAGGAAGCAATACAGACACCGCCTATGCCGATACAACCGTCACCGGTCAGGTAACTGCTATTAACAACAACTCCGTCACGCTCCAGCTTGGCACGCTAAGTGAAAACAATGATAAGCCCTTGTCCCCGGATACATCCTCTACAGATAATACCTCCGACACTCAGACTCCACCGGATAAGGCTGAGGAAAACAATTCCGAAGCCAATGGAACCACTCCACCCGCAATGCAGTCCGATGACGAAACAGATTCCAACGACCAAACTCCTCCAGATAAACCGCAAGGAAACAATCCGGAAAGCGGCGAAACCACATCGGACAATTCAGTCGCATCAGAGTCATTCGATACCAGTCCATCGAAATCGAATACCTCAGCTCCTCCGGATAAACCGGACGGTAACAGCAATACAAGCGCTCCTCCTTCCGATGGTCCCGGCAGCACCCAGAGCTTCACAGCCGGAGAAGAAACCATCACAGTTGATCTCTCAAATGCTGAAATCACACGGAACGGCAGTTCTGCCTCTGTCAGTGATATCGCAACGGATGACATTCTGAATGTCACATTTGATTCCTCCGGTGCAGTTTCTTCTGTTGAAATAGTAAGTCTTTCCTCTGACGCTCCCGGTAATATGAGCGGCTCCGGCATGGAAAATGGCTCTGAAGCAGTAGAGCAGGGCGACAGTGCACACACAGTAAGCGAAGACAGCAATATTTCCGACACCTCTTATGCCTCTACCGGGGACGACGAAAACGCGCTGCGGATCGATGGAGCTGTGGTTTCACTCAGCGGCATCACGGTTGACAAAAGTGCCGGCGCTTCCTCCAATACGGAAAGCGGCGATTTTTACGGCATGAATGCCGCCCTGTTGGCTACCAACGGAGCCACTGCTACCATCGAAAACGCTACCATCCATTCCTCAGCACAAAATGGCAACGGCGTATTCAGCTATGGTTCCGGCACAACTGTAAATATTACTGACTCCACTATTACAACCACAGCTGACAATTCCGGTGGTCTCCAAACCACCGGCGGTGCAACAACAAATGCCGCAAACCTGACGGTCGAAACCTCCGGAAACTCTTCTGCGGCCATTCGCTCTGACCGCGGCGGCGGCACGGTAAATGTAGACGGAGGCACTTATACCAGCAATGGCTACAATTCTCCCGCTGTTTATTCTACTGCAGCAATTACAGTGAAGGATGCATTTCTGACCGCCAACAACTCCGAAGCGTTGGTCATTGAAGGCAACAACTCCATTACCCTGAGCAATTGCGATGTCACCGGCAACATGAGCGACACAAAGGGTACCAGCTCAGATGAAAACGTACATAATGTAATGATCTATCAATCCATGTCCGGCGATGCCGATGTGGGAACCTCCAGTTTCTCCATGACCTCCGGCTCTCTGACCGCAAAAAACGGTGACATGTTCTACATCACAAACACAGATTGCTCCATCTATCTTTCCGGCGTAACCATCACCAACGAAGACAGCGATGGAAATTTGATGACAATCAGCGGCAATTCCGCCTCCCACGGCTGGGGTACCGCCGGTGCGAACGGCGCGCAGGTTACCTTCACTGCCGAGGATCAATCTCTGGAAGGCAACATCATCGTTGACAGCATCTCCACACTGGACATGACCCTGACCGGAAACAGCACCTTCACCGGCACCATTAACATTATTGACAACGAAGAAGGCGGCACGTCCGTTGCAAACAACGCCGTGGTTACGATCGGAAGCAATTGCACCTGGACACTCACCGGTAACTGCACTGTTACCAGTCTCACAAATAACGGCACAATCAATTTCAACGGTTATACAATTACGCTGGCCGATGGCACCATCCTCAGCTGATGCATGATAAAACCGGAGTGGCTGCTCAACGCTGCCACTCCGGTTTTATTTTTCAGTATTCAATTCCCTCCCGTGCGACAACTCCGTTGTCAAATGGATGCTTGAGTTTTACACACTCAGTCACATAATCCGCCTGCTGCATCAATTCCTCCGGGACTTTTCGCCCCGTAAGGATTGCCTCACAGCCAACAGGAAGAGCATTCAGGCATTCCTGTAAGTCATCTAAGGAAATCAGTTTCAGATCCAGTGCATCCAAAACCTCATCCAAAACAACGACGCCATTCCGTTCTGCCAAGTCTGCCGCATCTTTTAGCATCTTTCCGCACTGGAACTCACATTCTGCACGTTCGATGATGTCCATCTGCGACACAAATTTCAGGTGATCCGGCACCGGCAACAGCAACACGCGTGGAACAAACTCCATCGCAAAGCGCTCTCCGCTGTCTGCAGACTTCAAAAACTGGGCAATCACAACCCGCCTTCCACGACCGGCTGCCCGCAGGCCCTGTCCAAATGCCGCTGTAGTTTTGCCTTTTCCGTTGCCGCAATAAATCTGGAGCATTGCAAATCACCTTTAAGCCTAGATTTCTATGCCCTATTTTACTTTTTCTTTTCTGCTTTTTCAACTGCCTTAATCTTCTGGAACGCGTCCATATCCTTGACCAGCGGTCCAACCAACAGCCACATAATAATGGCGTTAGGTGCAACCATCAATGCGTTCAAAATATCGGAAATATCCCAGGCAATCTCAAACGCGGAAATGCATCCTACAAAGGCAATGACAGCAAAGATAATGCGGTAAGCCATAGTAACTTTGGTAGAACGAGTCAGATACTCCAACGCTTTCTCACCGTGGTACTCCCAACCGAGAATTGTGGAGAATGCAAACAATGCCAGAGAAATCGCCACAAGCCATGCGCCAATCGGTCCAAGCGTGGAGCGGAAGGCCGCAATAGTAAGTGCCGCACCCTTCAGCACAACCTCTCCGGTAACAGGATCGTTTACCTGACTCATAACGCCGGAGGTCAGGATCGACAAGCCGGTAACAGAACAAACGACAAAGGTGTCCCAGAACGTACCGGTGGAGTTGATGTATCCCTGACGGACATGATTATCTGTAGTAGCTGCGGAGGCAGTAATTGCTGCTGAACCCATGCCAGCCTCGTTGGAGAAGCAACCTCTGCCAACGCCCTTGCTCATGGCCTGAGCCATGCTGGCAACAACACTGCCGGCAACACCGCCGCCTACTGCCTCAACAGAAAATGCCATGCGGAACATATCAACAATTGCACCCGGAATTGCAGTGATATGGAAGCAAATGACCACAAGCGCACCGATAAAGTAGAAAATAGCCATAATCGGTACAATAACCGAAGAAACCTTGGAAATAGACTTCAGACCGCCTACCACAATAACCAAAGTTGCCAGACCAACGATGATGCCGACCAACCACATCGGGGCGCCGCAGATGTTGTTGAATGCCTCTGCAATGGAGTTTCCCTGTGTCAGGTTGCCAATGCCAAACGAAGCAATTACAGCAAACAGAGCAAACAACACACCCAGCACTTTACCGAATTTCTTATACTTGCTTCCGTAAACAGCGGGAATGCCGTGTTCTGCCGTAACCATTGGGCCGCCTAACATTTCGCCGCGTTCATTTGTGATCCGGTATTTCACTGCCAGCGAACATTCTGTAAACTTGCTGGAAATACCGAATGCGGCTGAAATCCACATCCAGACCAGTGCACCCGGACCGCCAACTGCCAACGCGGATGCCACACCGGCAATGTTACCGGTACCGATTGTAGCTGCCAAAGCTGTGCACAGGCAGGCAAAGGGAGAAACGTCTCCGGTACCCCGCTTTGTAGAGCGCGCTTCCTTCGAAAGGGTACTCTTAATTGCGTAGCCTAAATTGCGCCATGGCAAAAACTTTGTGCGGACAGTCAGGAAAATACCCGTGCCCACCAAGATAACCAGCATAACCGGGCCCCATACCCAGTCATCAATGGTCTCAAGGATGCTTAAAAACGTCATACTTCTCTCTCCTTACAAGTGAAATTTCCACAACCTGTCACATAAAAAGGAACAGGCAAGGCCGAGGGGGGGAACGGCCTTGCCCAAAGAACAAAATCAAAAAACTGCCCACGGACACAGGGAAAGAAACAGATCCCCTTTGATCCATAAGCAGTTCAATTAAACTCTGTCCTTTGGCCTGAGAGATTATCGGCATTTGCCGCGTTACACCTTCGGCACCTGCGCAGAGCAGGCTTCTCCAGAGTACACCGAGCTCTATATCTTTCCAATGCCAACCTTGGCACAATCAGGCGGAAATCAGAACCGGTGCAGTGATTCAGTTGTTACGGCTAGTATACGTATCTTTCACACAAAATGCAAGGCAAAATTTAAAAATTTGCATTTTGACGGAAAACAAGCTGCTTCCACCCTTAAATTTGACAAAACGAGAAAATATAAATGCAGCTTGCTGTTTTTTCCTTGCCAACATATCAAGAATTGAGTATGATAATACAGGTAAAATAAAACAGGTTCGTCGACCTGATAAGGAGTATAGATTATTCATGAGTAAAACGCCATTTGTATCGCAGGCACAGCTGGAACAAATCTGCAAAGAATACCCAACCCCCTTTCATATTTATGATGAAAAGGGCATCCGCGCGACTGCCCGTGCTGTAAACGAAGCTTTTTCCTGGAACAAGGGTTTTCGGGAATATTTTGCCGTAAAGGCAACTCCAACGCCTGGAATTCTGAAAATCTTGAAAGAAGAAGGCTGCGGAACGGACTGCTCTTCCCTGACTGAACTGATGATGAGCGATCGCTGCGGTTTCCACGGCAGTGAGATTATGTTCTCCTCCAATGAAACCCCGGCAGAAGAATTTGTGTTGGCCGATCGATTGGGAGCCACCATCAATCTGGATGACATTACCCACATCGATTTTTTAGAAAAAACAATCGGACACATTCCCGAAACCATCTCCTGCCGTTTCAATCCCGGCGGTGTGTTCCAACTCGGTGAGAGCGAAGAAGGTTTTCAGGTCATGGACAATCCCGGTGATTCCAAGTATGGCTTTACTCGGGAGCAAATATTTGAAGGTTTCCGCATTTTGAAAGAAAAGGGTGCAAAATACTTTGGTATTCACTCTTTCCTTGCCTCCAATACTATTTCCAATGATTATTATCCCGCTCTGGCCGCTCAGCTGTTTCAGCTGGCGGTAGACTTGAAGGAACAAACCGGAGCAGACATTCGTTTCATCAATCTTTCCGGCGGCGTTGGCGTTCCATATCGTCCGGAACAAAAGGCCAACGACATTGCGGTTATCGGCGAAGGGGTTCGCCGCAAATTTGAAGAAATCCTCGTACCCGCAGGTCTTGGCGATGTGGCCATTTATACCGAGATGGGGCGTTATATGCTGGCTCCTCACGGTCATTTGGTCACCCGTGCAATCCACGAAAAGCACACCTACAAAGAATATATCGGCGTGGATGCCTGTGCTGCCAATCTAATGCGCCCTGCCATGTATGGCGCGTACCACCACATTACTGTTATGGGCAAGGAAAATGCAGCTTGTGACCATAAATATGATGTTGTTGGTTCTCTGTGCGAAAACAATGATAAATTCGCAGTGGATCGCATGCTGCCCAAAATCGACATCGGCGATCTTCTGGTACTCCACGACACCGGTGCACATGGTTTCTCCATGGGCTACAATTACAATGGACGGCTGCGCTCCGCAGAGCTGCTGCTGAAGGAAGATGGGGCCGTTGAATTGATGCGCCGTGCAGAAACTCCGGATGATTATTTTACAACCCTCGTATGGTAAATCCAATGGTTTTCTTTCTCTTCCGCATGTGATATGGCTTTGAAGCACAATTTTATCGCTGGCTTTTTCGCCGTTCCCACTTGACCACAACGGCCGAAGCGCATTTTTGCGCTTCGGCCGCTTTCCTTTTATAACATTTTAGAAATGAGGCGTTTTTTTGAAATTATCCCGTTATTTTGGTACCCGACACTTCTGCATAACTGCCTTGACCATTACCCTTCCCATTATCGCGCAAAATCTGCTGACCACGTCCTTTTCTCTGATTGACACACTGATGATATCCTCTCTCGGAATCGCAGAGTTGACCGCTGTCGGTCAATGCGCTTCCTGGATTCAATTGTTGAATGTGATGTTGTTTGGAATCTCCAGTGCCGCCGGCGTTCAAGTTGCACAATTCTGGGGTGGACAGCGAATGGATAAAGTACGCAAGAGCTACGGCGTAGGACTTTCTCTCTGCCTTACAGTGACCGTTCTATTTGGTCTTTTTACCGCGCTGTTTCCATCGTTGATCATGAAATTCTATACAACGGATACTGATGTCGCCGCTGCCGGAATCCGTTATCTCCGGGTTGTAGCCTTCGGCTTTGTCGGCTTTGGCCTTCAGCATATTGCGAATGCTGTCCTGCGCTCCACAGAGCAGGTACGGGTTCCTATGTATGGCACAATTGCTGCAGTTCTGACCAATATTATTCTAAACTACGCCCTAATCTTCGGACATTTCGGTGCTCCTGCCATGGGGATTGCCGGCGCCGCACTGGCAAGCTGCTGCGCCAATTGGATTGGCGCGCTGGTAACCTACGGGATTAGCTTTAAAAGACATGCCGTTCTGCGTACCGCTCTCAATCAACTGCTCCCCGATCACCCGGATTTTGTTCGAAACTACTTCAAGGTTGGTCTTCCCATAATGGTAAATGAATTATTATGGGGTGGCGGCACTGCTATTCTAAATATGATCTACGGTCATATCGGCACAAGAGAATATGCTGCTATGACCATCTGTACCACAATTGAGAATTTAATTACCACCGTCTTCCTGTCTCTTGGAAACTCTGCCAATGTTTTGGTCGGTGCCGAAATCGGCCGTGGAAAGCAGGAAAAAGCCTATCAAAATGCGGTAATTATCAGTTGCTGGACACCGGTGATTGCCGCTTTTTTCGGCACTCTTCTGCTGCTGTTTCGCCATCCCATTGTTTCCATTTTTCATCAAAGTTCAGCTGTTTCCGGTCTTGCCATTCAATTGATCCTTGTCATTGGTCTTACGCTGCCCATGCGATTTTTTCAATACATCCACATCTGCGGCATCCTACGGGCCGGTGCAGACGGCGTAACTGCTGCATTGTATGATTTTATTGGAATCTGGTGCATCAGCATTCCTCTGGCACTGATCGGTTTGCTGATTCAAGCACCATTTCTATGGATTTATCTGGTCGTCACACTGTTGGACTCTCTGGTAAAAGATATCCTCGTTTTTCGGCGCTTTCGATCGAAAAAATGGATGATACAAATCTGACCGCAAAATGCCCCCGGAGTGATTTACACTCCGGGGGGCAACATTTTTTCAGTCTCCGCTGTCTTCGATCAGGCCATACCCGCCATCATTTCTGGCATAGACCACTGCAATTGCATCTCCATTGTCTGCATTGCGAAAAACGAAGAAACTATGTCCGGTCAAATTCATCTGAAGTACAGCTTCCTCTGCACTCATCGGCTTAAGTGTAAACTTCTTCGAACGAACAATCTGGATATCGTCTCTTTCTTCCTCATCGTCCTCCTGAGCCAACAGTGCATTAAGCTCCTCGTTGTGCAGTCGTTTTGCCAAACGGGTCTTATACTTTCGAATCTGCCGTTCAATAGCGGTAATCGCCGCATCTACGGAAGCGTTCGCATCGCTGGTAGTAGATTCGCCCCGATACAATGCGCCTCCGGCGCTGACAGAGACCTCAACCTTAACCATTCCCTTCTTCAGGTTTGTGTAAGTAACGGTAGCCTCTGCATCAGAGCGGAAGAAGCGATCCAACTTTTTCAGCTTCTTTTCTGCATAGAAATGCACTCCACTGGGCTGATCGCCCTTGCGATCGACAAATTTCACGTTCACGATGATGCGCTCCTTTCTCGGTTGAATAACCCAGAAGCATGAGCTCCTGCTTCTTGTCTGTATTGTAGCATAACTACAAGCAAAATTGCAACTAAATTATGAACTTTTCACAATTTTATCCGTATCTCTTTGACTCGTCTTCTCAAATCACCCGACTGGCATGTCGCGTTACATGGCACCCCAGATTCACGCAGCATGGCAAACCGGCAATATGCGTTGGATAAACATTGATTGCTACCGCCAGCGCAGTTGTACGCCCGCCCAGTCCCTGTGGGCCAATTCCCAGTCGATTCACCTTTTCCAGAATGCGCCGCTCCATATCCGCATAAAAGGGATCTTGATTTTGTTCATTCACCGGGCGAAGCAATGCCCGTTTTGCCAAAATCGCCGCCATTTCAGCGTCGCCGCCAAGTCCGACGCCAACTACCACCGGTGGACAGGGATTGGAACCGGCTGCAGAAACTGCCTCAACGATCACATCCTCTATTGTTTCCATGGTTACAGACGGCTTAAGCATATGCAGACTGGTCATATTTTCGCTGCCAAAACCCTTAGGTGCAACTGTAATGGCCAATCGGTCTCCTTCTACAAGGCGCAAATGAAGTACAGCCGGAGTATTATCGTTGGTGTTCACCCGGCGGATCGGATCGGCCACAACACTCTTGCGAAGGTACCCTTCCGTATACCCTCTTGCCACGCCCTGATTAATTGCATCCTGCAGCAGACCGCCGCTAATATGAACCTCCTGTCCTAAATCGCAAAACACAACTGCCATTCCGGTATCCTGACAAATAGGGAGATGTTTTTCCCCCGCAAACGTAAAGTTCTCCACCAGATCTCCTAATATGGATTTCCCTACCGGCGATTCCTCCGTACTTTTTGCATCGGAAATTGCCTCTCTCAAATCACACGGCAACACACAGTTTGCTTCAATACACAGATCGCGCACCGTTTGAACAATCTGATCGAATGCTATCTCTCTCATGTTAACTTAGTCCTCCAGTTTAATAAAATGCGGTTTCCGTTGCGCATAGGCCGCTATATAGCGAAATCCAATCTCTTTCAATACTTCATAGGCGTCTGCAATTCCAGATCCCACATATTCTCCGGAGTGCGCATCGCTGCCTACCGTGACAATTTCACCGCCCAGAGTTCGATATGTTTTCATCAATTGAACATAGTCGTTACAAACTGACGGGCCCCAATTTTTTGTATTGACCTCTACGCCGTATCCATTTTCAATACACAGCTTCAAAACAGTCCGAATCTGCTCCTGATAGCGATCCAATGTTATTTCCTGACCATCTCGATCCCGCATGTAGCGCAGCGGATAGGGAATGTGCGCCAACACGTCAAATTTTCCCCATCGTACACTGCGAAGCATAGATTGAAAGTAGTCATCTAAATGTGCATAACATTTCTCCGGAGTGTCATAGCAAACGTCGTAGAAATCCGTCCGACCCACTTCCATACTTAAATTATGTACCGAGCAAAGCACACAGTCCAAGCCGGGCTCATCCTGCACTCGCTCTCCTGCTTCAAAATCCGCCGGTGCATTTCCCAGTTCCAGACCATAACGTATTTTAACACGATCTCCCCAAGCATTCACGGCCTGCATCTGCTGCTCCCGTACCGGCAACCAATCAAAATTAGGGTTATAACTCCCGTCAAAATCCAGAATATCATAGTGGTCGGTAAAGCAGATTTCATTCAGCCCATGCTCTGCCGCGCGCTGTGCCATTACAATGCGGGGTGTCTCGCTGTCCTTTGAAATGCTTGAATGTATATGACTGTCCACAAGGTACATAAAATCACATCCTCTGCCATTTATTTTCCCGAGGATAGTATACCATAAATTTTGTCCGGTGACATCCCATAGATCAAAACACAGCAACCCTCCCTGAGAACACCCGGCAAACGCACTGCTTTCCGATGTTCCCAGAGAGGGCTGTTTCACATCTGAATTCCTGCTGCAAACGCAAGAATTATTTTTTACGTTTTTTTTCGAACAAACCCTTCCCCTTGTTCTGAATTGGCTCGCTGGTATCTAAGGGTTTCCCATGCATAGTATCGTCAAAGCGGCGCAAAGCCTCTTTCTGTGCATCCGTCAGACTTTTGGGCACCTGCACTCGAACAGTAACATACTGATCACCCCGACCGCGGCCGTTTAAGTTGGGTATGCCCTGTCCGCGTAAGCGGAATGTGGTTCCTGTCTGCGTCCCGGCCGGAAGGTTATACTTCACCTTTGTCCCATCAATCGTTGGGATCTCCAGCTCTGCCCCCAGTGCCGCCTGCACGAAGGATATATCCTGTTCCATCATCACGTTGCTGCGATCTCTGCGGAAGATGGCATGAGGCCGCACATCCACAGTAACCAGCAAATCGCCATTGGGTCCGCCGTTTGTGCCGGCATGTCCCTGTCCGCGCAGAGAGAACGTTGTACCAACATCTGCTCCAGCAGGGATCTTGACTGTGATTTTCTTCGGCTTACGCACATTGCCTTCCCCATGACAGGTGTTGCAGGGCTGATGAATGATTTTGCCCTTGCCTCCGCAGCGTTGGCAGGGCTGAGACGTGCTCATCACGCCCAGAATTGTGCGCTGCTGCACCTGTACAGAACCGGTGCCATGACAATCCGGGCAAATCTCGGCGGTTGTTCCGCTGGCACAACCGGTACCACGGCAATCCGGACAACTCTCTACCCGATTTAATGTGACCTCTTTTTCGCAGCCAAATGCAGCTTCTTCAAAGCTCAGCGTCATATTGACCCGGATATCACGTCCCTGTGTCGGTGCATTCGGGTTGCGCTGACGTCCGCCGCCAAAGCCGCCGAAGCCACCGCTGCCGCCAAAAAAGCTATTGAAAATATCGCCCACATCAAAGCCGTCGAATCCGCCGCCGCCAAAGCCACCGGCTCCAAAGTTGGGGTCAACCCCGGCATGTCCATACTGGTCATAACGCTGGCGCTTTTCTGCGTCAGACAGCACCTCATAGGCTTCGTTGACCTCTTTGAACTTTGCCTCCGCTTCCGCGTTGCCCGGGTTTAAATCCGGGTGATACTTCTTTGCCAACTTACGATATGCTTTTTTGATCTCATCATCCGATGCGGAGCGATCAACGCCCAGCACCTCATAGTAATCTCGTTTATTATCTGCCATACGACTCACCTTCTTGTGAGAAAACTCATTTTAAATTTCGGTTAGCCAAACGGCCGGAACGGACGGGGCAGATGCCCGCCCCGCCACGCTCCGGCTGAATACGCTGGTTCTTACTTATTGTCATCATCCACGACCTGATAATCAGCGTCGTAATAATCCTGACCGTTGTTGCCTGCAGCGCCAGCATCGGCAGTCGCGTCAGCACCTGCAGCTCCCTGAGGGTTAGCCTGCTGATAGAGCTTAGCAGAAACATCATAGAATGCCTTGGTCAGCTCTTCTGTAGCAGACTTAATGGCCTCAACATCAGTGCCCTTCAGTGCATCCTGCAACTTTGTCTTTGCAGATTCAATCTTGCCCTTCTCGTCTGCAGTGACCTTATCGCCAAGCTCGCTCAGAGTCTGGTCGCACTGATAGATCATCTGGTCAGCCTGGTTGCGAACATCGACCTCTTCCTTGCGCTTTGCATCCTCAGCAGCATACTGTGCTGCCTCTTCCACAGCCTTATCGATGTCTTCCTTGCTCATATTAGAAGAAGATGTAATCGTGATGTTTTGTTCCTTTCCGGTGCCCAGATCCTTAGCAGATACATTCACGATACCGTTTGCATCGATATCAAAGGTAACCTCAATCTGAGGAACACCGCGGCGGGCAGGAGCAATGCCGTCCAATGTGAAGCGACCCAGAGTTTTATTGTAGGCTGCCATCTCGCGCTCGCCCTGAAGAACATGAACTTCAACCGAAGGCTGGTTATCAGCAGCAGTGGAGAAGATCTGGCTCTTCTTAACCGGAATGGTGGTGTTGCGCTCGATCAGCTTGGTAAACACACCGCCCATGGTCTCAATACCAAGAGACAGCGGGGTAACATCCAACAAAAGCAGGTCCTTTCTGTCGCCGGACAAAACGCCGCCCTGAATTGCAGCACCCACAGCGACGCACTCATCGGGGTTGATGCCCTTGAAGCCTTCCTTGCCGGTAATGCTCTTTACAGCCTCCTGAACGGCCGGAATACGGCTGGAACCGCCCACCAACAGGACTTTTGCCAGATCACTCGCCTGCAGCTTTGCATCGCTCAAAGCCTGACGGACAGGACCCATAGTAGCCTGCACCAGATGGTTGGTCAGTTCATTGAACTTCGCGCGGGTCAGCGTTACCTCCAGGTGCTTCGGGCCGGTAGCGTCAGCCGTAATGTAAGGCAGATTGATGTTCGCGCTGGTCACGCCGGACAGCTCGATCTTTGCCTTCTCTGCCGCTTCCTTCAAGCGCTGCATTGCCTGAGGATCTCCGGTCAGGTCAATGCCGTTTTCCTTCTTGAACTCGGCCACCAGATAGTCCATGATGCACTTATCAAAGTCATCACCGCCCAAACGGTTGTTGCCGGCTGTTGCCAGAACCTGAATCACGCCTTCATCGATTTCCAGGATTGACACATCGAAAGTGCCGCCGCCCAAGTCATAAACCATGACCTTCTGTGCAGTCTCCTTATCAACGCCGTAAGCCACAGCAGCTGCTGTAGGCTCGTTGATGATACGCTTAACATCCAAACCGGCAATCTTGCCTGCGTCCTTCGTTGCCTGACGCTGCGCATCAGTGAAGTAAGCAGGAACCGTAATAACAGCCTCGGTAACCGGCTGACCCAGATAGGCCTCTGCGTCGCTCTTCAGCTTCTGCAGAATCATTGCAGAAATCTCCTGCGGAGTATACTTCTTGCCGTCAATGTCCACCTTGTAGTCACTCCCCATCTCACGCTTGATGGAGATCACAGTGCCCTGAGGATTGGTGATGGCCTGACGCTTTGCAACCTGACCCACCATACGATCACCGTTGCGGAATGCAACGACAGAGGGAGTAGTACGCGCACCTTCTGCGTTTGGGATAACGACGGCTTCGCCGCCCTCCATAACAGCTACACAAGAGTTTGTGGTGCCGAGATCGATACCAATAATCTTAGACATAATCAATTCCTCCTAGAATAGGTAATGTATTTATAATTTTATATATGTGACCCACTCGGGTCGCGGGGGTAACAAATTAATTTGCCACTTTTACCATAGCGAATCGAATCACTTTTTCGCCCATGGTAAAGCCGGACTGGAACACTTCAATCACCGTGTTTTCTCCCACTGCTTCGTCTTCCACATGCATCACTGCATTGTGCTTATTGGGATCAAACGGCTGCCCGAGTGCTTCAATTTCGTGAATATCCAGCTTTTCAAGCACCTGCTTGAGCTGGTTCATCGTCATCTCAACGCCCTTGACGTAAACCTCATCTCCGCAAGGCGTAGCCAACGCGCGTTGGAGATTATCAAACACGGGAAGAAAGCTTACCGCTGCCTCGGCTTTTGCCTTGGAATAAGCCTCGGTTTTCTCCTTGGCACTGCGACGGCGGAAATTATCATACTCTGCCGCCAGATACTGATATTGCTTATCTTTTTCAGCCAGAGCATCCTTTGCCTCTTCCAGCTCAGTCTGAGCGGTAACCTCCGCTGCAGATTCCGGAGTCTCTACCGCGACGTCTTCTGTAACAACATCCTGACTGCAGGTCTCTTCAGTCTGGGAAATATTTTCCTGCATATTCTCTTTATCTGAACTCATTGGATTACCTCCTTTGATATATCACTTTCGGATTCCGGCGCCTTTAGCGCTTTGGGCGGCTCCTTTGCCGCAAGCGCTTCTGTCTCGCCCTTGCCAAACATTTTGCTCAGGCTTTCTGCGAAATAGCTCAGCCGGGCCGTTACCTTGGCGTAGTCCATTCTTGTAGGACCAACCACGCCAATCACACCCCGCATGCCATCGCCGATATCATAGCTCGCCATCACAACGCTGGTGTCTTTCAGCTCGTGTGCAATGTTCTCCGGACCAATCAAAATTTTTGTTCCGTCTTCCCCCAGCTCGCTGGGCAGTTGCGCAAGTTCTGCATCGTGATCCAGATAACTCAACAGCTCGTGTGCCTTGTCCACGTTCTGATATTCGCTGTGTTCCAAGATACGGTTCGCACCGGCTGTATGCACGCTGGAGCGGCCTGCATTCTCTAAGACTTCCATCGCGAATGAAACCACCAGGGAAATCAGGCCGTAGGCACTGCCCGCCGCTTTTTCTGCCATCCGCATCAATTCCGGGCTTAATTCTTCCGATGTCTTGTTGACAAAGGACGTATTAAGCAGCGTATTCAGCAACTGGAGCTGTGGCTCATTGATGTCCGTCGGCAGCTTTACCATCTTGTTCTCAACCATATTCAAGTTGGTCATCACAACAATGATAAAAGAGTTTTTATCCACCATCAGCAGGTCATATCGGGTAATCGTTGCCTGCTGTCGGCGATCTGCCATTGCAAAGGCCGGGTAATTGGTCAACTGACTCACCATTTTACCCGCCTGATCAATCACGCGATCCAACTCCTCCATTTTTAGATGAAGCTGTTCGTTGATGGATTGCGTTTCCTGCATGGTAAGCTTGTGTTCCTCCATCAGCTCGTTGACATAGAAGCGATAACCGGCCACAGACGGAATCCGTCCGGCAGAGGTATGCGGCTGCTCCAGCAGTCCCATCTTCTCCAACTCCGCCATTTCGTTTCGTATTGTAGCAGAGGAACAACTCAATCCGGCTTTTTCTGCAATTGCCTTGGAACCAATGGGTTCAGCTGTCTCAATGTAGCTCTCTACAATAGTTCGGAGAATTTGCTTCTTTCGCTCAGACAGCTCCATACCCATCCGCCTCCTAATCGCTATGTTAGCACTCCATCTCTCTGAGTGCTAAACATAATATAACACTCCCCCTGTCAGATGTCAATAGATTGATTTGTAAATAGTTTGTGAAGAAGTTGAGTGCAAAAAATGAAGGCCTGAGCAGCAGGCCTTCATCGTGATTGCTAATATTCAGGTATTTAGAAATGCACGGCGCACATCACCGGAGAAGTACAATGTACCCAAAGCACATACACGCCCATCATATCCGGCAAGTCCCTGTGCCGCAGCTACGCCTTCGGGAATAGATGCACACGCTTCCGCTTTGCCTCCCATGGCTTTAATACGATCGGCCAGTATTTCTCCCGGCATCGCTCTGGGGTTATCTGCTGTAACAGTAAAGAACTGTTCCGCCAGCGGCAGCAGCTGCTGCAGCATGGCATCAACATCCTTATCTGCCATAATGGACAGAAGAAAAACAAACTTCTGCTCCGGAAATAGTTCCTTCAAACTGCATATCGTGGCTGCCATTCCCTGTGGATTGTGGCTGCCATCCAACAAAAAGACCGGGTGCTGACCTAACACTTCAAACCGTCCGGGCCACTGTACCTGTTCCAATCCATCCCGTATATTCTGTCCGGTAATGTGCCATCCCTTATGCGCCAGAACACTCAACGCAGTAATTGCTACTGCAGCATTGCGGGGCTGATATTCGGCCAGCAAAGGAATCCGCAGTCCATCCATAGATCCGTAACGGAAGGTCCGGTACTCCAAATTCAAAGAGGTTGTTTCCAACAAATCAAAATTCACCGGCCACAGCCTGGCATTTTGCGCAGCACACGCCGTTTCAATTTGCTCATCTGCCTCCGGCAAATGACCATAGCTGACCACATCTCCGCTTGCTTTGATAATGCCCGCCTTTGTCTTTGCAATCTCCGCCACTGTCGTTCCCAACACGGCGGTGTGATCCAAGCCGATAGACGTCAACACCGCCACTTCCGGACAACCAATCACGTTTGTGGCATCAAATTCACCGCCCAGACCAACTTCCAAAACAACAATATCACAGTGCATGCGCGAAAAATAAAGGAATGCAATTGCCGTGATCAACTCAAACTCCGACGGAAGATCTTCCATCGAATCCGCAAACGGGCGAACCTCACTTACCAGTCTCTCCAGCTCTTCGTCGCTGATCTCGATTCCATTGATCTGAATACGCTCATTAAATCGATTCAAAAAAGGGGAAGTATACAATCCCACCCGATAGCCTGCCGCACGCAGAACAGAAGCAGTCATAGCCGCTGTGCTTCCTTTTCCATTTGTTCCGCCAATGTGCACAAATTTCATCTGGCCTTCCGGGTGACCAAGCTGATCCAACAAAGTCTGAATTCGTTCCAATCCCGGCTTTTGGCCCCGCCATTGGACATTATGAATATAGGCAAGTGTGGATTCAATGCTCATATGCATCCTCCTAAAATGGAATCAGACGTTTATTATACAATGAAATACTTAAAAAGACAATCCATTCCACCTATATTCAGTTCCTCTTAATTACCGATTAACTGCTGTTTGAATCATTCTTGCCGTTTCCTCAATAGTGCACCCCACCGCCGGAATCGTTATATCTGCCGCCTTTTCATAAAGCGGTGTGCGATAATCGTAGAGGTCCTTCAGTGTTTGCCCCTCTGCCAGAGTAATCCCCCGAGTGGCCAGATTCGGAATACGGCGATGAATTTCCTCATAAGGATGCTGCAAATAGATCAAGCGCCCCAATTGACGTAATTTCTTCAATCCCCGCGGATTTAGCACTGCAGAGCCGCCGGTGGCAATCACCGTTCGGCTGCACTCCATCTGTTCAATGGTATCAGCCTCCCGTTCCAGAAACTCGTCATTCCCTACTTCCGTGATAATTTCCTGCAAACGTTTTCCGTAGCGTTTCTGGATCAATAAGTCCACATCAACAAAATCCCAGCCCAGAATTTTTGCCAAAACAATGCCGACGGTACTTTTCCCGCATCCGGGCATTCCAATCAAAACAAGATTATCTCCCTGTACCGATTCGAAACGATATTTTTGCGATACATCGGGATATTTTTCACGATCCACTTCACTGAGAAACATATCGATTGGCCGCGCATACACCTCGCCCGCTCCATAGAGCTGACGATAAATAACCAACGTTTCGTTGGTTTCACTGTGAATTGCCGTTCCAAGCACTTGATAAAGTTTATTCTTAAAGTGACGATATGTGCCGCCCACCTGCAGCTCCCGCATATGATTCTCTCCTTTTTCCCAATAAGCTTTGCGTGAAAAGATAACATATTTAGTCTGAGATTGCAAGTCTCTTGACGGTCTGTCCCGTATTTCGTACAATAAGAGCACAGTTAATAAGGATGGTGAGGCTTTATGGCCAAAAAATATATTCTCGCTTTAGATCAGGGCACAACCAGCAGCCGTGCAATCTTGTTTGATCGCCAACAGCGCATTGTCGACTCCAGTCAGCGTGAATTCACCCAAATCTATCCCCGGGACGGCTGGGTAGAACACGACCCTATGGAAATCTGGTCCTCGCAATTGGGTGTACTCAATGAAGTTATTGCCCACAGCGGCGTGGCTTTAGAAGAAATTGCAGCCATCGGCATCACCAACCAGCGCGAAACAACCATTCTGTGGGATCGCCAAACTGGACGGCCAATTTACAATGCCATTGTGTGGCAGTGCCGTCGCACGGCCCCAATCATCGATGCACTGCTTACACAGCCCGGCACAGACGAATACATTCGCCAAGCCACCGGTCTGGTACCGGACGCTTATTTCTCTGCATCCAAGATTAAGTGGATTCTGGATCATGTAGATGGTGCAAGAGAAAAGGCAAAAAACGGTGACATTTTGTTTGGCACCGTTGATACCTGGCTGATATGGAAGCTCACCGGAGGACAGGTTCATGTAACCGATCGCACCAACGCTTCCCGCACCATGCTGTACAATATTAAAACCTTAGACTGGGATGACACGCTGCTTCAAGCTTTGGACATTCCGCGGGCAATTTTGCCTCGAGTAGCCGATTCCAGTGAAATTTACGGCGCTGCCTTAATTGGCGGTGCATCCATTCCTGTTGCCGGCATTGCCGGCGATCAGCAGGCCGCTCTGTTCGGTCAGTGCTGCTTTTCTGCCGGCGATGCAAAAAACACCTATGGTACAGGCTGTTTTCTGCTGATGAACACCGGCGACCAACTTTATCACAGCCAGAATGGTCTGGTCTCCACCATTGCAATCGGTCTGAACGGGACGGTGCAGTACGCATTGGAGGGCAGCGTATTTATCGGCGGCGCTGTTATTCAGTGGATGCGGGATGAGATGCGTTTCTTTTCCGAAAGCCGCGATGCAGAGTACTATGCACAAAAGGTACCGGATAACGGCGGTGTCTACTTGGTCCCGGCCTTTACCGGCCTTGGTGCCCCTCATTGGGACATGTATGCTCGCGGAACCATTGTCGGACTGACTCGTGGGACCCGTCGCGAGCACCTCATCCGAGCCGCCCAGGAGTCCATTGCCTATCAAAGTGCAGATCTGGTCACTGCTATGGAACGGGACACCGGCATATCGCTCCGCAGTTTAAAGGTAGATGGCGGTGCCAGCAGAGACCGCTTTTTAATGCAGTTTCAGGCTGATATACTGGGCACTACCGTCCGCCGCCCCACTGTGCGGGAAACCACCGCACTCGGTGCCGCCTATCTTGCCGGTCTGGCAACCGGCTTTTGGAAGGATCGGGAAGAAATCTCTCGGCTTTGGCAATGTGACACTGACTTTTCCCCTCATATGGCCGAAGAGGAACGAACTCGCCTGCGCCGCAATTGGGATCGCGCCGTTGGCCGCAGTCTGAACTGGATTGAACGGGAGTAATGTATACTATGCTGACTTATACCCTCACCCATACCGATCAATGCAGTTTATATGAAGCTCTTTATCGCTGCATTCGGGACGATATTCTCGCCGGTCGATTGCAGGCAAATGAAAAACTGCCCAGTAAGCGTGTTTTTGC
Source organism: Bacteroides sp. CAG:927 (assembly GCA_963660915.1). Classification (GTDB taxonomy): domain Bacteria; phylum Bacillota; class Clostridia; order Oscillospirales; family Oscillospiraceae; genus UMGS1766. Next base: position 29,211 of record CAVLAO010000005.1, on the reverse strand, counting down.
CAAGCATCTTGGTGTCAGCGTAATCACCGTTGAAAATGCTTATGCCCAACTTGTGGCAGAAGGATATCTCTACTCGTTGCCAAAGCGAGGTTATTTCGTAGAAAAACTGACCGTTGCTCCTCCTCCTGCAGTCCGGCCGGAACCGTTGCCGTCTTCTACGCTGGAGGATCCTTCTTATTTTGCCGATTTTGTTACCAATCACATTCCGGCAGAAAATTTTCCCTTTTCCACCTGGACAAAACTGCTGCGCAACATATTAAGTGCCGAAGGAGAGGAACTGATGCACGCGTCTTCTGCCCAAGGGCGGAGGGAGCTGCAGGAAGCCATTGCACGTCATCTGTATGATTTTCGAGGCATGGTGGTATCCCCCGATCAAATTGTCATCGGGGCCGGAACCGAATATCTCTATGGGCTGCTGGTACAATTCTTTGGGCGCGACAAAGTATTCGGTGTAGAAGACCCCGGATACCAAAAGCCTGCCCGCATTTACGAAAGCAATGGTGCCCGCTGCGCCTTTTTGCCGATGGATGAATCCGGCATACGTTCCGATTTACTAGAGAATCAGAATGTGGACATTCTTCATATCTCTCCTTCTCATCACTTCCCTACCGGCATCGTAATGCCCATCAGTCGACGTTATGAGTTGTTGGGCTGGTGCGCCCGCAAGGAAGGCCGCTATATTTTAGAGGACGATTACGACTGCGAATTTCGGACAAGCGGAAAGCCTATTCCCACCCTTCAAAGCATTGATGCGTCCGATCGTGTCATTTATATCAACACCTTTTCAAAAACGCTTTCCTCCACCATTCGTATCAGTTACATGGTTCTTCCCCTATCTCTTGTTGTTCCTTTTCGGGAAAAGCTTGGATTCTACGCCTGCACAGTTTCCAGTTTTGAGCAACTGGCACTGGCGGAATTCATCCGCGATGGTTATTTTGAAAAACATCTGAATCGCATGCGCAATCACTATCGTGCCCAAAAGGACCGCATTCTTCAACAGCTGAAATCCAGCTCCATCGCTGACCGAATCTCTGTACGCATGGAGAAGGAAGGTCTTCATTTTCTGTTGGAGATTCACAGCGACCTGGAGGATTCGTCGCTGATTGCTCATTGCATCGAAAACGGGCTTCGCATTTCCTGCCTGAGTCAATACTACCATAGAACCCCAACTACCTCCCACGTTATTGTGGTAAATTATGCCGGACTTACTCGTAATCAGACCGAAGAAGCGGTTTCTCGCCTGATTCAATGTATCTGTGACCTGATTGACTGATTTTTCTTCTTTTTGACTGTATTTCTGTATTATAATTATTGATATATATATATGCTTTCTTTATCCAACTTCAATGAATAAGGAAGTGTTTGCCATGTCAGAAGAAAACAAATCTCGCAATTTACTTCAGTCCGTCAAAAAATACAAAATCCCGCTTATCATTCTTGCCGTCTTGATTGTCGTCGGCATAGTCATCCTTGGTCTTTCTTCGTCGCTGTCAAGGCAGCAGACAACAACAAAGCTTGGGTTTGAGGATCTGGGTGAACTGGCAACCCAGGCCGCCTATACAACTCAAGTCTCCACCATTGAAAAGTCGCGCACACTCTTTGGAAAAGACATACCACTCACCGGAAGCAAATACATTTACAGCTATGATGTCATTCTAAAGGCCGGTATTGATTTCAGTCAAATCACTTATCACGTAGATGAGACTGTGAAAACCATCCAAGTTTCCCTTCCGGAAGCAAAGATTCTTAGCTGTGAAGTCGTCAACGACTCTCTCAAAGTGTATCTGGAAGATGAAAGCATCTTCCGCGATATTACACTGGAAGAGATAAACGAATCCGAATCAGAGCTGAAGCAGCAGGCTCAGGACGATGCCATTGCCAACGGTCTGCTGGACAATGCGCTGGAAAATGCCCGGACGGTTCTCAACGCATTTTGGGGACAAGCCTATAATCTGAACGAATATCAGATCGTCTACACCTGAATATAAAAGCCAAACGAAGAAGAGCTGGTGCAGTCTGCACCAGCTCTTCTTCGTTTGGATACGCATTTACTTATGCGTCTTTGTGCCCTGCGCACTGCGCACAATTATGACTGCACCGCCACAAGTCGTCTGCCGCAGGCGTCCAGTTTGCTGCATACCCCTCTGTCTTCTCTGTCAAGTGTTCCACACTCTCAGGTGATTGAAGGTCAGTAGAATGGGCACCGGTTTTCTCTACGATAGCGCAAATCTTCTCCGGATTTTCCAACATCGGACACGGCCGCAGATGATTTTCATTGAAAGGTTGTCCATCATGATATGCCATAAACAGCGGAGAGGTCAGCGTTTCCAACAATGTCTTCTGCCGAATGTTCGAGTCCGAATAGTGAATAAACACACAGGGATCGCAGTCGCCATTTGCATTGATATGCAGGAAGCGTCGGCCACCGGCGATACATCCTCCAACGTACTCGCCGTCATTCTGGAAGTCCATCATAAACAGAGCCTTTGTATGGCGATACTCGTCGCGAATCTTGTGGTAGATGTACTTGCGCTGCTCCGGCGTCGGCAACAGTTCCGGACTGGCATCATTGCCCACGGGCATGTAGTGGAAGTACCAGATGAAATAGGCTCCCAGATCAATGATCTTGTCCATAAATGCCTCAGAGGTAATAGACTCCATGTTAGCGCTGGTATAACAGGCAGAAATTCCAAACGGCAGCCGTTTCTCCTTGAGCAGAGTCATTGCACGAATCACCTTTTGGTACACGCCATCTCCTCGACGTCCATCCGTAGCCTCTTCAAAGCCCTCCAGAGAAATAGCCGGAATAAAGTTCTTCACTCGCAGCATATCCTCAGCAAAGCGCTCGTCAATCAAAGTAGCATTGGTGAAACACAGGAAGATGCAATCATTGTGTTTATTGCACAATGCAATTAAATCATCCTTGCGCACCAACGGTTCACCACCGGTGTAGATATAGATATAAACACCCAGATCCTTGCCCTGATTAATGATATCATCAATTTCGTCGAAGGTCAGATTCAGCTTATTGCCATATTCTGCGGCCCAACAACCGGTGCAATGCAAATTGCAAGCAGAGGTGGGATCCAACAAAATAGCCCAGGGGACATTGCAATTATACTTTTGCCGTATCTCCTCCTGCCGCTTCCAGCCAATCAGGTTGCCGTTGAGGAAGAAGTTTGTAAATACCGTCTTCAGAACTTCCGGGTCAATCTGCTTCATCGCATTCATAATCAGCTGATACCAGTTGCTGCTCGGATCATTGATTATGTTGCGGAAAACTTCCCTCTGTTTCGGAAAACTTTCCGGTCCGTCCCCAGCAAACCGATCTACCCACGCCATCAGTTTTGGCAGGTTCTCTTCCGGATTTTTCTCCAGATACCCAAGTGCCTGACGTAAGGCAAACGCCTGCACTGAATTCTTAATGCTCATAGTTTTCGTGTGCCTCCTATGGTGTACCCACACCATTTTTGTATGCTCCCGTTATATACCAATAACAAAAAAAAGGCAATAGACAAACCCCAGACCATGTCCAAATTTGAAACACAATCCGGGGTTTTGGTTATACATTATGAGCTCATCGAAATCGCATCTCAAGCGTTTCAGATGCCTGCATTTTTATCGCTGACGCAGCGCTCCGCCATCAATTCCAAACTGTCATTAAACAGGCGCATCAACCGATCCTGCAGGAACTCAGCATCTCCCTGCATACCGTCGCCAATCCAGCGCAGCACCAGAGCCGCTATGCCGTAAGTAAACATATCCAGCACAAATTGCCGGTCTCCCTTATCTATCGGTCGGCCTGCAACAATGGTATCAAAACTCTTTACTACCTGAGGACGGGTTACCTTGCAGAGAATGCGTTCCAATTGATCATGATCCATCGATTGATAAATATTCATAACCCACTTACGGTTTTCCATTGTGTAGCTGATAGTAGACGCTACGTTTCGCAGCCAGAGTTTTGGATCGTCCCCCTGCTTAATACTCACTTGCCATTCTTCCACAAGCATCCATTCCACCAACTCGTAGATATCGTGGAAGTGATAGTAAAATGTTTTCCGACTTACTTCGGCAGCATCCGCCACATCCTGAATTGTAATACGTGCCAATGTGCGGCTGGACAGAAGCTCCTTTAATGCATCTGCCATTGCACGCTTTGTCAGATTAGTCATATCAATCCCTCTGAAATCGCCAATTTTTCTTATGATTATAGCAAATTTCATTGATTTTTGCAAAAGGAAGACCTTACAAAATTTTAAACTTTTTATTACGCTTCTTTCCTGCTAATAATTTCTTGACGATATGGGGCTCATTTGGGGAGTGCTTTAATTCCTTTTATTCAAAAACATTGAGACTCCCGCAAGCGGAAGCCTCAACATTTTCACCAAACTTAACAACAATGCTCGCAATCATGCTCGCTGGCCTTAAGACACTCCTCCGGAACAGGCAACCCCTTCCGCTCGTAATAGTCCTTCAAAGCCGCCTTGATTGCTTCCTCTGCCAACACTGAGCAGTGGATCTTTACGGGAGGCAATCCGTCCAGCGCCTCAACCACTGCCTGGTTGGTCAGCTTCAATGCTTCCGAAACCGGCTTGCCTTTAATCAGTTCTGTTGCCATAGAGCTGGTTGCAATAGCAGAACCGCAGCCAAACGTATTAAACTTTACGTCTACAATTACGTCATCCCGAATTTTCAAATACATCTTCATGATGTCGCCGCAGACTGCGTTGCCAACTTCACCGACACCGTCTGCATCATCCATTTTCCCTACATTACGGGGATTTGCAAAGTGATCTCTTACTTTTTCACTGTATGTCATTGCCATAGCACATCGTTCCTTTCGTCACGTTATTCTCAGTCTGCATATGGGGCCACTTCGCCCTTGTTAACCATTTCTTCCCATACAGGGCTCATATCGCGCAGTCTGCGTACAATTCCCGGCAACTGCTCCAGTACATAATCTACCTGCTCTTCCGTATTAACTTCATCCAGTGTCATACGGAGAGAACCGTGGGCAACTTCCTTAGGCAGTCCAATGGCCAGAAGCACATGGCTGGGATCCAAACTGCCGGAAGTACAGGCACTGCCGGAGGAAGCACAAATTCCCTTCAAATCCAACATCAGCAGCAAAGACTCCCCTTCGATGCCAGCAAAGCAGAAATTTGTATTACCGGGCAGACGCTTTGTCGGAGCTCCATTCAATCTGCAGGCCGGAATCTGCAACACTCCTGCAATCAGCTTATCTCTCAGTGCGGTAACCTTTGCAATATTCTCATCCATATGGTCAACAGCTTCCTTCAGTGCAGCTGCCATTCCCCGGATGCCTGCCATATTCTCTGTACCGGCACGCTTTCCCCGTTCCTGACCGCCGCCTTCAATTAGGTTGCCCAGGAAAATCCCCCGACGGCAGTATAGCGCGCCAACACCCTTGGGTCCATGGAACTTATGACCAGACAGGCTCAGCAAATCGATATTCTGCGCTTTTACATCGATTGGCAAGTGACCTACCGCCTGAACTGCGTCTGTATGGAACAAAACGCCCTTCTCATGACACAGCTTGCCAATTTCCTCAATAGGTTGAATAGTCCCGATCTCATTGTTGGCATACATGATGGTCACCAGTGCGGTATCTTCCCGAATTGCATCTGCCAACTCATCTAAACGAACCAAGCCATCCTCATGCACCGGAAGCAATGTCACCTCATAGCCCTGCTTCTCCAGCTTCTTTAGTGTGTGCAAAACGGCATGATGCTCAAAAGTGGTGGAAATAATGTGCTTCTTGTTCTTGCGTGCGCCGATGGCTGCCACCTGTGTGATTGCCCAGTTATCCGCTTCGCTGCCTCCGGAAGTAAAGAAAATTTCCTCCGGACGGGCTCCAAGACAGTCCGCCACAGATACACGCGCTTCATCTAACAGCCGCTCTGCCTCACGACCCATCTCGTGAATGCTGGACGGATTGCCGTAGCACTCAGTCAGGCAGGGCATCATCGCATCCAGTGCGGTCTTGCTCACCGATGTGGTAGCTGCATTATCAAAATAGACGTTCATAGGTGCGTCCTCCTTAATCTCTAGTTCTTTTATAGGATATTATATCATTCCCTATTTGTCAAGTAGGATTTTTAAAAAAGTTAGACGCACACGAATCCCGTGTGCGTCTGCATAAAAGCACCAAACTATACGTTTATCTCCGGCAAATGGTCGATGAAATCCTGCAGGGAATACTGATCTACATACTCGTTAATGACCCGATCCATGCCTTCCCAAAACCAAAGCGTGTCACAGTGATCGCACCGTTCACACTGATTGATTTCGCTCTGCAGACAGGTAATCGGTGCAAGGCTGCCTTCCACCGCCCGAAGCACATCACCTGCATTATATTCCGCCGGTGTTCGTGTCAGCATATAGCCTCCCTGTACCCCACGAATACTCTTTAAGAAACCGTTTTTGTTTAATTTCAGCACAATCTGCTCTAAATATTTCACACTGATTCCCTGTCGTCCGGAGATTTCCTTCAGTGAGACCACAGCGCCTTCCCCTTGTCGGGCGATATCCAGTAAAAGACGTAACGCATATCGTCCCTTGGTTGAAATTTTCATGGTTT
>CAVLAO010000005.1:15830-22597 GCA_963660915.1 Bacteroides sp. CAG:927 | reverse complement strand
CCTCAAATCCGCCGCAAGCCGGCCCAACCCAACAAAAGTAAATCGTGAGGAATAAATTTAGCAATCAGTCGATGCGCCGTACAGACTGGTCCCGGAGTAGAAACACTCAATCCCAACCGTGCATCCATCAAGGAATGGCGCACTACATGGCTGGCATGGGATGCCAATGGAAAATGCCGTACCGCGGTGCTGTCCTTTGTCTCTCTCGCAACGGCAATAAACTCCGTATCCCGAATCCAATAGGGACAAACTGCAGTTACAATGACTCCATGTTTTCTAACCTCAAAATGCAGCGATCGGCTGTAACTGAGCAAAAAGGATTTTGTTGCCGCATAGACTCCCAATCCCCCCAACGGCTGAAATGACGCTGTGGAACAGATCTCCAGTATATGTCCTCCCCGCTTCATATAAGGCATGGTTATTTGTGTCACATCCATTGCAGCCTTCGCATTCAACAACAGCATTTGATCCAGTGCCTTTCGCCCAATATCCACATTGCATCCCATCTTTCCCATTCCTGCTGCATTGACTAGCCATTGCACCTCAGGTCGTTGCTTTTTCAGCATTTCTTCATACGTGCAAATCGCTTCCTCCGTTGTTAAATCCAACGAAATGACACGAAACAGGCACTTGGGATATATCTTCCTCAGTTGTTCGCACAGCGCATCCATTTTTTCTCTTCTGCGCGCAATCAGCCAAAGCTCCTCTACTTGCGCCTGTTTCAGTAATTGACGTGCATACTCTGCACCAAGTCCGCTGGACGCACCGGTAATAATTGCGATGGACATAGATGTTTCTCTCCTTCTACGTGTCTTTTCCTGATTATACTCGATCTATGTTCCCCAAAAAAGCAGTAAACAGTAAAATCAAAATCAATTTTTGCATTTTTCTTCCTGATGTGTTATGATGCGAGGGATTACGCCGAGGAGACGATATACATGAATTCCAATGCACCCCAAAACACAACACTTTGCTACCTGGAGCAGAACGGAAAATATCTAATGCTGCATCGGATCAAAAAAACAGTCGATGCAAACAAAGACAAATGGATCGGTGTCGGGGGCAAATTCGAACCATCCGAAAGTCCGGAAGACTGCGTTCTTCGGGAGGTTCTGGAAGAAACCGGTCTTACCATGACAGACTGGGAATATCGAGGCATTGTAACCTTTGTCTCCGACCAATGGGGAACAGAATATATGCACCTGTTCTGGAGCAACGCCTTTACCGGCCAACTTCTGGACTGCGACGAAGGCACATTAGAATGGATTGATAAGAAAGAACTTCTGACAAAAAACATCTGGGAAGGAGACAAAATCTTTCTGCGTCTTCTGGATCAGAACATTCCTTTTTTCTCCCTCAAACTATGCTATCAGGGTGATGCTCTACAGCAAGCCATATTGAACGGCCGGCAGGAACTGCAAATAACTTCAAAAAATAAACGGGGCGATATTCTGTGAGAGGATTTGGAACAATCATCAACGCATTCGCCATCATCTTTGGCGGTATGCTGGGCATTCTTGGCAAACGTTTTCTAAAAGAACATTATCAGGACACCATTATTAAATCCACTGGCTTTTCTGTTATGTTTCTCGGTGCCGCGGGCACGCTGTCCAAGATGTTAGTCCCCACAGATGGAGGCTTGACGGTTTCCGGCAGCATGACCCTGATACTTTCACTGGCACTGGGCGCATTGGTGGGTGAAATCATCGATATTGACGCGCTATTCGAACGTTTCGGTGATTGGCTCAAGCATAAAACCGGCAGTGATGGAGACAACCAGTTTACCAACGGCTTTGTTTCCGCCTCTCTTACAGTAAGCATCGGTGCTATGGGCATCATGGGTTCCATTCAAGACGGCATCTACGGAGACCACTCCACATTGATGGCCAAAGCAATCTTGGATTTCATCATTGTTATGATCATGGCGTCCTCCATGGGAAAAGGTTGTGTCTTCTCGTTTTTGCCCGTTGCATTAATCCAGGGCAGCATAACCGCACTGGCTGTAGTTCTGTCCGGATTTGTGACGGAAGCCATGCTGAACAATCTTTCCCTGGTTGGAAATATTCTGATTTTCTGCGTTGGCATCAATCTTGTCTGGCCTAAAACAATTAAGGTAGCAAACCTATTACCTGCCTTGGTATTCGCCATCGCCGCTGCCTATGTAATTTTGTAATCCGATCTATTCGGCAACATAAAAGGGCGCACAACACTGTGCGCCCCAATTTTTTATCGATATTTTTGGATGTCATCCCGTTGCGCTAATGCAGCAATAATTGCCGCTGCTGTGTCTGTTCCCAACGTACCAGCATCAATCACCAGATCGTAGTGATCCGGATCCCCCCAAGTTGTCTGCGTATAATAACGATAATAGCTGGAGCGAATTTTGTCTGTACGACGAATCAATTTTCGTGCATCCGCTTCCACCAGCTGGAACATCTCCATCGCCCGATGTACGCGATATTCCAAGTCAGCACGAATGAACACATCCAATACATTATCCCGCTCTTCCAGTGCATAGTCTGCGCAACGGCCTACGACAACACAGGGGCCCTGTTCCGCCGCCTGACGAATAACCTCAAACTGAGCGTCTGCAACCCGCATTCCCATCGGCAACATCAGCGACGGGTCGCTATTGTACCATAAATTACCATATTGAAATCCACTCACATCATGATAACCGATTGGCTGTTCATCATGTCTGCTGACAGTCTCTTCACTCAGTTGAGTACGCTCTACGGTTTTATCAATAATTTCCTTGTCATAGTAGGGGATGTCCAGTAATTCTGCAACTTTGTGGGCTGTTTCCGCTCCTCCACTGCAAAATTCGCGTCCGATTGTAATGACCCATTTCGTCTTCATAATAAACCCTCCTCCATCGAAACCTTATGCAGACGTCCTGCTGTCAATGTTATTATATCGTATTTTTTGTGTATTTTCAATAGTTCTTGCCCGGTTACAGAATCATTTTTATTTTCTTTGCATAGCATACAATTATATTCTATTCACGCCGCATTATTTTATCGGTTAAAATAGTTGATTTTTTATGGTGGAGCTTTTACAATTAAAATGTTAAGCTCCATCGTAAACACGATAGAGAGGAGAAAATCATGAATTCATACCTTGTAAGTATTGATTTTGGCAGCTCACTCGATCTGCAGGGGAAGATCTCTGCCTCCCTGCTCATTCGAAAAATGATAGAATCCCTTGGTAAGGAATATAAAACCAAGGTCAAAGCTCTTCAAGACACCAACTGCAGGATTCTTCTGACCGATCAAAGTACGGATGAAAACGTTTCTGATATAATTCGCAATAAATTAGCTGAAATGGCCGGAAGCATGCCCTGTCAACTGAAGGTCGAATTACAATCTGCATCCTCGTCCGGCACCGCAGGTGAGGCATCCCCTTCCAATACAGACGTTGCTTCTTCTGCCCAGGAAACCGCCCCTTCCGAGGAGGCCCTTGCACGGGCACGCACCATGCTGGAAGCCAGCATATGGGGTGAGGTTCAACAGCACAGCGGCAGCGGCAACTCTTCCGATGCTCCTCCGACCGCAAAGAGCGGCGCTTTGGCTCGCATTCACAATCTTGTTGGCGCAAACGAATTCAAAGCTCTGGCTGACGAATTGACCCGTTTAGCTGCTCCGATCCGCAACCTGAAAAGCAACTCCTACATCCAGCGCAATACATACCTATTTTCCATTGATGACGGATATGGCTTGACGACTGCTCTAAAACTTTTATCGGAACTTTTAAAAGAAAACCATCTCATTTCGGATCCTGAACCGGCAGAAATTAAAATTTCAGATCAAGACGATCCGAAAGAAATGGAGAAACAGCAGGATTCGCTGAAGAAAAGCCTGCGCAAATGGCAGGACTGCGTAATTTGTCTGGATTTAACCCAATGCCAGGGCAACCTGGACAAACCGGTTTATCATGATTTGCTGCGCACAATTTCTGCCTGCAATCGGGGTGTGTTAGTATTTCGCGTGCCATTTTTAGAGAAAAAGTCTCTGCAAAACATAGAGCGCATTCTCGATGATGTATTCTTCCTTCGCACCATCACCTTTGTTCCCATGGATTTCGATGATCTCTATGCTTGCGCCGGACAAGCCGCGCAAAAGTACGGTTTTAAATTAGATGACTCGGTTGAACCGCTCTTTGCTCAAATTGTCGCCCATGAAAAAAGCGACGGTCGCTTTTATGGCATTAAAACAGCGGAAAAGATCCTTGATCGCCTTGTGTACGAAAAGCTGCGACAATTGCCGCAAAGCACCACCTCGCAGGAGACCATTACTGCCACAGATTTGAGGGGATTGCGTCAGGATGATGACCTGATGAATCTCAGTGCTGAAGAACAGTTGCGGCAACTGATCGGCATGGAACCCGTGGCAAAACAATTGGACGAAATTGTGTCCCTGATTGAATACGCTGTTAAGAACAGCACCTCCAGTCGTCCTTCCATCCATATGCGCTTTGTAGGCAATCCCGGAACCGGAAAGACAACGGTTGCCCGCATCCTGGGACAATTGCTCAAGGAGCGCGGTATTCTCCGCAAAGGTATGTTTTTTGAGTATGAAGGCGTTGATCTAATTGCAAAATATGTCGGTCATACTGCGCCCAAAACAGCACAGATTTGTCGTGATGCCTATGGCAGTGTCCTGTTTATCGACGAAGCCTATGCTCTTTCCAGCAACGACAACGACCGGGGCAGTTCTTTCAATGATGATGCATTGAACACTCTGCTCAGTGAGATGGAAAACCACCGGGATGACATGGTTGTTATTATGGCCGGTTATAAAGACGAGATTGACGATCTGATGCGTTCAAATCCCGGTCTGGTACAGCGAATGCCTTATGAAATTCACTTTCCAAACTACACTCGAGAGCAGCTTTCGGAAATTTTCTTTGCCCTTGCCCGAAAAGATTTTCTCTTTGGCGAGGAATTCATCAATCAGGTAAAAGAATTTTTCACTACTCTGCCCAACAATATTTATCTCAGCCCCAACTTTGCCAATGCCCGTTTTGTACGCAATCTGTTTGACCGTACCTGGAGCAAGGCAGTCATGCGGGCTCAGTTGGAAAAATCCGACTTGACCACTTTGTTGCCCTCTGACTTTGAAAAAGCAGCAGAGGAAGTTCTCTCCAATGCAGACGGTGCTATGGTGTTCGGTAAGGATGCCAGTGGAGCAACACTGTTCTCAGAGGAACATGCAAAAATTCGCTTTGCCGATGTATGCGGTGAAGATGAAGCAAAGGAAATGCTGCAGGAAGTCGTTGACTTTCTAAAACATCCCGCAAAATACCAGGCCATCGGCGCGCGTGTCCCGAGAGGCGCCCTTCTCTACGGCCCTCCCGGCACTGGAAAAACAATGCTGGCTAAGGCTGTTGCCGGGGAAGCCGGTGTTCCCTTCCTCTCGATTTCCGGAAGTGAATTCATCGATAAATATGTCGGTGTCGGCGCGGAAAAGGTACGATCTCTATTTCAAAAGGCCAGAGAACTTTCTCCTTGCATTATCTTTATTGACGAAATCGATGCCATCGGCGCTTCCCGCTCCGGCAGCCACACCGGAAGCAACGACTCTATTCTGATTCAGCTCCTGGCCGAGATGGATGGTTTTGATGAGAAAAGTGAAATCATTGTACTTGCCGCAACCAATCGACCGGAACTGTTGGATGCAGCTCTGCGCCGTCCCGGACGTTTTGACCGGGAAATCCCGGTGGAGCTGCCGGACATCGAGGGCCGCATTCAGATTCTGCAGCACTATCTGGAATCCATGACACACGAAGATAATCTGAACCTCCGTGAGGTGGCAAATCTTGCCTCCGGTGCTTCCGGCGCTGTACTGCGCAACATTGTCAACGAGGCCGGTTTGATGGCACTTCGGGAAAATCGAAACAAAATCAGTCAGCATGACCTGGAAGAGAGCGTTGAGATCATATCAGTGGGCTATCAAAAGAAGAACGCCATCCTCAGCGACAAGGAAAAATGGGTCGTCTGTTACCACGAAATCGGTCACGCCCTTGCTGCTGCACTTCAAACCCATTCTGCACCGGTAAAGAAGATCACCGTTCTCCCTCGTACCGGCGGAACATTGGGCTATGCAATGCAGCTAGACGAAGAAGAACGCTACCTGATGACGCGAACGGAAATGGAAAACCGAATTGTCACCATTACTGCCGGACGCGCTGCTGAGGAAGTTCACTTTAACGAGGTCACCACCGGAGCATCCAATGACATCGAAAAAGCGACAGCAATGGCCAGAGCAATTGTGGCGCGCTATGGTATGACCAGCGAATTCGACATGGTCTGTATGGAACGCACTGCCGGCGGATATCTCGGTTCTTCCGGAACGCGCTCCTGCAGTGAAGCCACTGCAAGGGCAATCGACGAAAAGGTAGTAGAAATCGTTCGCACTCAGCATGCAAAAGCTGTCCGCTTGCTGCGGGAGAATGAGGCAAAGCTGGATGAATTGGCACGTTTCATTTATGAAAAGGAAACCATCACCGGTGACCAGTTCATGGAGATTCTCAATCGCTGACCTCACATTCCCTTCACAACTTCATCGATAGAAAAACCGCAGGATAGGCGTTTGTCTATCCTGCGGTTTCCCATATGTGCTCAATGTTGTTTATGCCTCAGGCATTAAATCTTCAACCGTCTTGCGCATCTGCTCCTGCACCTGCGCTGCAACCATAGCCTGCGTAATATAGTTGCCGTTCTCATCGTACGCTTCGCTATCCGGGATCTTTTCCAAGCGGCAGGCACA
>CAVLAO010000005.1:10672-15820 GCA_963660915.1 Bacteroides sp. CAG:927 | reverse complement strand
ACCTTATATTCCGGAATTCGGGCAAATTTATCCAGAGCAGGGTTGGTCAGCCAGTTGGCATCACCGTCCGGGAAGTGGAACGGCATCCACACCTCACCGGGGCTGGTTTTTTCTGATACACGTGCTTCGGAAGTGATTTCACCGCGGCGAGACTTCACGCGAATGCGCTCTCCGTTCTTAATTCCCAATGCCTTGGCGTCCTCGGAGTTCACTTCGATAAAGGAATTGCCGGAAATCTCCATTAGCCCGGGGGTACGTCCTGTCATAGCACGTGTCGTGTAATGATACAGGATTCGACCGGTAGTCAGAATTGTAGGATACTCTTTGTCCGGGAGCTCCGCCGCAGGCACATACACTGTAGGATAGAACCAACCAAGGCCGCGGCTGAACTTTCCTACATGCATAATTGGTGTACCAGGATGATCCTTAGTGGGACAAGGCCACTGGAGGTATTGTCCGTCCGTATGATCCAGACGTTCATGGCTCATTCCGCTGAACGAAGGTGTCAATGCTGCCATTTCATCAAAGATCTCTGCTGCAGTCAATGTCGGCTGATTGTACCCCATGCGGCGCATCAGGTCGCAGAGAATATCCGTATCCAACCGCATATTGCCCGGCACTTCAATTGCTTTTCTTACCCGCTGCACGCGGCGTTCTGTATTGGAGAAAGTTCCTTCTTTTTCTGCATAAGAGCGGCCCGGTAGGATAACATCTGCCAGCTGTGCCGTTTCCGTCATAAACAGCTCCTGTACCACAAAGAAGTCCAGGCTGTTCAGCGCCTTCAAAATATGGTGTGTATCCGGATCCGTGACGACCGGATCTTCGCCGTAAATATACAGGCCCTTGATTTCACCCCGAATGGCAGCCGGGAACACGTCTGTCGCATGAACGCCGATTTCAGACGGAAGCTTTACGCCCCATGCCTTCTCGAACTTCTCGCGAATCACCGGATCTGTGACGTTTTGGTAGCCGGGGAACTGGTTCGGCTGAGCGCCCATATCGCAGGCACCCTGCACGTTGTTCTGTCCGCGCAACGGATTCACACCGCAACCCTCTCGGCCCAATTTGCCCACCATCATCGCCATGTTCGACATGGACATAACGCCTTCTGTTCCGGTAGAGTGTTCTGTAACTCCCAAGCAATAGATAATCGGCGCCTTCTTTGCTTTCGCATAGATGCGGGCAGCCTGACGCAAATCGTCAGGATCAATGTGACAGATTTCTGCTACTTTCTCCGGGGTATAGTCTGCAACGATTTTCTTTAGTTCTTCAAAGCCTTCTGTACGCTCGGCAATGAACTGTTCATCAATCAGACCTTCCTCAATAAACACATGGCACATACCATTCGCAAAGGCAATATTTGTGCCGGGACGAAGCTTCAGGTGCACATCTGCCTGAGCTGCCAGGTCAATATCCCGGGGATCCACCACAATCAGTTTGCACCCGTTGCGAACCGCCTCACGAATCTGCATGCCAACAACCGGATGTGCTTCTTCCGGATTGGACCCTACCAGCATGATCGCATCCACATCGTGAGTGATGTCGTAAATCGGGTTCGTCATAGCGCCGGAACCAAGCGTTTTTGCCAACCCGGCCACAGATGCAGAATGGCAAACACGGGCGCAGTTATCTGTATTATTAGTGCCAAAACAGGTACGCACCATCTTCTGCACCATATAAATGTCTTCATTTGGCGAACGTGAACAGGCAAAACCTGCCAGAGAATCCGGACCGTACTCTTTCTTCAACTGCATAAAGCGGCTGGCTACCAAATCAAGTGCTTCATCCCAGCTGGCCTTGCGGAATTTACCGGTGCTCTTATCCTTAATCAGCGGATCTGTAATACGATCGCCAGACATAACAAATTTGTAGGAACCAAACCGTCCCTTCACGCACAAACGCCCGCGGTTGGTCGGTCCATCCAGTGCACCCTCTACGCCAACAATTCGGTTGTTTTTCACCAGAAGGTCATATTGGCAGCCAACTGCACAGTGTGGGCAGGTGGTTCGTACACGGCGAATCTCCCAACTGCGGTAGTACTTGGCTTCTTTTTTATACAGTGCTCCCGTTGGACATGCTTCTGCGCAGTTGCCGCAGGACTCACACAATGTACTTTCCCAATCCGGACCAAAAGGCGTGTCAATCACATTGAACATGCCGGTCTTTCCCACACTGATTGCATTACGTCCGCTGACCTTTGCGCAGGTATTCACGCAGCGGTGGCAATGAATGCACAGCGTGGGCCGATAACCCATGAACGGATTGCTGTTGCGCTCTTCGCTTTCAATTTTATACCGGGTTCCGTCAAAGCTTGGATGGGCCACACCATACTCATTGCAAACCTTCTGCAGCTCACAAACACCATTGGAGGCACAGGAAAAGCAATCCTGGTGATGGTTTGACAGCAATAAATTCAGCGCAATTTTGCGAGACTTAATTACCCGCTCGCTTTTTGTATGGATCACCATGCCCTCCTGCACCACTGTGTTGCAGGCAGTGGGCAGTTTTTCCATACCTTCAACTTCCACCACGCAAACACGGCAGGAGGCCACATTGCTGACATGCTTCAGGTAACAGAGCGTTGGAATTTTTACATCGTTGTGGCGGGCAGCCGCAAGGATGGTATAATCGTCCGGTACCTGCAGTGCCTTGCCGTCCAGGATAATGTTCTTCATCAGTCGCGCCCTCCTTTCAGCAAACCGCAGCCGAAGTGATCGCAACGCAGGCAACGTCCTGCCTCCTGCATTGCTTCTTCCAGTGTATAGGGGTTCTCCACGTGTTCAAAATCGTGCTTACGGATATACGCAGGCCGCTCCGTAATATTAGCCCGACCGGTAGGCGTACGATTATTTTCCTTTGCAATCGGAGCCTCTGCCTCGCAACTCAGCTTGTGATCATACCCTAAATAGTGATCAATATTGCGCGCCGCAACCTTTCCTGCTGCAATGGCCCGAATTGCTGTTGCGGGAGCCGTTTGGCAGTCACCGCCCACGAACACGCCGGGCATTTCCTCTACCGCAGTATCCAACCCTGCCTTAAACACACCGCGATTAGCCTGCATGCCAAATTTCTCAAACGGCTTGCTGACAATGTCCT
Organism: Bacteroides sp. CAG:927; assembly: GCA_963660915.1. Lineage (GTDB taxonomy): Bacteria > Bacillota > Clostridia > Oscillospirales > Oscillospiraceae > UMGS1766. The sequence goes on along the minus strand of CAVLAO010000005.1, from coordinate 12,724 downwards.
GTCCGACAGCGATCAGGATAACCTCGCATGGAACCGCAAACGAAGGCTTGCTGGCATCCATCGGGCTGGGACGTCCCGCCTTGTCATAGGGACCAATCATCTGGGGCTGTACTACCAGAGCCGTACAATTTCCATCTGCATCCTTTTCAATGGCTTTTGGTGCCTGAAGGGTCATCAGCTCAATGCCCTCCATAACAGCGGACTCAATTTCCGTATTCAGCGCTGTCATATCATCCTGACGGCGGCGATAGACAATTCGCACATCCTTTGCACCGCAGCGCAGTGCACTGCGGGCCGCATCCATTGCCACATTGCCGCCGCCGATTACAACAACGGTTTTCCCTGTGTAATCCGGAATATGTCCATTGCCGACGCGATCCAGCATATCCACTGCCGATTCCACATTTTTCGCATCAATGCCATCTAAACGGAGCTTTTTGCCCACCTGCGCACCAATTGCAACGAACATGGCGTCATATTCCTCGCGGATCCGTCGAATTTCTTCCGGCGTATCAATGAGAGTGTTCGTTCTCACTTCAATGTCACCGGCAGAGAGAATTGCGTTAATATCCTCATCCAGACGGTCTTTCGGGAAACGATAGTTTGGAATGCCATAGCGCAGCATTCCGCCTAATTTTTCCTGCCGCTCAAAGATAACCGCCTTGTGCCCCATCTGTGCCAGGAAATAAGCGCAAGTCAGGCCGGCAGGGCCACCGCCGATAATCGCAATCTTCTTTCCCGTCTTCTCGTTTGGCGCAGGCACCTTCACCTGATCTGCCGCAATCTGATCCACAGCATATTTTTTCAGTCCACGGATATTCACCGCATCATCAATTAAGCGACGGCGGCACCGATTTTCGCAGGGATGCTCACAAATCATGGCGCAGGCCGTCGGCAAAGGATTATCCTTACGGATTAGATTAATCGCTCCGGCATAATCCTGTTCTCCTACCAATGCGATATAACCTGGAATGTCCACATGGGCCGGACATAGATTAATGCAGGGAACCTTTTGTCCCACATCGGCCGGACAAAGTTTCTTCTGAATATGACTTTGATATTCCAGTTTAAAACTATTTAATCCACGCAAAACCTCAGTGGCAGACTGATAACCGATTGCGCAATCCGCACTGTCACGAATCATGGTGGCCAGTTCCTTCATCTCGTCCAGCGTTTCCATCGTTGCATCGCCGTCCAAGATTTTCTTCAACATCATAGCCAACTGAGGCAAGCCATCCCGACAGGGAACACACTTACCGCAGGTTTGGTTCATAGAAGCATACAGCAAGGAATATTGTACCGTAAGAGGACATGTTCCAGGCGGATAGCTAATTACCTTATTGACGAACTTACCAAGAAGATTCCCGATCTTTACATCGCAGTTCTCCGGGTCAGCCAAAAAAATCTTAGTCACAGTTTCGTCGCCCCTTTCTAAACTCTTTCTATCTCCGTTTTTTCGATCTTTTATTCGTTTTTAGATACAAATACGTAATTTTATACCATACTCGAAACAAAAATACTAGTATTTATTGCACAGTTTGCACTTTACTTTTTGTTTTTGTTTTACAAAACTCCCTTCATGTGTTCGTCATATAATATCGTGGATTTATATCTTTTATAAGGAGCATCTTTATGAATTTCTTTTCCCCTGCCGAAGTGGCAAGCAATTACATCGCCACTGGAAAGGCAAAAGTCAATCTCCCTGCTATCAAAATGCTGATTCTTGGCATTATGGCCGGTGCATTTATCGCATTTGGCGGCATTGGTGCCAATACTGTGTCCGTTTCCATTCCTTTGGCCTCTGTCGGCAAATTCATCGGTGCCTGCGTTTTTCCCGGCGGACTGACCATGGTTTTGCTTGCCGGAAGTGAATTATTTACCGGTAACTGTCTGTTGGTGATCCCCCTGCTGGAAAAGGAAGTACGTCTTCCTCAAGTGCTGAAAAGCTGGGTGATTGTTTATATCGGCAATCTGATCGGCGCCCTGCTGGTTTCTGCCGGTGTCGCCTATTCTCATCAGCTTGGGCTGTTTCACAATGATTTGGCTGTTGCC
>CAVLAO010000005.1:0-10662 GCA_963660915.1 Bacteroides sp. CAG:927 | reverse complement strand
CAATCAACACCGCCATTTCGAAATGCTCCATGACCTTTGGTGATGCCTTTATTCGCGGCATTCTGTGCAATTTCCTGGTTTGTATTGCCGTATGGATTTCTTTTGCGGCAAAGGATGTTGCCGGGAAGATCATCGGGTTATTTTTCCCGATTATGATCTTCGTCCTCTGCGGATTTGAGCACAGCATTGCCAATATGTTCTACATCGGTGCCGGTCTGTTCGACAAGGCAATTCCCACCTTTGCAGAGGCAGCAACTGCTGCAGGCGTAGACATGAGTGTTCTTACCTGGCCAAACTTCTTTCTGAAAAATCTTCTGCCCGTCAGCCTCGGCAATCTGGTCGGCGGTTCCCTTGTCGGCTGGGTGTATTGGTTCTGTTATCTCCACAAGAGCAAGCATTGATCCCATGAAGCTGCAGGAACTGTATCACAACTTAGAACCCACACAGACGGAGCTGCATACCTTTGTAACCCGCACAGGGGAAGCTTCCACAGAACAATCCATCGTGCTGACAGAGCACCCAATAGACATTTATATCAACGAACGCCTCACCATGAAATTGGTCTGCACCCCTCAATATTTGACCGAATTGGTTCTTGGGCGTCTGCTCAGTGAAGGCATTATCCGCACAACCGCTGACATATCCCTGGTCTATATTTGTGAAAGTGGCCGCAGAGCAAAAGTAATTCTTGCAGAATCTACGAATGCACCGCGCCGTGATTTTGTTCCATCTACCCCCACCTGCTGCACCGGCAACCGCATTCTGAACGGCGACTTTCTGCAGCACGAAGCACTTACACCGGTAACGCCGATTGAGTGGTCGTCGGAACAGGTTTTTGCTCTGGCCGATCGATTCAGCGAAGACACTCCTCTGCACAAACTTACCGGCGCTATCCACAGCTGCTTTCTTGCACAAGGAAACAAGTTGCTCTTTTCCTGCGAAGATATTGGCCGACACAATGCACTGGATAAAGCCATCGGCTATGCTTTGCGCCACAATATTGACTTGGCAAGTTGCATTGCATACTCCAGTGGCCGGTTGCCTACCGACATGGTAGCAAAGGCCATCCGCGCCGGATTACCCGTTTTATGTACTAAAGCCAGCCCTACGGCAGAGGCAATACAGCTGGCACACGCCTGCAATTTAACCCTCATTGGCTGTGCCCGGCCCCGACACCTTCGGCAATATACTGCGCCAGGCAAAAAGCAACCCAAAGAAAAATAATCCATCCGTTTATTTTAAGTTAAAAAGAAGGACAGTGTAACTCTTGTTGCACTGTCCTTTGTATTTTTCAGGCGGTTTTCCTTACCCGTTTTCTTTATCTTTCTGTTCCACCGGTTTTACCGTAATGGTTTTTGCACGCTTTCGCCTATGACTGTATTTGCTTCGAGGCAGCACGCATACGGTAATCACCTCACCGGCTAATTTGCACAGCTTGAACAGGGATGCTGACAACACCTCGTCTGTAAACACCTTGCATTTCCCCTGCCAACGTTCCCCTTTTCGGGTTTGCTGCAATACGGTGTAAAATCTGCCATGCTCCATGCAACGACTGCGCGCCACATAACTATGCCCCAGTTGGTACCAATTGCCGTTGCACAGCCAGTTTTCGCATTTAGGGCAGCGAAACACGCGGGCATTGCGGCTTTTCAGGCAATCTCCTTCGCTGGAAAACGTTCCGCACTTTCGCTCCATCAACGGCACTGCACTGCGGAAAATCTCATCCAGCTCTGCAGAAGCTTCCCTCGCCGCCGCCTCTTTTCTTTTTCTGCGCAACTCCTGCTCGCGTTCTGCCAGTTCCCGAACCGGTGGCAACGAACCGAAGCGACGAATCATTTCTGCACCTACCAGTGCCGTATACTGAGCATCGTTGCACGCATCATGAAACGCAAATGGCTCCGACAGGTGCAGCACCTCTACTGCATCCTTTAAAGACGTCTGGTGATCTGCCGTCAGCATGAGATCAAATGCACGCTGCAGGTCGTATGGCTCCAGAGAAAGGTATTCTTCCATGCCATACCAGGCGAGGTTCAGGTCCAACACTTTGGCATCACTTGGTCCCCAGGTAAAGAACTTAGCGCCTTCCCCACACCAATCAAAGAAGGAACAAATAACCTCCGGGAAGCATCCCGCATGAAACAATTCGTCCTGATTCAGCGGAAGCATTTTGCGCACCTGATGATGCAGCTTGCGGTGAATGCTGGGACGCACATAGGCAGAGAACTTTTCGCCCTCTGCCTGCCAATTCTCCAGCTTAACCGCGCCAATCTGGATGATCTCATCCAACTTGTCCGCTTCGCTGCGTGGATACCCTTGATTCCATTCTAAATCAAAAAATATATAACTCATGTGTAAACATTACAATATATCCACCCCTTTGTCAACGCAGGAATACCGGAGGAAAATAAAAAGATTTTTTTGAAAAATAGTCTTGACTTTTTCGTTCAGATTTTGTATAATGCCAATTGTCCCTGTTGAGGGATGAAACTTATGGCGGCATAGCTCAGTTGGCTAGAGCATACGGTTCATACCCGTAGTGTCCCCGGTTCAAATCCAGGTGCCGCTACCATAACATCTCTCCGGATACTTTGGTGTTCGGAGAGATCCTAAAATTGGCCCGTTGGTCAAGTGGTTAAGACACGGCCCTTTCACGGCTGTAACATGGGTTCGAGTCCCGTACGGGTCACCACTGGAGGCTTAGCTCAGCTGGCTAGAGCGCATGCTTCACACGCATGAGGTCGAGAGTTCGAGTCTCCCAGTCTCCACCAAAAGAGTCCTGAAATTGTTCAGGACTCTTTTTTAGTTATTTTGTTTCGTCCGCAAATCTGTTCTCTGTCACTCCGATGCCCCATCACTTTTCCTATCTTCAATATTGTTATTTCCTTCCCATCGTGCTATACTTGAGATGGGACAGGGTAGGATTATCGTTGTCCCATCTCTTGAATTTGTCTTAGATTTAAGAGTTTCTCGACCGCTTGACCGCTTGCTGTTACGCTCAGTGAGCGGTCACTTTATTAGGTTTCTTCCAGCCATTGCGAGAGCTTTTCAATCGCCTCATCAATCGTCTTGCTATCCCGAAGGATAATCAGTACCATTTTCACGGTCTGGCGCATTACGATCATTTCTTCATCTCTCTCTTCCGTCTCTAGCATTGCGTTTCCCCTCTTTCTTGATGTTCATGCATTGATAAACGGATGCCAAAAGCAACAGATTGCTTCCAGTCCATCGTCTAGATTGTGTCTGTAATGATATTATATTTTTTTCACCTTGATCCTGCAAGTCACTATGCCAATTGTACCTTCTGTTCGGGCAGACTTAACGAAAGTGCAGGAGGCTATTACTCTTATCGATCCAGACCTTTTCATTGCACGAATCCCCCCAGTATAAGAGCAATTGAGCGCTACTGCAAAGTCGACTACTCTCGTGCTATTCACATCATGAACTGCCTTGAGGAAGAAGGACTTGTTTTCAAAGATGGAACACAATATAAATGGACAAATAAAGTTCTTGCGCAAAGCACTGAAAATACGTACGGACGGTAGCTAACTGATATAGTGTAAGATGAAGCACTCTACATCGTGAAAGGACGACACTTTGGCAAACATCTAAGAGCATTATTCAATCCATATTCAAGGGAAACAGCCAGTAAAGAATATGCTGCGATGCACAGCTATACCTTTAAGTCTAGTATCCATCTATGACATTTGTCTAACGCTGAATTTTAATTTTTTACAATAATATAGCCATTATTGCCATCAAAATGCTACAACTGACGAACATGATAGAAATGTCTATATCACTATCAGCCTGTCGATAAACCCGGTTGTCTTTAGGCGGCAACAGGGTTCCTGCCGTATGTATTTAGTGCAGAAGCAGCGAAAAAACAAGAGATAGAAATGAGCAGTCCATTTTTCTAACGCCATATAAGGCAGTAATTGAAAATCAATAAATAAAACCTCATAGGGCATAGAAAAAAAGAGATTAAGGCTTTGACTGTAAAAGGTCAGGGCCTTTTCTTGTTATTAGAAAATCCGCACATTTGCAATTTGAAAACTAGCCGAGTAGAATACGGTCAAGGAGCTTCTTGTATAATTCAAATACAAAGAATTCCAAGAAGGTTGAGGAAAAACACCTCAGAGTAAAATAAGATTACTGACTTTAGAAGGTTAGTAAAAATCTTATTAAACAGTGACGTACTTGAAATGAATTATAACACGGAACGCAAAATTGCGTCCATATACAGAAAACCGTGTGCGGTCATTGGCGACTGCGTCACATTGCACGTTCTCAACAGCGGTATGCTCATGCATGCCGCCTGTTATATGGCACTTGTGCGCTTCGGTCGGTAGAGTAGATCTTCGCCACACTGCTGGTGCTGGTCACCCAACCGGTACAGATGCACTTGGATAAACGGAAGGAACAGTTGAAAGAAGAAGTATGAAAAGCCAAAGATTGAAATCCGACTAGGCGGCAAAGGATCTGAGACAGCAGGCGTTAGCGGATCTGGCGGGGGCGTCCCGCCAGACCATCAACGCCATTGAGAAAGGGGACTATAATCCCACCATCAAGCTTTGTCGTGCCATCTGCCGGGCACTGGATAAACGGTTCTGGGAGGAGGATGGGCTGTGATCGCCGGTTCATGGGTCGCCATCTGGCTACCGATCTCGCTGTTGCTGTAGTGGGTACGCAAAAAGATCATTCTGCATTAAACGCGGCGGTTAACTGCCGCAAAAAAGAAGAAAACCACCCATGGAAGAGATCATTCAAAAGCTGATGAACGAGCAGATCTACGTCACCACCATCAATGACACCCTGAACGGTATCCTGACCCGCTACGCCGACGGCTAGATCACTCTGGCTGATAAAAAAAGGCAACGAGCAATACATCAACGCGGGTTACATCATTATTAAATTGAAGAAGATCAAATAACACAAAAAAGCTCATCTCCTGACCAGAGATGAGCTTTTTTTATAACTATCGCTTATAATTCCAATTAGAGAACGATATTTTACATTATATTGAGCCGATGCTATAATAAGTTCATCCCTGTAATACAAGTATACGCGCTTTTCTATTATTTTCTATTATTATGAACAGGAGTGAACCGCATGGAACGAATCGGCTTTATCGGCCTGGGTATCATGGGCACGCCCATGGCGCTCAATCTCAGCAAGGCAGGGTACACCCCTGCTGTATACGATCTGAATCCCGCCGCTGTCAAGCGCCTGACAGACGCAGGCGCGGAGGCGCTGTCTCCTCAGGAGCTAGGCGCGGCCTGTGACGTCGTATTTACGATCCTGCCCAACGGCCCGATCATGGATACGGTGCTTTTCGGTGAAAACGGCATCGCCGCCGCAATGAAGCCCGGCGCGCTGGTTGTGGACATGAGCTCCGTCACCCCGGGGGAGTCCCGATCCTTCGCTCAGCGGCTGTCCGAGCGCGGCGTCGGCTTCCTAGATGCGCCGGTCTCCGGCGGCGAACCAAAGGCCATTGACGGCACGCTGGCCTTCATGGTAGGCGGCGCACAGGCGGATTTTGACCGCGCTGTGCCCTACTTCAAAGCTATGGGTGCATCCTGGTTGCTGGTGGGCGGCTGTGGCTGTGGTAGCATCACAAAGCTGTCTAATCAGGTCATCGTCAACCTGACCATCGCCGCCGTGTCCGAGGCGCTGGTGCTGGCCACCAAGGCCGGAGCCGACCCAGAGCGCGTATATCAGGCCATCCGTGGCGGTCTGGCTGGCAGTGCTGTGCTAGATGCCAAGACGCCCATGATGCTCTCGCGCAACTTCGTGCCCGGTGGCAAAATCTCCATCAATCTGAAAGACATCAAAAACGTCATGTCCTCTGCTCATGCCATGGATGTCCCCCTCCCCATGACCGCCCAGCTGCTGGAGATCATGCAGTCTCTCAAGGTGGGCGGCCATCTGAATGACGATCACTCCGGCATTGTCCAGTATTTTAAGTCTCTGGCCGGCGTCGAGGTCAAGGCCGGTAGAATAGAGGCGAAGGCATGATGACCATCCACACCCCCAAGGCACTTCCCGTGTCCGTGCTAGACGCACTGCCCTCAGCTGACACCGCCCGCGTTGCCGTTCTGCTCCAGCACCTGCTGGAAAAGGCCGCTCCCGGACACAAGATCGTCGTTCTGGACGACGATCCCACCGGCGTTCAGACCGTGCACGACATTTCCGTCTACACAAATTGGAGCGAACAAGCCATTCTGGACGGCTTTCACGAGCCAAACTCCATGTTTTTCGTGCTGACCAACTCCCGCAGCTTCTCAGCGGACAAGACCGCCGCCGAGCACGCCGTCATGGCCGAGCGCATTCTCGCCGCCGCCAAGGAGACGGGCAAAGCCCCCCTCATCATCAGCCGCAGCGACTCCACCCTGCGCGGGCACTACCCGCTGGAGACGGAGACCATCCGCACAACCCTTGCCAGACATGGCATGGAGCTGGACGGTGAGGTCATCTACCCCTTCTTCCGGGAGGGCGGCCGCTTCACCCTGCACGGCGTCCACTATGTGCAGGAGGGAGATCAGCTCACCCCCGCCGGTATGACGGAGTTCGCCCGGGACAAGAGCTTCGGCTACCAGAACTCTCATCTGGGCAAATGGTGTGAGGAAAAGACCGGTGGCGCTTACCGCGCCGAGGACATGGTCTACATCGACATTGACGAGCTGCGCGCCGGTAATGTAGACGCTATCGCAGAAAAGCTGCGTACGGTCACCGGCTTCAACAAGGTGATCGTGGACTCCGCCGACTATGCGGACACCATGGTCTTTACCGCCGCACTGCTGCGTGTCATGGCCGAGGGTAAGCGCTTCCTGTTCCGCACCGCCGCCGCACTCCCCAAAATTCTGGGCGGCGTGACCGACCGTCCCCTGCTGACCCGCAATGACATCACCGACGGCGACGACCGCCACGGCGGCTTTGTCATCGTCGGCTCCCATGTCAACAAGACCACCCGGCAGATGGAGCAGCTGAAACTGTGCCGCTGCCCGGTGGAGTTTATTGAATTCAACCAGCATCTGGTGTTGACCCCCGGCGGACTGGAGCAGGAGGCTATCCGCGTTTCCTCGCTGGCTGACCAGCTCATCCGCGACGGCAAGACCGTGGCCGTCTACACCCGCCGTGACCGCTTCGACCTGCCCGATGACGCCGGGCCGGAGGAACAGCTGCGCGTGTCCGTTGAGATTTCCGCCACCGTCTCCTCCGTCGTCGCCCGACTCACGGTGCGCCCCACCTTCCTGATCGCCAAGGGGGGCATCACCTCCAGCGATGTGGGCACAAAGGCGCTGCGGGTCTACCGCGCCACCGTCATGGGGCAGGTACTGCCCGGTATCCCAGTCTGGCGCACCGACGCGGAGAGCAAATTCCCCGGTCTGCCCTATGTCATCTTCCCCGGCAACGTGGGCAATGATGACAGCCTGCGCGTGATCGTTGAAAACTTTATGGATCGCGGCTGACGCCGATCCTAGGCATTGAAAGGAGCCGCTCTGCTATGAGTAAGAACCGCCCTGTCCGTTTTGGCCGCACCTTCCTACTGGAGCTGGGGCCCAACGAAGATATTCTGCAGTCCGTCGAAGCCGCCGCGGCGGAGCACGGGATCAAAAGCGCCGTGTTTCTCTCCGGTATCGGCGATCTGGACTGCTGCAACTCCCATTTCGCCGCCAAGGACGAAAACGGCAAATACATGGACTATCCCCTGCAGTGGAAGCACGTCCCCCTCACCCTCTCCGGCGTACAGGGCTTCATTGAAAAAGGGCGCTGCCACCTCCACGGCGTGATCGGTAACGACCAGGAGTGCTGGACAGTCCATTTCCACGAGGGATGCACCTGCCTGACCAACTTCCGGCTGGTCTTTGCCGAGCTGCTCCCTGAGGAGGGCTGACCATGCGGTGCACTGAGTTGAAACGCGGCCGCAGCTTCGACGTGCTGCTGGACTGCGGGCAGGACATCAACACCGCTCTGCGTCGTCTGGCGCAGGAGGAGCAGGTACAGACAGCGGTGATCTCCGCCGGTCTGGGCGGCTTTGACCGCTTTACCCTGGACTACTCCGGCAAAAGCGGCCAGCGCTGGAGCAACTGCGTGCTTCAGCTGGCCGCCGTGCAGGGCATGATCTCCCACATGGAGCCGCAGGTCCACGCCGTCGTCACACTGGACGGCCGCAACGGCATCACCCGGGTGGGACGGGTCGGTGACGACTCCACCCGCCTGTTCTACTGCCAGCTCTTCGTGCAGGAGCTGCTGCCCGTCGAAGCCGGGGATGCATGATGGATCACGCACAGTATTATCACGCCCTGCTGGGCACGAACTCCATGCGGGGCAGTCAGGGACTGTACCACATCACCATCGGCAAAGCGGATCACAGCATCCGCGTTCTGCACACCTGCCCCGCCCTCAACGGAGACTACATCTGGCTCTCCCCTGACCAGCAGACAGTATATGCCGCTTACGAGGTCATTTACTTCAACGGTCAGCCCACCGCCGCTGTCGCCGCCTACCGCATTGACAAGGACGGCTCGCTCACCCTGCTGAATACCCGGAACACCGATGGACAGATGGCCTGCTTCTGCTCCGTTGACCGCAGCGGCACCCATCTGCTGTCCTCCAGCTACATGGGCGGCTCGGTCACAATAACGCCCATCCTGCCAGACGGCTCACTGGGGCAGCCCAATGAGGTCATCCAGCAGCCGGTACGGGAGGGGATGCACTGGCCGTCCGTCCACAGCGTCTATGAGACACCGGACAGACAATATGTGCTCTCCACCAACGTCGGCCTTGACCGGGTGTTTCTGCACCGCCGGATGGAGCACGGCTGGGAGCAGGCCTTCGATCTGCCCGTTCCGGGTCGTCCCCGTCAGGTCGCCTTTTCCGCCGACGGCCGCTTTGTCTATGTCTCCACCGAGTCCGGCGGCGAGGTCTATGTACTGGCCTATCAGCCGGAGGAAGCGGAGCTGCTGCACACGGTGCAGATCATCTCCACCACGCCGGACGGGTGGCACGGTCACGCGGAGACCGCCGGCATCAAGCTCTCACCCGACGGTAAAATGCTCGTCGTCGCCAACCGCGCCCCGGAGCTGAACCATCTGGCGCGCTTCGCCGTGGATAGCGGCACCGGTCTGCTCACCTTTGCAGGCAGTACGCCGGTCAGCGGCGTATTTCCACGGGATCTGGACTTCTCACCGGACAGCCGCCTGCTGCTGGTGGGACTGCAATTTTCCGACCAGCTGGAGCTTTTCTCCGCCGACACGGAGCACGCCGCCCTCACCAGTCTGCACAGCAATTTCCATCTGCCCTGCTGCAGCGGCGTGAAATTCATTCGACCGGAAGGAGCGACGCCATGAACGAGAACGAACTGCTGCTGCGTCTGGAGCGTCTGGAAGCCCGGGCGGAAATTGAAAACCTGATGGCGCGGTACGAGCATCTGTTCACCCTGCGGGACGCGGACGGCATTCTCTCCCAGCTTTGGGCGGACGATGACCGGGACATTTCCATTGAGGATCGCTTTTATGGTGTCTACGAAGGGCGCGACGGCGCATTCCCTGATGCGGGCATGAAAACCTACTACGCCTCCGTCTTTGGATTTGGCTCACCCACCGACCACCCGGGCAAGCTGAGCTGCTACACCCTGACCACCCAGGCGCTTGAAGTCGCTGCCGATGCCCAGACCGCTCATGGCCTGTGGATCTCCATCGGTGCAGAGAGCGACGCCGGTGAACTGGCCTATGACGACATCGGCCGCCCTGACCGCAAGGTCTCCGGCGTGCACCTCACCAGCACCACGGCGGACGGCAAGCGCTATCAGGCCGACTGGGTGTGGCAGAAAACCGCCGTTGATTTTCTGCGCCAGCCCGACGGCTGGAAAATACGCCGGATGCACATCTATGACGTGTTCCGCTGCCCCTACGGAACGGACTGGGTGCAGTTTTCCGTCCAGCGCTCGGCGCTGAACGAGCACTGGGGCACGGAACGCTGCTTCACTCCCTATGGCAAGCCACCGGGACAAGGCTGTCAGTTCCACTGGGAATACCACATAGACAGCTATCCGTCCGAAATTCCCGTGCCGCCTGTTCCCTATAAGACCGAACCATAAAAACAGCCCAGATACGTGAGCATCTGGGTTGCAGCCTGTCGAAAAGTCCAGCTTTAGCTGGGCTTTTTCTCATTAGGTAATAAAATGCTGGAATGAGGAAAACTGGATCATAGGATAGACGAAATGGTAGGTGTAGAAAGTCTGGTGCCACAGGAGCATCTGCTTCGAAAGATAGACGTAGCTGTAGATTTCAGCGTGCTATATGAAATGGCAGAGCCCCTCTAATGTGAAGATAATGGGCGTCCCAGTATTGATCCAGCGGTACGGATCAAGATGGTTCTGATTCAGCATCTATATGGTTTTTCCCTATTGCGGCGGACAGCAGAAGAAGTCAGCCTGAATATAGCTTACCAGTGGTTTTTTGGGGTATACATTATAGAGGAAACACTGCATTTTTTCGGTAAGCTATAATGTTATACCCCAAAAATCAAAATTTGCGTGATTATTCCGGGCGATCAGCCCATGCGCTGAAGTGCGTTCAGCGCATAGGAAACGCCGTATAGCCAAATGCGGTCGCAATTCAGCGCAGCCGTCAGGCATGGTTGTAGTGCTGCCGCATATTT
>CAVLAO010000004.1:35376-103493 GCA_963660915.1 Bacteroides sp. CAG:927 | reverse complement strand
GACAAACGAAAGGATTTTATTTATGAAAATACGTGAAGCAACAAAAAACGATATAGATTGCATTGAAACAATATATGACCGCACACATGACGGAGAGGAGAAAGGGTTAACCACAATTGGGTGGATTCGAAACATATATCCGACCAGAAAAACAGCGGAAGAGGCCTTGAAACGAAATGATTTATTTGTCATGGAGGATGAGAACAAGGTCGTAGCAGTGGCTGTTATCAATCAAATCCAGGTAGAGGAATATCAGTACGCAGCATGGAGACATAGCGCAAAAGAGAATGAAATTATGGTGCTGCATGGATTGGCAGTTGACCCGCGCCAAAAGGGGAAGGGATATGGCAGTGCATTTGTGATGTTTTATGAAACTTACGCAAAGGAGAATGGGTGTTTTGCATTGCGTATGGATACAAATGTGCGAAACGAAAAAGCAAGGGGCTTATATAAAAGCTTAGGATATGATGAGATCGGAATTGTGAAGTGCGTATTTAATGGTATTCCGAATGTACAGTTGGTGTGCCTTGAAAAATATTTGAAGTAAGTGCAAGATCAAAGAACGATATATGTTTTAAAGTAAATTGAAAAAGACACCAGTCTTGATGCACAGCGCATGGAGACTGGTGTCCGATTATGGTACGGGTAGTGGGAGTCGAACCCACACGAATTTCTCCACAGGAACCTAAATCCTGCACGTCTGCCAATTCCGTCATACCCGCATGACTATCGTATTCTACCATTTATTAAGGAGAATTGCAAGATAAAGAAATTCTTCGTATAATAGGCAGAGCGAGGTGAATTCAACTTGAAGTACGAAGCAACTTTGGAGCAGGCAGTGATTCCTTTGATGCAATGGTACCGGGAATCTGCGCGGAAGCTGCCATGGCGGGAAGATCCCAGTCCTTATCGGGTGTGGGTTTCCGAAATTATGCTGCAGCAGACACGGGTAGCGGCAGTGATTGGTTATTTTGAACGCTTTATGACCGCACTGCCCACTGTTTTTGACCTGGCGGAGGTATCAGAGGATGTGCTGCTGAAGCTGTGGCAGGGCTTGGGTTATTATAATCGCGCCCGCAATCTGAAGAAGGCAGCGCGGGTTCTTGTGGCGGAGCACAGCGGTTCTATGCCGGAGAGTTATGAGCAAATTCTAAAGCTTCCCGGAATCGGAGCTTATACCGCAGGCGCTATTGCATCAATTGCGTATCAACTTCCGGTTCCGGCAGTGGATGGAAATGTACTTCGAGTTGTCAGCAGAATTCTCGGAGATGAGCGGAATATTGGTCGGGAAGATACCAAGCGGGAGGTAAGGAAACTGCTGCAGACAATCATTCCCCTGAATGCCCCCGGAATCTTTAACCAATCCTTAATGGAACTGGGCGCGATGGTGTGTTTGCCCAATGGAGCACCTGCCTGCGAGCGGTGTCCTGTGCAGAGCCTGTGTGCTGCATGCCGCGACAATCGGACGGCGGAATTGCCGGTGAAGGGAAAAAAACAACCCCGCCGGATAGAAGAAAGAACGGTTTGGTTGATCTTTTATCGCGGACAGGTGGCACTGCGTCGACGCGCCTCAAAGGGATTACTGGCTGGATTGTGGGAATATCCGAATACTTTGAAAAATGCAGAATGCCCATTGGATCGATGGGGGATTGATGCAAGACGTCAAGAATTCATCGGAACCGGAAAGCATATTTTCAGTCATATTGAATGGCATATGAAGGGATTTCTGGTTGAAACGGATCAGCCAACGCTGCCGGAAGGCTGGCAGTGGGCAACAAAGGAGGCACTGGAGCAGGACTATGCGATACCGAGTGCATTTCAAAACTTCACATGTGCTGTGGAAAAACAGATGAGGGAGGCATTGAAATGATCTGTACACAATGTCCCCGCAACTGCGGGGTGGAGCGGGATGCTGTCACAGCTGCCGGCGTGTGCGGAGTGCCCGCCGTTCCAGTCCTGGCGCGAGCAGCACTGCATCAGTGGGAAGAACCGCCGATTTCCGGTACAAGGGGATCCGGTACGATCTTTTTTTCCGGGTGCAGTTTAAAGTGCATCTTCTGCCAAAATGAGCCGATCAGCAGGGACTGTTTTGGAAAACCGGTCACGGTAAAGCGTTTGCGGGAAATTTGTCAGGAATTGATTGAGCAGGGCGCACATAACATCAATCTGGTGAATCCCACTCACTATGCACATGCGGTTGCTGAACTGCTGCAGGAACCGCTGGAGGTTCCGGTGGTGTGGAACACAGGCGGATATGATAAGGTAGAAACATTGCGAACACTGGAGGGGAAAATCGATATCTATCTGCCGGATCTGAAATATGTGGATTCCGTGCCCGCTGCCCGTTATTCCAAAGCACCGGATTATCCGGAGATGGCAAAGGCGGCAATAAAAGAGATGGTGCGACAGACCGGACCGTGTCAATTCAATGAAGATGGGCTTCTGCGTAAGGGTGTCATTATTCGGCATCTGATTTTGCCGGGTCAGTTGAATGCAGCTAAACAGGTAATGGATTGGGTAAAAGAGACGTTTTCTCCGGGCGAGGTTTTGTTTTCTTTGATGAGTCAGTACATTCCCTGCGGTCATGCGAATGAGTGCCCGGAAATTGATCGTCCGCTGAGAAAAGCGGAAGGACGAAAGGCGGCAGAGTATATGGAGCTATTGGGATTGAAAGGGTTCACACAGGAACAATCCTCTGCATCCGAGCAGTTTGTGCCCAGTTTTGATTTGACAGGCGTTTAAGAAAAAATCAAAAAATCATGTACGCCGCCAATATCGGACATTCTGATATTGGCGGCGTATCTGTTATGGGGGATTCAGAGTCCACCCTATTAAAATTATAAGTTGATATCCAGTTCTTCAGCCAGACAATAAGGGCAGGCAATTCCGCCGTAATCTCCCAGTGATACCACGGTGTCTGCCGGAGCGGATGGAGTTTCATCCTTGCAATGGTGCTGTCCTCGGGCTTTCAGACGGAAGGTCCATATTACATATCGGTCGGTCAATGGTATCATATGGCATCCGTCTAATTCAACACAGGCCAGAAGGCCGTTTTCCTTTTGGGAACGGTTCATGTGAGGGATGATCAGGCCGTATTCGTCCTCCAGCATTTCCTTCAAAGTTACAAGCTGAGCCCAATACATGTAGGTATATTCCAGTACCACGGTACGGTCACCGCGGTGGAGCGAGTGGCAATGTAAAATTTGAGGATCACCGGGATCAGTGCCAATGCTGAAAATATCCACAATGTCCAATCCGGCACGCCGACGGGCAGCTGCATCCGCAATGGGTTTCTGCCGCAGAACCAGCATCATGGAGCCATAAAGGGAGCGGTCCATGAACGGACTTAACAATTTATAAGAACGACGATGGAAGTCTGAGGAGGCTTTATCCACTTTGAGCGCACACATAAAAATCACCTTCCTTACCGTACCATCATAACATGTGAGATCATGCCGTGCAAATGCAAATAAAATACAGATTTTCTTAAGACAAATTTTCTTTGATTTTCTGGTGTCGTTGGGTATAATAAACTTATCTCGGAGTTATGAAAAATCAGGAAGGATTTCCCTATGTTTTTTAATGTTGAATTGATTGCAGCCGCGGCCGCATGGCTGGCGGCGCAGCTGGTTAAATGTATTATCAACCTGGCGGTAAATCGTTCACTCCCGCTGAATGTCATTTTCGGCAGCGGCGGAATGCCGTCATCCCATTCTGCAACAGTATGCTCGCTAACCACTGTAGTAGGATTTGACTGCGGTGTTTCCAGTCCGCTTTTTGGTGTTTGCTGTATTCTGGCGTTCATTGTAATGTACGATGCCATGGGTGTACGCCGGGAGACCGGAGACCAGGGTAAGGTGATTAATGATATGATTCGCGCTTTTGCGGATATGGGGAAGCCAATTCCGGCAGACAAGAAATTCAAGGAGTTGGTAGGTCATACACCACTGCAGGTGGTTTGCGGTGCTGCACTTGGGATTGCGGTGGGTTGTGTTATAGCGTAGTGTAGTGTAGTGTAGTGTAGTGTGTTGTGCGGCTCTATAGGCAATTAAGGAAAAGAAAATAAGAGAAGCAGAAACTCCTGATCGGTCTCGGACAGATCAGGAGTTTTGTCATGCATCTTCAACATCAATTACGGTCAGTACACCATCGGCAACCTTAAAGTGAATTTCCTGTCTGCCAAAGGGAAGACCATATACCCGTTCCGGATCGTTTTGATAGGGAGGGCGAGGATCGTTGCGGAGTACGCCCATCAAGGCAGTTCGGTGGGAAAGAGGTACTTTATCCTGTAAGGAAAGAGGAAAATCCACGACCAGCTCCCGTTCCCAGCCGGAACTGGTGAACCCCTCTTTAGCGGTCGGATAACTGTCGGCATAGGGAATGTAGGGCTTAATGTCCAAAATCGGTGTTCCGTCCATCAGATCGATTCCCGAGACAATGATCACAGGGCCATCCGGAGAGGTTAAATGGATCTGCTCCAATTTGACGCAACTGAGACCAATGGCGTTTGGACGAAAGGGAGAACGGGTTGCAAAAACGCCCATTCGGGTGTTTCCCCCGAGCCTTGGCGGGCGCACAGTAGGCGACCAATGCTCCCGAACCGCTTTGGAAAATTGCCAGATGAGCCACAAATGAGAAAAAACGTCTAAACCGCGCAGTGCGTCCGGATTGCGATATTCCGGTTCAAACACAATTTTACCTGTTAAATCTTCAACAACACCGCTCTGCCGCGGAATACCAAATTTTGTCGGAAGATCTGTGCGGATGCGGCCGATAATTTTCATTTCTAATGTTTCAGCCATATATGTCTCCCCCTCCCTGTGCAGTTCTATTATAATCATTCACAAAAGAGGGTGCAAGCAACGAATTTAGAATAAAAAATGACTACCGGGTCTTTTGTTAATTATATTGTCAAAAGTGATTGACATACAGTAAGGGAAGTGTTATCTTATAGTCACAGAAAGGAATGAGTCCAATGAACAAAGAACTCAACCTGATGCAGTAGAAAACCAAGTCACAGAAACCCAATCGGAAGATCCATCCCAAGCTGTGAGTACAGCATGAACGCGTTGAGGGCGCTATCTGGGAAATGAAGTAGAGACCGAAATCTGGTGAGTGGCGACAGGTAAGAAGGCTGCAAATCAATAGAAAGAGAGGTAAACAATTGATGTTAGATACCAAGAGTTCACAGAAGTAACCCCCATCTGCGGTGGACAGATGGGGGTTTGTGTTATTTTAGAGTGTAGTTTGCTGCCGTAAGGCAGCTTTTTTTATCGATAAAATACGGTTTCCCGCAGAGCACACAGTTTGTCAGCAACACAAAGGATCAAAGCTTCCCGGCTTTTTGGAATGCGTGTCAGATTCAAAGGCCACATATGAGAATAGATCATTTCCTGCTCTTTTTGATTCAGTTCAAAATTTTGCTTGGCATTTTCCAGAGCTTTTTCCGCATGGTGGAAGCCGTGCAGCTTGTGGGCAGCGTTTTTTTCGTGCCAATCGTAAAGATACAGGTCATGGAGAAAGGCACCGCGGACTAAGGTGGCTTCATTTGCACCTAGGTGGAGACGGCGATTGAGAAAAAAGCACATGGCGGTGACATCGCGGCAATGGCGATAGGTACTTATCCTTCCATGCTGTTTGAAATGGCGCATGCGCTGGGCAACCGGTGCGTTTGAAGTGCCGCGCAGCAGAATGCGCAGAGTTTGACGTTCCTCTTTGTTCAGACCCATTCTGGCATCTCCTTAGAGTGTCTGTTCTTCGGCCAGCTCCAGTATCACGGAGCGGCGGGTGACAATACCGCACAAGCAACCGCGGTCATCTACAATTGGTACAAAATTCTGCTGTAATACGGCAGAAATCACGTCTTCCCGCTGGGCACCGATGCTCAATGCAGGACAAAAATCCTTTCGGTAGATCATGCCGACACGATATTTTTCGTGCTCCCGCAATTCAGTTGAACCGACAGTCATAACATGGCGCAGAAAGTCTCCTTCAGTCACGCAGCCGAGATATTGACCGTCTTGGTTGAGAACCGGAATGGCGGTATAGCCGTAGCGGTTCATAATTTCCAGCCCCTGGCGAACAGTGCTGTTTTCCTGAAGGCAGGCGGTGTTATATTTCGGCGTCATGATTTTGGCAATATTCATAGTAAAAAATCCTTCCATGAAATCGGAATGGTGAGCTCTCGAAACCTATCATAGCATAATGGGCAGGGGAGTTCTATAAAGAAAAAGTGAATATTTAAAGAACCAAAGATGACTTGCACTTTTTTCTTCTGTTGAATATACTGTTGTGGAATTCGTTACGGGAGGAAAGGAGCAAAAGGAATGAGACAACCTATTTTAGACCCATCGGTTCGACTGGCGCAAGGTGCTGTTGTGTTGGGAGACGTAACAATCGGCCGCAACAGCAGCATTTGGTTCCACACTGTTCTGCGAGCGGAAAGTGCGGCGATTTCCGTGGGAGAAAATACAAATATTCAAGATAATTGCACTGTTCATGTAGATGAGGGAAATCCGGTTCAGATCGGAAACGGAGTGACCGTAGGTCACGGCGTGATTCTCCATGGATGTTCTGTGGGGGATGGATCTTTAATCGGTATGGGATCGACGATTCTTAACGGAGCCAAGATTGGAGAGAATTGCATTATTGGTGCAGGCAGTCTTGTAACACAAAATACTGTAATTCCGAATGGTTCCATGGCGTTTGGCAGCCCGGCAAGGGTTGTGCGCTCACTGAGACAGGAGGAATCAGAGGAAAATCGGACAAGCGCAATGGATTATGTAGAGGAATCTTTAAGATATGTGCATGCTGGCTATTTCCATTTTGCCGGAGAAACGGAGTTAAAGAAACTTTAAAGCAAGTTAATTTAATAAAAAAAGAAAATTCTGCTGATTATGAATATTTTCTTGCCAGGTTGTTGCTGTTGTGTTAAGTTAAACATAAACCATCAATGGGGAGGGGATATTGTGGTCAAAATGACGGAAGCAGAGCATCGCTTTTTAGACGGAATTGATGCTTGCATTTATCTGGTCGATCCGAAAGGAAGACTGATCGATGCCAATACTAGCTGGCAGATTTTCTTTGGCTTCCGCATTGACCTTGTGCGGGGGCAGTCGATCAAGGAGTTGCTGCACTCGATGATTTATGCCCGCAGCGGAAAAAACGGCGGCGATCTGCCCTGGGAATTTGAAGCCCCGGCGGCACTGGAGGCAATCCGCACAGGATTGCCGGCCACTACCACGTTGCAGAAGGGTACCAGTACGGTTACGGCCCGTCCGGTTTTTGATGAAAAGGGAACATTGAGTTATGTAATTTGCACGGTCAATATTTATCGCTCTCAGCAGGAGCGGGTGCGTATTATGGGCACCGGCATGTATCATGCAGACTCTCGCTTTTTGGGACAATCTGAGCCGATTGTCCGGGTGAGAAATATGATTCAGCGGGTTGCGCCGACTGATGCTACCGTGTTGATTTTAGGGCCGTCCGGGTGCGGAAAAGAAGTGGTTGCCAACGAGATACAGCGGCATAGCAGCAGAGCAACAGGGCCGTTTGTAAAAGTAAATTGCTCTGCTTTTCCGGAACAATTGTTGGAATCAGAGTTGTTTGGCTATGAACCCGGCGCCTTTACCGGCGCGGCCAAGGGTGGAAAAAACGGACTGTTGGATCAGGCGGAGCATGGAACCCTGCTGCTGGACGAGATTGGTGAAATGCCAATGTTTCTTCAGCCCAAATTGCTCCGCTTTCTTCAGGAACGCACCTATGTTCGCGTGGGCGGTGTGAAGGAGCGGCAGGCAGATGTCCGGATTCTTGCAGCGACAAATGTTGATTTAAAGCAGGCGATTCGGGAGAAGAAGTTCCGAGAGGACTTGTACTATCGGTTAAATGTGATTTCCTTTCGCTTGCCGTCGTTGAATCAAAATCGAGGCGATATCCCGGAGCTGGCAGAGCATGCACTGGCAATATTCAATCAAAAATATGATCGTAGCTGCTGGTTTGGAAAGGATGCCCTTCCCTTTTTGCAGCAGTGCGATTGGCCGGGGAACGTACGGCAGCTGGAGAATATCATCGAACGCACGGTGGTAATGAATGCAGATGTGGAGCTGACGGCTGAAATTTTGAATGATATGATGCAATGGAATTGGGAAGACGAGGCATCCGGTCGTACGCCGGTGCGTTCGTTTGTGCCGGAGGAAACCGGTACGCTGAAGGATGCCACAGACGCATTGCAGCGCAAGATGATAGAAGATGCCCTGCTGGAATGCGGCAGTACCTATCGGGCAGCGGATCGCTTGGGAATCAGCCAGTCCACTCTGGTGCGGCGCACAAAGCAGTTGGGGATCAGCGTGGAAAAGGCTGAAGAAGGCGAATAAGTGACAATTCAAGTTTGACTCAAACCGAGTCGCTTTTGACTTAAAAATTTCAAATAAGGATTTTTGTTGCCGTGAAACAGAGGATGAGCAGAGTAAAGCCATCCTCTGTTTTTATTTTTTTTAAAGGGGAAGAAAGTCCTGCAATTTCAGTTTATTTTAAGCTTCACACGTCGAGTTGCATAAAACAGAAAAGAATTTTTTGCGTGATTTGTGCAACTTGGCACGGTTTGTGCTTATATACAAGGGTGGATACGGCAGATAAGTTCTTTTGCAATAATTCATCACTAAGGAGGAAAATGAAAATGAAAAAATTGCTGTCTATCTTGTTAGCTGCTGTTATGGTTTTCAGCCTTGCTGCCTGCGGCAGTGGCGGCGGAGGCGGAGGTGCCGCTTCGAACACCGGAAAAGATACCTCCGGTGACAGCAGTGCCGCCTCGGGTGATACCATCAAGGTTGGCGTTCTGCTTCCCCTCTCCGGTTCTATTTCCTACTATGGCAACGTTCAGCTCCAGGGCATTCAGCTGTGCGCTGATTATGTGAACGCGAATGGAGGAATCAAGTCTCTGGGCGGTGCTAAGATCGAACTGGATGTTCAGGACTCCGCTTCTGACCCTGAGACCGGTGTGTCTGCCTTTGAAAAGCTGGTTGACGACGGTTGCGTCGCTGTGGTTGGTCCGTATCAGAGCACAGTGGCTGCTTCTACCGCTCCGCTGGCCATTCAGTATGGTATTCCCTATGTCATCGTCAATGCTACCGGCGAAACCTTTATGAACACTGAGAACAAGTACGTTTATCGTACCAATACGGGTTCCACCGACGGCGATGTCTTTGTAACGCAGATCGTGGATTACCTCAACAAGGTTCGTCCGGAAGATCCGCTGGACTCCGTTGCTGTTGTCTATGACGAAGGCGACTGGGGCAGCTCCGCAGTTGCTTCTTGGCAGTCTAATGCAGAGCAGTACGGCTATAAGGTGACCGTGGCAGAGCCGGTTTCTGAATCCACCACGGACATGTCCACCATCGTAAATAAGATTAAGACCAACAATTGCGACATCGTTATCCTTGCCTCTTTCTCCGGCTCCACCAATATGCTGGTTCAGGCCATGAGCGATTATGAGTGCACCGCTAAGATCATCAGCTTGGGCGGCGGCGTTGGCGAGACCGAATTTATCAGCAACTGCGGTAAGGCTGCTGAGAATGTTATGTACACTTCTCCCTGGCTGCCCATGTACGGCGGCGCTTCGGATGAAGCAGAGCAGTGGCGCGCAACTTACAAAGAAAAGTATGGCGACGACATGATGATGGAAGCATGCTGGGGCTTCCTGGGCATGGGCGCTGTCACCAACGCAATTGAAGATGCCGCTTCCACGGATCGCGATGCAGTTGCAGATGCTCTGTACAACATGGACATCGATAAAGATAACTACGCATTGCTGTTCTCCGGCTACGACGGGGTTCACTTCTGCACCGAAGGTCAGACCAGTCCTGCATACGAAGGTACTCGCTATAATCAGAACGATGCCCTCGGTCCAGATGACGGTATGATTCTGACACAGGTTCAGAACGGTGAATGGACGATTGTTTATCCGACCAGCTACAATAACGGCCAGGACACGATTGTCTACTGATCTGATGTCTGCGCGTATCATTAGAACTTCTTTATCTGCCTGAAAAATCGAACCTGAAATCTCTTTCCCCTTGCTGCGGAGGCAGATGTCTCCCGAAAGTTAATGCACCTGTTCCGCAATCCCGATGAAAACGGCATTGCCGCCGCCCGTGTTTCGGGCGGCGGCAACGCGAACCAGTTCTCCAAAGGAGGAAAACTATGGCAACAACTGTTATTCAGGCTTTGGTCGACGGCCTGTTGATCGGCGGCGTTTATGCTGCGATCGGCCTGGGACTGAGCCTTGCCTATGGCGTTATGGGCGTGGTCAACTGGGCGCACGGCGAAGTGCTTATGGTTTCCATGTTCATCTCTCTGTATATGACGAAATATGCCGGAGTCGACCCTTATCTCACCGCAATTATCAACGTTGCCGTGATGGGCGTCTGCGGATTCTTCCTGCAAAAGTTTGTGTTTAACAAACTGATCAACCGTAGCAACAAAGCATGGCGGGACATCATGCTGTTTACCTGTGGCATGAGTATTTTCCTGCAGGCTTTGTTCAACATGATTTTTGGCGCTCCCGCACAAAGCGTGAACACCCGTTACAGCGGAATGTTCCATGTGGGAAGCATCATGGTTTCTATCCCGAAAACCATTTCCTTTATCATTGCTGCCGCTGTTTGCGTTGCGCTGTATTTACTGATTATGCATTCCGAGATGGGCCGTTCCCTGCGTGCCACGTCTCAGGATCGCAGCACTGCGCAGCTGATGGGCATCAATGCAAACTTTGTCTATTGCCTGTGCTTTGCAATCAGCCTCGCTGTGGTGGGCGTTGCCGCCGCGCTGCTGACTCCCTTCTACTCTGTTACACCTTATGTGGGCTCCGCATTTTGCTTCAAGTCCTTCATTATTGTCGCTTTGGGCGGCAAGGGCAATATCCCGGGTGCAATGGTGGCCGGTATTACCATCGGCATTATCGAAAAAGTGGGTGCAGTCCTTTGGGGCGAGCCTGTAGCACAGATTATTATTTTCGTTATGTTTATCATCATCCTGCTGGTTCTGCCTAACGGCATTATGGACATTAAGCTCCCGAAGAAGAAAAAGGCGGTGGCATGAATGAAACAACAGAAAAAACCGATTGCAAAACTGATTGTCGGGCTGGTTATTCTGCTGGCACTCATTGTGATTCCCCTTGTGGCAAAGATCAGCATTTCCAATATGTCGATTCTGGTTTCGGTTTTGCTGTATATGTATTGGGCCAGTGCATGGAATATCCTTGGCGGTTATGCCGGCCTGTTCTCCCTGGGCAACGGCATTTACATCGGCGTAGGCGCCTATGTTACGGCTTGCCTGTATAGCTATGCCGGGATCACACCTTGGATCGGCATCATTCTTTCAGGTATTATTACCGGTCTGTTTTCAATCATTTTAAGCTATCCGACGTTTCGACTGCAGAGTATTTACTATTCTTTTGCCACCTTCGCTTTGCTGAACGTTATGCTGACGTTCTTTAAGAACTTCAGCAAACTGGGAAGTATTGATCTTGGCGGCGCGGAAGGATTCCGTATTGCAGCCTCCGGAAATGATCCGGCGAATATGGTCTTCACCAGCAAGCTTCCCTATTACTACATTATTCTCGCACTGCTAGTGATTATACTGGTAGTTTCCTATTTGATCTCGCACTCAAAGCGGGGGTTCTACTTCCGCGCCCTGAGCGCAAATGCCGGGGCGGCTTCTTCTCTCGGCGTCAGCGTTATGCGGATGAAGATGGAAGCGCAATTTATCTCTGCATTCTTCTGTGCAGTAGGCGGCGGATTCTATTGCATGTTTATCCGCTTGATTGACCCCACTAAGATGTTTGGCAGCGAGTTGTCCATCAATGTTATGATTATGGCAGTGGTAGGCGGCGCGAATACTTTGCTAGGCCCCATTCTGGGCGGCGGCGTGATGTACACCATCAATCGTCTGGTAACGGTTTACTGCTCCAACGTTGCCGGCCTGGCCAATATGATTTTTGGCGGAATTCTGATGCTGGTAATTTTCTTCCTGCCCGGCGGACTGGTTCCTTTCTTCAAGGATCTGCGTGAAAAAAGAAGGGGTACTCAGAAACGAGTGGCAGCAAGTAAAGAAGAAGGAGGCGGCAAGTAATGAGTACACAAAATGAAGTCGTCCTTCAGGGCACCGGAGTGACCAAGCGATTTGGCGGTCTGGTTGCCGTAAACAAAGTGGATATTGAACTGCGCAAGAACGAAATTCTCGGTTTGATCGGGCCTAACGGCGCGGGGAAAACCACTTTGTTCAACATGCTGTCAGGCACCATGCCGATGACGGAAGGTACCTTGCATTATCATGGCAAGTTGGTACCTCATCCAAAGGCAAATGAAATGTGCAAAATGGGCATTGGACGAACCTATCAGATCTGCCAGCCTTTCAGCAATCTGACGGTATTGGAAAATGTCATGGTCGGCGCTTTTATTCGTCATCCAAGAGCAAAGGATGCCCGCGAGTCGGCGTATGCTGTCCTGGAGCGGGTTGGCATGGCCAATCGCGCCGAAGCGGCAGGGTCTGCGCTGACACTGCCGGAACTGAAGCGTATGGAGGTTGCCCGTGCATTGGCGACGGAGCCGGATGTGCTGTTGCTTGATGAGGTAATCGCCGGACTGAACCCCACGGAAGTGGAGAAGATCATGGAGTTGATTCGTCAGATTCGGGATGGAGGTATGTCCATCATCATCATTGAACACGTTATGAGGGCGATGATGAGCTTGTCGGATCGGATTGTTGTGATCAATCAGGGTGTTAAAATTGCAGAGGGTCTGCCGGCAGAAATTGCAGCAAATCCGCTGGTTATTGAATCGTATTTGGGAGGAAAACACAATGCTGACAGTTGATCAAATTCATGTCAATTATGGCAGCTTTGAGGCACTGGCCGGTGTTTCACTGGAAGTGAAGGAAGGCGAAATTGTGGCCCTTCTGGGATCTAACGGTGCCGGCAAGACCACTACCATAAACACCTGCTCCGGCTTGCTGCGACCCCACAGCGGAAAGGTTTCTTTTATGGGAGAGGATCTTTCCAAGTATAAGCTTCATGAAATTTCCTCTCTTGGATTGGTACAGGTTCCGGAAGGTCGAAAACTTTTCCCGGATATGTCCATTCAGGAAAATCTTCTGGTGGGTTCTTACGCGAAAAATGCCAGAGAAAAGAGAAAAGAAAATCTGGAAATGTGCTTTGAAATGTTTCCGAAGCTGAAAGAACGCGCCAATCAGGCAGCAGGCTCTCTTTCCGGCGGTGAACGCCAGATGGTTGCCATTGCCCGCGCACTGATGCAGTGCCCGAAACTGTTGATGTTGGATGAACCCTCTTTGGGTCTAGCTCCGGTGATTGTGCAGCAGGTTTTTGAAATTATTGAAAAAATCAACAAGATGGGGACAACCATTCTACTGGTTGAGCAGAACGTGCAGGCGTCTTTGGAGATTGCCGACCGGGCATATGTCATTGAGACCGGCCGCAACGTGTTGGATGGAACAGCACAGGAGCTGCTCAGCAGCGAAGAAGTCACAAAGGCATACCTTGGCATTTGAGACGAAGTTGTTGCAGAGTAGAAAAGAAAAAAATAAAAGCCTCTGTTCCGAATGGAACAGAGGCTTTTTGCTGAAAAATTAGTCCAGCACGTAGGGTAGCAGGGCGACCTGACGAGAACGCTTAATTGCGGTGGTCAGCTGGCGCTGATGCATTGCGCAGGTGCCGGTTGTGCGGCGGGGCAGGATCTTGCCACGCTCAGAAATATAGCGGCGCAGCTTGTTGGTGTCCTTGTAGTCAATGCTCTGAACCTTGTCTACACAGAAGACACAGACTTTTCTGCGCTTGCGGGAACGGCTGCGATCGAAAGCCATAGCGAAAACCTCCTATCATTGAGTTTCTTTTTGAGAAATACGCAAAAAGCGCATTAAGTAATCAGAACGGCAGTTCACCGTCGTCGTCGCTCAGCTCAGTAAAATCACTGGCGGGAGCGGGAGAACCATAGCTATTATTCTGACCGGCGTAGTTATTGTTCGCGCCGCCATAGCTCTGGCTCGCAGGGGGAGCGTAGTTGGAAGGAGCGGGAGCGTAACCGTTGTTATTTCCTCCTTCACTGTCCCGACGGGAATCAGCAAAGTAGACGTTATCAGCCACGACCTCGGCGCTGCGACGTTTATTGCCGTCGCGATCCTGCCAGTCACGCATCTGCAGACGACCTTCTACAACGGCCATGCGGCCCTTTTGAAGGTATTTGGTAACAAACTCACCCGTCTGACGCCATGCAACGACATCGATAAAATCGGTGACGCGCTGTCCGGTGGCTTTGTCACGGAAATCCCGTTCAACAGCCAGCGAAAAACTGGCAACTGCAGTTCCGTTGCCGGTGTGCCGCAGCTCGGGATCGCGGGTGAGACGACCCATCAGGGTAATACGATTCAGCATGAAAAAACTCCTTACTCGTCCTTGCAGACAACCAAAGAACGAATGACGCCATCGGTGATGTTGGCGATACGCTCAACCTCAGCAGGCAGGCTGGGGACGGAATTGAAGCTGAACAGCACATAGTAACCCTCGGCGATGTGGTTGATCTCGTACGCCAGACGACGAGTACCCCATTCATCAACCTCGGCCAGGGTGCCGTTCTTCTCAATCAGAGTCTTGAACTTCTCCACGGTAGCAGCAATTGCCTCCTCGCCCAGAGCGGGATTGATGATCAGCATTGCCTCATAGTTAGCAGTAACCTTAGCCATTGATTTGCACCTCCTTATGGACAAATGGCCTCCGCAGAATGCGGAAGCAAGGATTTAAATACGCTATGTGTACACCTAGACACATTAGCTTTTCTATTATACCTGATTTCGATAAATTGTCAAGAAAAAATATTATAAAAATCATGAAGGGACATTTCACAGTAGTGGTAGAATCAATTTACTCCAAAGTCCGCTCAGCGGCATAACCAATGCCATGGCGGGGATGAGATCAGCGATGGGGAAAGCGCAGATTCCGGCCATGCGCAGACCGGTGGCGATCATAATAATGCCGCCGCAGGCTTTGAAGTCAGCGATGATAGTTGGCGTTGTCAGCGGAAAGATGAACTTTGCCAGAAGAAAAAGCAGGAGAAAGATACCGCACTGGGGAATGGCGACCAAAGCTACGATTGTTCCGATAGAGCAGGCAAAGATAGCGGCAGAAAAAAGATCAAGAACCGATTTGGCGATCAGAACGCTGTGATCTCCGTTAAAGCCGGACAGCAGCGCACCGTAAATTCCGGTTCCACTGGCACAAAATAACACGATTACCGTTAAAAACAGAGCTGATTTTTCCGGATCGGAATTTTCAACATGGGAAAACCGCTGCTGCAGGATTGCTGCACCGCCGGAAATTCGCTGACCAAGGTGCAAAAGCAGTCCGAGAATGCCTCCGGCGATCAGAGCCAGCACGACAGCAGGCAGATTTTCCATCTGTGCCGTTGCAGAAACACCCATGCCAACGGAACATAAGCCGAATATGAGATTCAGATTTTTTTGAAACGATTCAGCAAATCTTCCCTGCAAAAGACCGCCTAATACACCGCCGACTGCCACGGATAAGGCATTGATCAATACTCCGATCGGCATTTACTTCACTCCTTTTTATTTTATTGAAAGTTTGGGCCGCCGCAAAATAGATGCGGCGGCCCGGGATTCTATGGGTCTTATTCCAGCACTTTCTTTAAAAATGCTGCCAACTCCCTCTGACCTGCTTCTGCTTCCGGAATATCGTGCAGCAGGAAGAATACATGGGGCATGAATTCCCAGCTGTGCAAGGCGACGTCTACACCTTCTGCAGCAGCCTTTTGGGCGCATTTCAGGCTGGATTCCAAGCAGAAGTCGCAACTGCCCGTTTGAATGAACATGGGAGGGAAACCTTTGTAACTGCCCTGATTTGGAGACAGATAAGGCTCGTCCAGTTTGTGACCGTTGGTATACATGACAGAGAAGGCGATGTTCTGCAGCAGGAATGGATTTTTTGGATCGGCATCCAACGCCTTCTGTACCTCTTCCGGCATTTTCATGTCTGCGCCGGGGCAAACAAGGCAGAGCCCGCCGGGCAGTGGAAGGTTGTGGTCGCGAAGATACTGCGTCAGCACAAGGCAGTAGTAGCCGCCGGCAGATTCACCGATGAGGACAATGTTTTCCGGTTTGTATCCCTGCTCCAGCAATGCGTCATACGCTGCGACACAATCCATCAGCCCGTCCGGGAAAGGGTGCTCCGGTGCAAGACCGTAATCCAACGAGACCATGTTGTACCCGACCATCTGCTGAAGGGAGATCATCCCCTGCAATGCGGTGCAGGGCACACCGCCGCACCATCCGCCACCGTGAATGTGCAGCACCAGTTTGTCCGTTGGGGCACCGGCATAATTCAGCTTTGCGGTGTGCACACCGCCCAATTCGGTCCATTCCACGGTAATCTCTTCCGGAAGACAACCGCCTTCCAGATCGCTTTCTGCCAAGGCTTCACGATATTGACGCATAATTTCAGGGTCAAAATAGTCATGCGCCTCGTCCAAAAAGCCGGAAGTAGATACGTTTAGTGGTTCTTTCCGTCGTTCCATCGTCAATCAGTCCTCCTGTGGATATGAAATCAATTAAATATCTTCTTTGCCGATGCAGCGGTCATCCAGTGTTACAACCAGAATAAAACCGATGACCGCGACCACGGCCAGTACAATGTATGCTGCGACGTAACTGCCGGTCAGAGATTGAGGCACGCCGACCACTGTGGTGGCAAAGGCAACCACAATGTTCCAGATGGGCATAATGACAGCCAGCGCTTTGGAGAAGTCATATCGACCAAAGACCGTGGCAATGATTGCCGGAGTCAGATTGTTGCCTGCGCCAATAAAGCAACCTAGCAGGATGGCAGTGACATAAGCTGTCCAAGCACCTGGAATCAACATAAAGGCGATCATGACAAAGATAACCGCATAAAGGAGCAGGGTAGCCTTTTTTGTGCTGAATTTAACACCCAGCCAACCCCAGAGATAGCTGAAGGGAATGCCCAGAACGGCGGCGATCGTCATGATGCTGATAGCTTTCATTTCCGGTAGACCTTTGATGATCAGCGTGCTGACCAGTGTGGACAGAATTCCGACCGTAATGAGGAGGATGATGCCATAGCCAAAGGCGATTTGCCAGCTTTGGCGCTTCTTTAGAATGTCTTTGGTAGTCATGCCACCGCTCTTGCGGTAAGCTTCACCCTGACGGAATTGTTCCTGAACCTGCTCCTGTGTCAGGCTGCGGTCGTTGTCTGGGTATTCGCCCAATTCTTCCGGGTTATCCCGGAGCAAGGCGAAGGAAAGCAATCCGAGTGCAAGGTAGATGATGCCCCAGACGATAAATGTGCCGCTCAGGCTGACCTTCGCCAACAGGAAACCGATGATATAGAGGCAAAGTGCGGTGGAAAGATTGGAGCCCATGGTTACATAGCCGAGAATCAGATCTTTTTTGCGGGGGAACCAGTTGGTAATGATGCCGTTTAAGCCGATATAGGTGGCGCAGTTGGCACCGACGCCCATCAAAATCCGGCCGATGCAATAGACGGTCAGATTTTTGGCCAGACTCAATACGCCCATGCCACAGGCGGCCACGGCCCAGCACAGCAGGATGATCTTTCGAGGGCCGATTTTTGATTGCAATGCGCCGCAGGCAGCCACACCGGGGATAGTAACCAGACTTGCTACAGTGGCAATGCCATACAGTGCAGCGGCGGGCACATCGTAACTGGCGGAGAATGCCGGAATGATGAGGTTGGCACCCTCCACATTCATTGCTGCGGCAAAGAACCACATTGCCATGCCTAAAAAGACAATCAGCCAGCCTCGGGCACTAAACTTGCTGTTCGCATTTTTCTTGCCTTCGTTTGCCTTTGTCGGAACATTCATATTCTTTCCCTCCATGTTTTGTACAATTTGTTCCGGTGTTTTCTTGCTGGATTTGTTATATCACACCAAAGGTAAAAAGAGAAACAAAGGTTAACCGATCATTTACAAGGTTGTGCTTGTAAATGATCGGCAGTACGAAGAAGTGTTAAAATTGTGCCAGAAGGCATTTTATATAGGGCCGGATCACTGGATTGCGGTTTTCTTTGCACCAGACAGCACCCAACTCACCGGTCATTTCAATCGGGAGGTGCAGTAGATCGGGATTGCGATAAAGCAGAGAATATTTTCCGCCAAAGCCGACACCCTCACCGGATTCAATCACCATGCGTTCGGTATAGACCGACATAGCGGCATCATAGACCAGATTGGCTTTGACGCCATTGGATTGAAAGTAATTGTGGAGATATTGCCAAAGACCATTGTATTCCGGACCGGCAAATAATTGGGCATCTTTCAAATCCATTAGCTGTCGGATTTTGGATGCACCGGGAAAACGAGGCGAAAAGAAAGCATAGGTTGTATCATCTGTCAGCACCTGAGTGTGAAAGCGAGCGGGCGTTTCTATGCCAAGGGGCATGACCGCCAAATCAATGCTTCGCTCCTCTAATTTTTGCAGAAGGGCGGAGTAATTTGCCGAAACGGAAAGCTGACAGCTTACTTTTGCGTATTCGCCCGGCATAGCGTCCCGTGCCTGAAATAACAAGGGGCCCAGATCCAGGTTCTCAAAGCAGCCGATGCGGAGCAGGGAAACAGTCGTTTTGCGGTAGGCCGCGGTCAGAGCTTGAAAATCAACTTCACATTGACGGAAAAAGGCAGCTGTTTTTTCACCGGCCTCCGTCAATCGGACCGATTTTGTTGTGCGAATGAACAGCGGAAATCCGAGATCGCTTTCCAGTGATGAAATTTGAGCACTTAAAGCCTGCTGGGTAATATAAAGGCGTCGGGCAGTCTGGCTGAAGTTTAACTCTTCAGATAGCAGGAGAAAACTCTTCACTTTCTGTTCTGTAATCATCGTTGTCACTCCTTTTTTGCACCATTATATTACTTTACAGTATAGATGATAATTATTATAATAAATTGTAGAAGTGATTCTATCTGGAAAGGGAAGCGAAGCTATGAATCTTTTAATTACAGGGGCCGGTTCCATAGGCATTGCATTGGCAGCTATGCTCAAACACGCCGGTCAATCCGTTTCTATCTACGCCACAGGAAAAACATTGGAAGCAATCCGAAACGACGGCCTCTACAAGACGGGGCTGTTTGGATATTTGGACTATCCCGCGGATGCATTTCAGCTGGCGGATGATTATGGAAAATTTGCCGCCAACAGTTTTGACTATATCCTTATATGTGCAAAGACCATGGCCAATGATGCCATCAGTCAGGCGTTGGCAGAACACAGGGAGATTTTGAAACCGGACGGAAAGTTGGTGCTGTTCCAAAACGGATGGGGTAATGATCTTCCTTACCTTCGTTTTTTTAAACAGGAACAAATTTGCTCCGCCCGTGTGATTACCGGTTTTCAGCGCCTGCAGCCAAACTTCAGCAAGATTACTGTCTATACGCTGCCTCTGCTGTTGGGTAATCTCTATGGATTGCCGACCGATTGCCTGAAACCGCTTGCTCAGGCGATTTCTGACGGAGGTCTGCCCTGCGAGGTGACCGATGATGTCGGAAAAGCATTATGGGCAAAAATGCTCTATAATTGCGCGCTAAATCCGCTGGGTGCAATTCTTGGCGTGCACTATGGGGCACTGACCGAGAGTCCTCACGCGCGGGCAATCGTCGATGCTACAATCGATGAAATCTATGCGGTTATGTCCGCTGCCGGCTACTCTACGTATTGGGCTACTGCGGAGGATTATCGCCGCGAACTTTATGATAATCTGCTGCCGGATACCTATCAGCATCAATCCTCTACCTTACAGGACATTCGCGCCAAAAGACCGACTGAGATTGATACTTTGACCGGACGAATTGTTGTGCTTGCAGAGGAACATGGAGTTGCCGCGCCGGTGAACACCATGCTGTATCGGTTGGTGAAATCCATCGAAGCGAATTATCATTTATCCACCCAGGAGAATTCTGCCTCCGGTTGCTGACAACAGACGGTCAAATAGCCGTTCTCAATGGGATGTGCATGAAAAAACCATGCCATGCCGTCATAGTAGAGAATATCATCCAGCACAGAAAATTGATCCATTGGAAGGGTGAGTCCTTTGCCGATGGCTTTTGTGAAGCTTTCCTTGCGTGTCCACAGGCGAAAGAATTCTTCCGGCGGCTGAGTGGAAAGATATCCCTGCTCCACAGGGGTGAAAAAACGCTTTGCTACATCTTGCCGCAATGGACGAATCATTTCAACATCCACACCAACCGGGGCACTTGAAATTGCGCAGACTCCGTAGGCTCCGGAATGGGAAAGATTGAACTGGATTCCTGGCCATTCTTTTAAGTATGGCTTCCCAAGGACGGTTTTTGCAAGCACCGCATCAGCCGGAATACTCTGATCGTTCCAGGCAGAGGCCATTGCCTTGCGGGAAGCAATTTTTCCGCCTTCCTGCGCACTGCAGGCAATGTATACCTTTGTTTCCATGCAATAAACCTCGTTTCCAGAGGAGTGGTTTTATGTCCATACCCACCCCGATTGATCTGCTTTTTCCGCCGAAATGCGTGATTTGTCAGAAATTGCTGCCGCTTTCGCGACAGGTTGAAATTTGCCCGGAATGCGCCCGCGCGCTTTCCGTCACCGGAAGCCACGCAGAGCAGCACGGAGATTTTTTCGAAGCCTGTTATTCACCGCTTTTTTATGAAGAACCGCTTCGAAAGGCTTTCCTTCGCTATAAATTCAGTGGGAAAAGACAATATACACCTGTTTTCGCCAGATGGATGGCGGATTGCCTGAACAGTCAGGAATTGTCGATTTCCTTCGATTATGTTACCTGGGCACCGTTGAGCCATCTGCGGCGCTGGCGCAGAGGCTATGACCAGGCACAGCTGCTGGCGGAATCTGCAGCAAAGCAACTCTCTCTGCCGATATACCCGACCTTGCAGAAGGCATACCGTCGGCCCTTGTCTCGGCTCAGCGGCGACCGATCGGCCCGCATGGCCCGTATCTTAGATGCTTACTCGATCCGAAAGAATGCCGATGTCCGCAATCGTTCTATTCTTTTGATTGATGATATTATTACATCCGGAGCGACTCTCAGTGAATGTGCCCGGATTTTGAAAACAGCCGGTGCAAAACAGGTGTATTGCCTCACATTGGCGCGAAAACGACCATAAACAACTGCCGTCGAAAAAGACGGCAGTTGTTGTTTATACATAGCCTTCCAGACCTCGCACGGATACCTCGCCGGAAAATACAGTTTCCCGGGTGCCATCCTCATAGCGAACGACCAGTGCAAAATCATCGTCAACTGTTTCGGCAAAGGCATTCCGTTCGCTTGATCCGCGGATTACCCGCACTTCCCGACCGATGGTGGCGCAGTCAGCACGATAACGGTTGACATCCCAGTGACCGGTCTGCCAGGCGGCATACATTTCGTCCATTGCATTGATCATCTCTGCAGTTAAACGTCCCCGATCCATCTTTGTGCCGGTGGCCATTGCTACGCTTCCGGCAATGGTTTGCAGCTCGGATGGGAAATCCTCCAGAGTTTGATTTACATTTACACCGATGCCGACAACGATATATTGTAAAGCTCCGGTTTCTCCTTCCACACTCATTTCTGTGAGGATACCACAGAGCTTGCGTTTGTTCATCAGAACATCATTTGTCCATTTGATTTGGGGACGTATGCCGCAGGCACGTTCTACGGCATCGCAAACTGCAACAGCGGTGCAGGCGGTCAAATTCATAGCCTTGTTGGGTAGCAGATCCGGACGGAGGAGAAATGAAATATAAATCCCGGTTCCGGGAGGGGATTGAAAGCTGCGTCCCAGCCGCCCCCGTCCGGCGGTTTGCTGATCTGCAACAGCGACAGTTCCGTCAGGCGCTCCCTCTACAGCAAGCCGCTTGAGATAATTGTTGGTGGAGTCGACGCTGTCCAGACAAATAAGCCGATCGCCGAGCCCCAGGGCAGAGCTGTGCAGCCAGGGACGGATGGTTCCTTCAGTCAGACGATCCGGGCTTTCTTCCAGGCGATATCCGCGATTGGTTGCAGAGGTGATAATATATCCATCCTGGCGCAACGCACCGACAGCTTTGCTCACTGCCGCGCGAGAGATGCCCAACTGCTGACGGATAATTTCACCGGAGCAGTAGTCGCCTGCATTCTGCTTTAATATGGATAAAATCTGTTCTTTGCTCATGGGTGACCTCGCCTCTTTTGTCTGTTTTTATCAGTTTAACATACCCGTTTCGGGGACGCAAATCATTTGAGGGGAAAACTTGCTTTTTCCCCTCGTGTATGGTAGGATATCCGCTGACCGGTTCTCCACACCCGGTCCAAACGGCGCATGTTTTTGATTTGCGCCGCTGTGCGGTTCCTGTTTCGCCGTACTCTAAAGATAAAATGGAGGTATCCTGCAAATGAGAAACAATACAACCCGACGCATTTGCATCGGCGGCATTATTGCCGCTGTTTATGCTGTGCTCACCCTTTCCCTTCCCTATCTGTCTTACGGACCGATTCAGATTCGGTTTTCAGAGGCGCTGACCATCCTGCCTTTCTTCTTTCCGGAAGCGATTCCGAGTCTGGCGATTGGCTGCTTCATTTCCAATCTGTTGGGGTCTCCTTATGTATTAGACTGGGTATTCGGTACTTTGGCTACACTCCTTGCTGCGCTTTGGACCAGTCAGATGAAAAACCGCTGGTTGGCACCCCTGCCCCCGGTTATCTGCAATGTGGTGATTGTTGGTGCGGAAATTGCCTGGTTTGAGACCGGCTTCTCCTCCGGTTTTGCGGCTGCATGGATCTATAATGGATTGACGGTTGGTGTTGGCGAGCTGATTGCCTGCTATATTCTTGGCATGTTGCTGCTGTATTTTCTGCCTCGCATTCCCTATTTTCGCGCGATTGTTCCCCTTAGCCGGCAGCAGCGACTTGGCTGAGCAGAAAAGGCGTTTTCATGCAGTGGAGTGCGTGAAAAAACAAGTTGTTGCAGTAAATTAGTAGAAAATTGAAAATAGAGAAGAGGTATGTGCCGTTCGGTACATACCTCCTTTTTGCTTTCAGGGGATTTCTGGGTGTATTAATCAACGTTGGGGCTTTGCTTCATGGCCTCCAGTGTTCGTTCGATCACCGTATTCAGATCCCAACCCAGAAGTTCAGCGCCGCGTTCGATCACTTCTCTGGAACATCCAGCAGCAAATTTCTTGTCCTTATATTTTTTCTTGACGGATTTCGGTTCCATGTCCTTCACGCTTTTGGAAGGGCGCATCAGTGCGGCGGCACCGATTAAACCGGTCAACTCGTCTGTGGCGTAGAGCACTTTCTCCATTTCGTGCTCAGGCTTGATGTCTACGGTCAGTTGCCAACCGTGGCTAGCGGTGGCATGAATGATGCGGGGGTCCAGTCCGTGCTGGAGCATAAGCTCCTGCTCTTTTGTACAGTGCTCCTCTGGCCAGCGTTCAAAATCCAGATCATGCAAAATGCCGACAACCTGCCAGAAATCAGCCTCTTCGCTGTAACCCAGTTGTTGCGCATACCAACGCATAACATCGCCGACAATACGGCCGTGCTTCAGGTGAAATTCACCTTCGTTATACTCTTGGAGCAAGGTGTATGCTTCTTGGGGTGTGGGAATCATGTGAATGTGCCTCCTGATGCATTAAATAATATATTCTACCGTTTTATCAGTAGTCAGTGCAGTTTGATCGTTAAACAGAACCAGTGCCTCCCGGGCCTCGGTTGGTCCACAAGCGTAAAAATCGGCATCGGTTCCCCAACTTTCCATGTCAAATATATAAGGGGCAATGAGACGATTATAGCTGTCTTCATGGGCATGGGTTACATGGATATCCGGATTTTCAAACGGCCCGTCCCAATAGTAAGGGTCAAAGGCCTGGAGCAATCCGTTGTGGATTCCCGTCAGCAGCACATAGTGTGCAACGTCAGAATAACAGCGCAAAATGACAACGCCGCCTCGGTGCAGTGCCTCCATTACCGGGCCGTATTCCTTCATATTTACCTGCGCTCCGGTGTAGAAATGACTGGAAATTGGAATGCGGCCGAGTTTTCCATAGCTGTTGAACCAGTTGCTCATAAACATCATAGCGGTAGCAGTTGTTCCCATCTTTCCGCAGACGCCATCTTCGCCCCAACCGTCCAGACTGTAAAGCATTACATTTCGGAGAATGTCCGGCGGAATTACCTCCCGTGGGAACAGAGCGCTGATGCCGTTGAGCACCGAGGTGGGACCACAGTCATATTCCGTGATCTGATAGCGCAAAGGATTGTTCATGCGGATGCACCTTCTTTCAAAGGTTATTGATTCAGCCACCAAAGAGCATAGGACGCATAGAGGGCTGCACCAATGGGGAGTGCAGTTTCGTCGATATCAAAGTTGCCGTTATGTGACGAGTTCAGGGTGCCAGGCAGGGCGTCGTTTCCGGTTCCAAGGTAGGCATAAGCGCCGGGGATAGCCAGATTGAATTCGGCAAAGTTATCCCCTCCCAACGAATAAGGACGGTCGTGGGTGATGCGGATGCCGGGTAATTGCAATTCAGCGGCCTGTGTTGCTTCGCTGCATACAGTTGCATCGTTGTATAGAGCAGAGCAAATACCGGTCCAGATAACCTCTGCTGTTCCGCCATAGACCGAGGCGATCTGTTCGGCCAGCACTGTGAGTTTTTTCCTTACTTCCATTCGGGTTTCATTTCGGACAGTGCGAGTAGTGCCTTCCAGCTCCGCTTCTCCTGCAACGGCATTGTAGGTTGTGCCGGAATGAAATTTTCCAACGCCGATTAACACCGGCTCTACCGGAGAAAACTGACGGGTGATCAGAGCCTGAAGAGCAGTGACAATCTGGCTGGCGATATACAGTGCATCAGAGCCTAATTCCGGGGTGCTGACGTGCGCGGTTTTCCCATGAACCAGAATGCGAAACTGGTCGACGGCAGCGTTGTTCAGTTCAGGGGTCAGACTGACAGTGCCAATGGGAATTTCATGAGCAGTATGCAGCCCGAATACTCGTTCTACTCCATTTAGTTCTCCGGCTTGAATAAAATCCATAGCACCTTTGCCAACTTCCTCACCGGGCTGGAAGAACAGGCGTATTTCACCGGAAAAATCATTCCTGTGTGCTGCCAGTAATTGGGCAGCGCCAAGTAAACAGGCTGTGTGGGCATCATGACCGCAGGCGTGCATAACGCCGTCGAATTGAGAGCGATAGGGTACTTGATTCAATTCCTGAATCGGAAGGGCATCGATATCGGCACGCAGACCGATCGTGTGCGGGCCGGGGTTGTTTCCGGTTAAAATTCCACAGACGCCGGTTTCTCTGACACGATGATGGGGAATATCAAATCGATCTAGGAACGATTCAATTTCGGACGCAGTGAAATATTCTTCGCAGGCAAGCTCCGGACGCTGATGAAATTTCCGCCGCAAAGCGATTAATTCAGATTGAAGGAGCCTTGCTTCATCCAACAATGTATTCATGAGAGAATCACTTCCTTAAACCTACTAACATATCAGGTTTATTGAAAATGATACCACCATGGGGCGCGGCTGTCAATTCGATGAAAGCAAAAATTGCGCCGTCTTACAAAAAGTAAGACGGCGCAAAATTTAATGCGACGGAGGGATTAGGCCAGGTTGACCGCGGCCCAGTAGCCTTCTTCCATGGCCTGACGAG
The DNA here is from genome assembly GCA_963660915.1 of Bacteroides sp. CAG:927. Taxonomy (GTDB): domain Bacteria; phylum Bacillota; class Clostridia; order Oscillospirales; family Oscillospiraceae; genus UMGS1766. The sequence continues at coordinate 77,769 of CAVLAO010000004.1, read as the reverse complement.
CCTTACGGGGCTTGACGCAGTCGCCTACGGCGATTGAATCAAGGCAGGCCTCCTTCAATTCAGCCACAGTGGCGGTATTCGGGCGCATGCCCATGGCATAGACAATGCCGTCCGCAGGGATAAATTCCTCGCTGCCTTCGGCGTTGATTGCATAAACACCCTTACCCGGTTCGATGCGGGCTACGCGCAGACCGGTGCGGCAGGTGATAGGAGCCTTTGCAAAGGACTGCATCATACCTTCCTTGTGCATCCAGTTGGCCTCGGGAGCGATTTCGCTCTGCATTTCGATGATGGTCACATCATGGCCGTTTTCTGCAAGATACAAACCGGTCTCACAGCCAACCAGACCGCCACCCAGAACTGCCACCTTTTTGCCGAAGTTTGCCAGCTTGGTGTAAACCGTAGTGGCATGTTCCACGGAAGGATCATCCAGACCGGGAATCGGAGGACGGGAGGGCGTGGAGCCAACGGCCAGAATGACGGCGTCGTAGCCGCCGGCCTTAATGAATTCAGGGGTGACAGTGGTGTTCAGTTTCAGCTCAATGGCGTTCTTTTCCACCTGATGGATCAGGTAGTTTTTCAGGCGCATCAAGTCGACCTTCAAGTCGTCATAGTCAGTGAACTTTAACAGACCGCCCAACTTGTCGGTAGCTTCCGCCAGTGTCACCTGATGACCGCGCTCAGCGGCAGTGACAGCGGCTTGCATACCGCCGGGGCCGCCGCCCACAACCAGCACTTTGCGCTGCCGCTTGGCAGGAGCGCTCATGCGGTCAAAACGGCATTCCTGAGCGGAACGGGGATTTACGGCGCAGGACAGATTGTTGCCATTGTGCAGACCGGTAAGACAGTCTAGGCAACGCAGGCAGGGGATAATGTCCATGTTGTCGCCGTGACGAGCCTTTTCCGGAAAGTAGGGATCGGCAATGCTCTGGCGAGCCATGGCAACGACATCGGCTTTGCCGTCGGCGATAACTTCCTCAGCCAATTCGGGGGTGTTAATGCCGCCCAACGTGACGACAGGGGTCTTGACACCGGCAGCCTTGATAGCGGCGGCATAGTGGACATTCACGCCGTGGGGCAGGAACATGGTGGGATGCGTGTGAACAGCTTGTGCCTCTTCGATGTCCAGACCGGCGGAAACGTGGATCAGATCCACCTTGCCGTCCAGCATTTTGGCAAAGGCGATGCCGTCTTCCTGAGTCAGACCGCCTTCGATTTCTTCGGAACCGGACATGCGGTACTCAATCAGGAAGTTTTCGCCGCAGCGCTGACGTACGCGATCGATTACCATCAGAGGGAACTTGGCGCGGTTTTCGATGTTACCGCCGTATTCATCGGTACGTGTGTTATACAGGGGAGAGATAAACTGATCCAACAGCCAGCCGTGACCGCCGTGAAGCAGTACCATGTCATAGCCCGCATTTTTGAGAATTTCAGCGCAGTCGGCAAAGTGATCGGCCACCACGTTCATATCCTCTTCGGTCATGCCGTGGATGTCAATGCGCTCCTCGTAGGGCTCGCCGTGGAGCACACCTTTCTCGACCTTGTGCACCTCGACCGGACCCCAGGCTTCCCAACCCTCAGGATCGGCATCGGAGTTGGCGTCTACGAAGGCAACCATGCCGCCGTGGTTCAGTTCATGGCTGGCCAGAGCACCACCGGCGTGGATTGCCCGGGCGATTTCTGCCAGTTTGGGCTGGTTTTCAGGAGTGCAGGCAAAGCTGCGAGGATTGGTCGCAGCGTGCTCCCGATCAACGGGGGTGTCGCCTAGTGTGACAACGGCATAGCCGCCTTTGGCCTTCTCGGCGTAGAAATCGATCATGGATTCGTCGGGACGGCCGTTGAAGTCCATGTGACTCATCATGTGGGGTGCAACAAACAGGCGGTTTTTGAATGTTGTGCGCTTGATGGTCAGGGGCTCAAACAGATGGGGATAATAGGGATTCATAAGAGAGAAGCCTCCTTTTGGATTATGTATCTGCTTCTTAAAACATCAGCATAATAGCACATTGTCGTCACGCCGTCAAAGTGACGGCGTGACGAAAACAAAATCAGATATTGGATTTTTCGTAGGGTTGAGGAATGGCAGGTTCATCCTCAGGATAGATGGCGTCCGGACCATAGGTCCAGAAGGGCTTCTCCAGCGGATGGCAGAACTCGCCCATGTCCGGCATTTCGCCGTTGCCGGCCATCTTCAGGGCGGGCTCACCCCAACTGCGGTTGTAAGGAGTCAAGAACAGAGGGAAGAGAGTCATATGCCAGAATTTCCATTCACCGTCTTCTTTGATAAACTCTACCTCATACTTGCCCCAGCACCAGGAGCCCTTATCTTTACCGGGACCCGGAGCGGTTTCTGTGCCGGGAGAGATCCAGATACCATGGGCTGTTTTGCCGTCTGCAGCAACTTCGATGACGTCGGTGCACATTTCATGGATCATCATGAGACCGCGAATGGCCTCATAATCCTCCGGATTGTTGCGGTCACCGTGAAAGCCGACATAGCTTTGGTAAACTCCATCATAACCGATGAACTTTCCAAAAGGCATGGTCTGACTGACATCCTCCCGCTTCGACCAGAGTTCCATGAACTCGACATTACGGAAGGCGCTGTGGAGGTAGGAATACTTGCCCATCAGGTTGCGGCAGGCCTGAACTGCCTCCAACCGCTCAGCCTGGAGCATCAAATCATTCAATTCACTCATTGCTTAGCCCTCCTCGTCCATAAAGGTAATGCCAACATCGTCAAAGGTTTTGTAGGGCCAGGGAATGGCAGGCTCATTGGCGGGATAGACCTCTGTGGGGGAGTAGCTCCACCAGGAGGTGCTGCGTTCGCTGCTGGTGAAAGAATAATCATCCGTAGTGGGTTGCTTGGTGTCAACCCAGCTGTCGCCATACTCGCACTTAAACAAGGGGTACAGGCGCATGTGCCAGATCTTCCACTGTCCGTCGTCGTCCTTGATGAAGTCCACGGCGTACTTACCCCAGCACCATTCGGCATGGGCTTTGCCGGAGGAAGCCTCCTTTTCCAGACCGGGGACCTGACCGTCTACATAGGTCTCATGGCCGGGGCTGATCCAGGCGCCTTTGGCTGTTTTTCCGTCTGCAGCGACCTCGATGACTTCGGTGTCCATTTCGTGCATCATAACGGCACCCTTCAGGGAGTCCAGCATGCCGGGCTCGCTGCGGTCGCCATGGTCCTTCAAATAGCAGGCCTTAACGCCTTCGAAACCCTTGTAGCTGCCCCAGGGCATGACCAGAAGATCGTCGTCCCGCTTTGCCCACAGGTCGATGTATTCCCTATTGCGGAAGGCGGTGTGATAATAACTGTACTTACCCATCAGATTGCGGCAGGCCTGAACGGCCTCCAGTCGCTCCAGCTTCAATGTCAGCTGTTCCAGCATTTCCTGTTCGCTCATCGTTCCGACCTCCTTTACTGATAATTGGCCCACTGGGCAGGAACAGCATCCTCGTAGTGCTCATAAGGCAGAGGCGGTTCCGGCTCATCTGCAGGATAGACAGAGTCAGCGCTCCAGGCCCAGTTGGGTTGGGGCAACGGCTTATGGTTGTGGAACGGGAAGTCCACAGGATCCATATCCGGATGCTCGGTCCATGGGACATAGAAATCGGTTTTGTAGATGGGCCACAGACGCATCTTCCAGAACTTCCATTCGCCGTCTGCGTCTTTGATGAAGTCTACCTGATATTTGCTCCAGGCCCACTCGCAGGAGGAAACCATGGGGGCGTCGGCGGGCACAGGATCACCCTTTTTCCAACCGGGGATCTTATCAAAGTCGGGGATAAAGCAGCTTTCATGACCGGGGCTGATCCAGGCGCCCTTAGCGGTCTTGCCGTCGCCGGCAACTTCCAGTACTTCTGTATCCATGCAGTGCATCATCATGCCGCCCTTGAGAATGGGTGAGTCCTGAATTTCGGGGTCATTCCGGTCACCGTGATCTTCCAGATAGCATTTGCGAACGCCCTCGATGCCCTGGTAATAGCCCCAAGGCATGACCAAAAGGTCATCGTCCCGCTGCGCCCACAACTGAACGTAGTCTTTGTTGCGCATTGCGGTGTGGAGATAGGAGTACTTGCCCATCAGGTTGCGGCAGGCATGTGCGGCCTCGATTCGGTCGAAACCCAGCTTCAACTCTTCCGGTGTCTTTGCCATGTACATCGCTCCTTTACTGGTTTTTTGGCGCGATCACCGAAAAAATAAGGTGACGGCGCAGAATTCTTTGCACTTTTACTTTATCGTAAGGGTATTCGTATGTAAAGCAACGAAATTGGTACAACCTACAACAAAGCGTTACATTTTTGGAACGAACTCTTGAATGTAACAAATTGTTGTGATAAAATCGTACATATATAAAATGGATATGGGTTACAGACAGCATTTTTCCTTTGGAGATGAAATTAAGAGGTTTTCAATATGGTCAATGAAACGACGGTAAAATCCTTCCTGATGTTGGTTCGTGTCGGCAGTTTTACCGAAGCGGCGCGTCAGCTCTATTTGAGTCAGCAGGCGGTTAGCAAGCAGGTAGCCAAGCTGGAGCAGGATCTGAATTGTACCCTGCTCAGCCGGGAACGGAGCAAACTTGTTCTGACCGATGTGGGGAAGATTTATTACAAGGCCTTTTCCGAGATGGATGACATCATTACATCTGCTCGGGCAGAGGCGGAAAAGATGACCGCAGGACAAGATAATACCATGGCAATCGGTCAGCCGGAATTGCTGGATCTACAGCAGGTCGGCCGGTCTTTACTGCGGGATTTTCAAACAGAAAATCCGGAATTACGCATGGTATATAAAAGCGCGCCCTCCTGGCAGATCCTCAAGTGGCTGGAGGAGGGAGAACTGGACGTGGCGTTCACCTTCGCACCGGAAATGCAGGGGCGAGACAGCCTTGGGTTTATCGAGGTAGAGCGGCTGCAGGAAATGCTGGTGGTTTCTGCTGATCATCCGAAGGCCACGCCGGATGCCAGTTATCTGGATTTTCGGGATGAACGAGTTTTCTATACGCCCACGCCGGAGGAGGGCATGACGCAGCTGCGGTTGCGGCTGGAGGGCATGGGCTTCCCGACCGATAAGTTGGTGGAGGCGGAGAATATGCTTTCCTCCTGTGCCTCAGTGGAACAGATGCAGGGTGTTAACTTCCTGCTGGAGCACTGCCGTATGCTCAACAGTAAGACGCTTCGCGCTTATCCGGACTGCCACATGGTTACGCTGGTACTCGCCTATCGGAAGGACAACAAAAAACGCAGTGTCCGTCGATTAGTGGAAGAGGCCACAAAACGGTTGAAAAGCAGTAAGGTGGAATCGTAAGATTCCGTTGATTGCCGCAGAGATTTTCTCTGCGGTAAATTTTTTTGCGCGCAAGAAAAAAACTTTACACATCCAAAAATGGAGGTAAAAAATTATACAATATAGACAAAAAAGCGACGGTATGTAACAGGCGGTTGTAAATTGATTTCATTTCGTTGCTTTACACTTTGCGATAAAATAGGTTACTCTAAACTTAAGGTAAATTACCATTTTGATTCGAGCAAAACAGGAGGAAAATTTTATGCGCGAATGGATTGTTGAAGGCGAGCAGTTAGTGGAGGAGACAAAAACACTCTCTCATCTGGTTTTAAAGGAAGGCGCAAAGTTGGTTGCACCCGAGGGAAAATTTGTTCAGCTGACGGTGGACGGCGCAGGCCGCGAGCAGAAGGCCGGCGAGTACTACGGTGATATTGTGCTCACTGTGGCAGAGCTTTATCATATGACCCCTCATGGTTTGATGATGATGATGAATCGCGGCGAGGAGTTCCATACGGCAGCGGTCATTGAGAACAACAAGGTTATCGAGGCTAAGGGTGTACCGGCTCTGGTACAGGACGGTGTGATTACCGGCGAAGAGGCAGTTGGTGTGACCATCTCCAGCAATGAGGAGAATTTCAACGGCATTCTGGTGACCGGCGACAGCGACTATGTCATTGCCGATGCGCACATTGATCTGGACGGACACGGATACAATGACTTCATTGGTTCCGGCGCCGGTATTGCTGCCATTGACAATGTACATCTGACCATTCAGGACAGCGACATCACTATGGACGGCGTTACCCGCTGCGCAGTGCACGTGGGCGGCGATAGTGTGGTCCATGTGGACAACTGCCGTATTGAGAACCACAGCCCCGATGATGCAGAATGGATGGGCGACTTCAGCTGGGGTATTGCAGTTACCGGTACGAACCGACTGGTGCAGCTGTGTGACAACGGCACAGTGTACTACACGAATTGTGACCTGAAGACCAACGGCTGGGGCGTGTTTTCCATCGATGGATGCGACGACTCCGCGAATATCTATGTTAAGGACTGCAAAGTGGAACTGTCCGGTCCTCGGGCAGTGGGCTATGGCGCTTTCTGCATTGGCGACCGGAATATTGTCAGCTTTGATCACTCTGAGGTTCATGTCGACGGCTATCCTCTGCTGGTGCGCGGTATGATCGGTGCAGCCCGCGCAGAGATTGTCAATGGCTGTGAAATCAGCGGCAACCGCTACGGTGTGTTTGTTATCGGTGATAAGAACACTCCTGTTACCATTGCGGATTCCAGCATTGTGACCGGCAAGTCCACCATCGTGGTTAAGGGTTCTGCCACTGACTTCCACATTAGCAATTCTTACCTGCAGCCCGGCAACGGTACCGTTCTTCAGCTGCACGACAACGATGAAGGCGGCATGGACGCCACTTCCGTTATTGTTGCGACTGACGAGAAGGACGAGTATGTCGAAGGCCGCGATCTGACCAAGTTCGATCCGTCTCTGGATGTTTCGGTTGAGATGAGCGACATGACGGTAGTGGGCAACTTCTTCAACTCCACCACCAACCTCCATATGGAGCAGTATCTGCGCAATGATGATGCACCTACGACAGCACCTACTTTTGGCGGCATGTTTGCACCTCCTGCAGATGCACCTGCCGGCGGCCCCGGCGCTCCCGGCGGTCCGGAAGGTGCTCCCGGTGCAGATCATCCGGATCCCCATGTGGGTCATGACAAGGATCTGCGTGGTCCGAAGAACCTGTTGGTCGAACTGAATGACACTCGTGTTGAGGGCATCATCTCTTCTGCGTCTCAGTCCTATCGTGATGGGGTGAAGAAGATCTATCAGGGCAACCGTCTGGAGCTGAGCAACATTACACAAGAGGCTGCTCCTACTGTGAACAACGGCGTGATTGTCCGCATGGATCGCTTCAGCAGCTGGTTGGTTACCGGAACTTCTTATCTGACAGTTCTGGAATTGGGCGAAAATTCCATCGTGAAGGGTGCCAACGGCAAAAAACTGGTGATGACCGTAGACGGTGTTGAAACCGAGATCGTTCCCGGTACCCGTTATGCCGGTAAGATTGTTCTGAAGCTTGCCTGATTTGCAGCGGATTTCTTAAAAACTGTATTCCGTGATATTGACCAAAAACGCAAAATCGTTTTTGGGCAACATCACAACGAATTGGATTGAATGTAACAGTCCGTTGTAGAATTAAGTTAATTTCGTTTCTTTACAGAAAGATTAACTCAAAGTATAATAAGGACTGTAATTTGCGGGGATGGAATCTGTGCAAAATGCACAGCAAGTGCGGAGCCCTTGGGGGAGGGCGAGGTATTTGGGATTCCTTTTTCGCAGCAAGCAAGACAAAGAGATTTGAGGAGGTAATTTATGTCTTCTGCAGCATCCGCAGCAGTATCTTCTGCTGCAGCCACTGCTTCCGGAATTCCTTTCCTGAGCAGCGTGCCTGTTTCCGCAGCCCTGTTGATCATCGGCATCATTTTGTTCGTTGTCATGTGCTACAAGGGCATCCACACCGCCGTTTCTGCTATCATCGCATCCGCAGTGGTTGCTTTGGGCAGCAGCACCGGCTTCCTGACTACCATCACTACCACCTGGTCCTCCGGTCTGGGCAGCTTCGCAAAGGACAGTGGTCTGGCATTTATCTCTGCCGGCCTGTTCTCCTATCTGATGCGTGAGACTCGTTCCGGTGAGGCAATCGCCGAAAAGTTCATCAAGATCATCGGCGCGGACCATTCTCCCTACATCATTGCTGTTACCGCTGCTGTTCTTCAGCTAGCCGGTATCCAGAGCTACATCTTCATTGTAGCTACCATGACCTTCTCCCTGATGAAGAAGGCTGACCTACCCATTTACATCGGCTATGCAGCCTGCATCGCTGTGCCTCCGATTGTGACCTTCACAATGCCTGGTGTTACAGCTATGCCGAACGTGCTGCCTACCACCATGCTGGGCACTACTACCTGGGCTGCTCCCGGCCTGTCCCTGGCCACTGCTGCTACCGGCATCATCCTGATGATCCTCTACATGCAGCACCTGATCAAGCAGGCTCGTAAGAAGGGCATTGGCTATACCACCAACGAAGAGGATGAATACGGCTCCAACAAAATGTTTGGCGACATCGAGATGCCTGCATTCTGGAAATCCGTTTTGCCCATCATTCTGGTTATCGTTCTGGCCGGCGTGTTCCAGCTGGCTATTGGCTGGACTGCTATGAACGCACTGATCTTTGCTATGTGGATTACTTCCGGTGTTGTTGTTCTGCTGAACTGGCACGTTGTTATCCATCAGATCAAGATCACCCGCGCTCTGAGCCAGGGCTGCACCGAGATGTTCCCCTTCATTGTTATGTCCGGTTGCGTCTATGGTTTCGGCAACGTCACTCAGGCTTCTGCCTGCTTCGAGCCTCTGAAGGCTGCGATCCTGAACATCAACCTGAACCCCTACATCACCTGCTGGCTGTCTGTCTGCTTGATTGCAGCTCTGTGCGCCGACGGTGTCAGCGGCATGGTCATGTGGTTGGCCATCTTTGGCGGTCAGTACGGTACCGGCAGCGAGATGGCAAATGCAGGTCTGGTCAACCCCGCTGCAATCCATCGTATCGCTGTTTCCGCAGCTACTACCTTCGACTCTCTGCCCCACAGCCCGATGCTGGCGCAGGGCATGGCCGTGTTCAAAACCAACATGAAGGAGTCCTACAAGTACAGCTTTGTGCTGACGGTCGTCTTCCCCGTGATCTTCAGCTTGGTGGCTGTGGTCGGCGCAATCATCTTCTATTGATCGCCTGACCCCAGATTCCTGGACCCCCCAAAACGCCGGGATGCTTGCATCCCGGCGTTTTGTTATCCTTTCGTCCTTGACAGTGCTGGAAACAGCGCGGTAAAATACAGTGTCATCGGCGGGTTTGGCCGCTGTCGAGAATCATACAAAAGGAATTGACAGAATGAAAGATTTGTTTTCCAAGCGTACCCTTATCATTATTTGTGTCCCGGTGTTGTTTGTGTTGGTGATTTTGGCGATCGGCATCCCCCAGCAGGTGCTTACAGCGGTCAATGTCGGCAGCGAAAAATACAATATTGCGGCCTATAACTATTACTATTATGAGGCTTACTACAGCTTTGTGAGTGAGCATCAAAACGAACTGGGCGACCTGGGACTGAATGTGAATGGTGATCTGCGCAAGCAGAACTATGACGAGACGACTACATGGGCAGAGTATTTTCGGCAGGTTGCTCTGGCAGATATGCAGGAATACGCTGCCCTCAATCGGGCGGCGGATGAGGCAGGCTACGATGCGGAGGATGAGATTGCCGCCGTGCGTGCCGAGAATGAAAAGAAAATTCGAGATTACTGCGTCAGTGCCGGCATTTCCGAGCCGGATAAATATCTGGAAAAACTCTATGATGCAGGTATGAATGAAAAAATTTACTATGCTCAATTGGCAAACCGCACCCGGGCGGAAAGCTATCGCAGCGTTTTGATGGAGCAGCTGAAACCGACGGAGGATGAGGTGGAGACCTATCGCCAGAAGTATTACGATACATCAACGGATTATCCGACGGCGGATGTGGTTGTGACCTATTTTGTTCCGGGGACTGATCGATCCACCGGTGAGACAGAAGAACATCAGTGGGAAAATGCGGGAAAGCTGGCTGAGGCGGCGCAGGCAAGAGCGGAGGTAAACGGCGGAGATTTGGAAGCCTATATTGCGGTTGCAACGCAATTCTCCGAGTTGGATGATGATCGAGCTCCGGACGGACATTTTTCTGCGTTGACAAAAGAGGACGTGGAAGAAGTTCTGGAGAACTGGTGCTTTGATACCAGCCGCAAAAGCGGAGACAGTGCTGTGTTGAGAGATGATACCGGTTGGTACCTTGTCTATTTTAATGGCTGGGGTGAGAGTGCTTTAAGTGTTCAGGCGAGGGATGCGCTGAATCAGGAGCGCTACGACCAGTGGCTGAATGAGCAGAAAACAACGCTGGCGCTAAAAACCCACGGCTTTGCCATGATCATTGCGCGTTAAGGAGGCAGAAACGATGAAAAAGAAACCGGAAACTCCCAACGCAAATCCGACAAAGCCAAGGAAAAAACCGTCTAAAAGTCAGCGGCGCAACCAGATCCTGCTATTGGTGGGTGTGCTGATCATTATCTTTGCGATTTGGGCAGTGCGTTTGCCGAAGAACTATGTGAACATGTTTATCGGGCATTATGATGGAACTACCAGCATAGTGGAGGAACTGAAGGGCGTAAAGCACACTGATGAGGAAAAGGCGCAGCTGCTCCCGCTTCAAACGGCGTTTGACGACTGGAAGCAGACGCATTTGCGGGATGATGTGACGATTACGTCGCAGGATGGTTTAACATTATCCGGCGGTTGGTATGATGCCGGTGGGGACATAACCGTCATTTTGCTTCATAGTTTTGACGGAAGCTCTTCCTCCTCAGATTATCTTTTCGCCCCTTATTATGCAGAAAAAGGCTATAATATTCTCCTGCCGGACAGCCGAAGCCACGGCGACAGCGAGGGACAGTTGGTCACCTACGGACAGCAGGAAGGTCAGGATACCGCTGAGTGGATGCGTTGGGTTCTGGAGAAATGCGGAAGTGATCAGAAGATCATTCTTCAGGGACAGACTCTGGGAGCCAATGCTGCTTTAGCCGGTGCAGCTGTGGCGCAGAAGGACAGCCAACTTTCCAAATCCCTTACCTTTGTGGTTGCGGAAAGTCCGGTAGTAAACCTTTATGATGCGGGAAAGTATCTTCTCAGTAAGCAATTTAATTTGCCGGGAATGATGATGCCTCTGACCGCAATGTTTGCCCGTGATCAGCTGGGCGAGTCAATGAAAAATGTGGATCTGACAGCGATGACAGAGGGATCAACGGTTCCTGCCTTGTTTTTAGAAGGCACCCAGGATACTGTAATTAACCCTGAAAGCGTGGAACAGTTTGCAGAAAGCTATGGCGGCACAAGTCAGCTTTTGACAGCAGATTGCCGATATGGAATGGTCTATGCGACAGAGCAATCGGCGGTTGAAAACGCGCTGGATCAGATGATTTCAAATTATGTCAACTAAAAACCAACCCTGTCTTGGGCACTGCCCGGGACGGGGTTGGTTTTTTCTACAACGTACGTGGTTGCATCTCTGCAAAGCATTGGCTATAATGACATAGAGAGAGCGAAAAGTGGTGCAAAAGATGAAAATAGAACAGAAAATAGAACAAACGCAAAGCCTTTCAGCTCAGGCAATTCAGCGTTTGGAGATTCTTCAGAAAAATACACTGGAGCTTGCAGACTATGTACGAGAGGCGGCGCTGGAAAACCCTGTTCTGGAAATCGAGCTTCCGGAGATTTCGATTCCGGTTCGCGGCCGGGAACAGGGGAAAATGGAGTGGCTGGAAAGCAACGATGTCCAAAATCGATGGTACCATCGTCAGGATAATGAGGGAGACGAACGGAATCAAATCCCTGAGCAGCAGGGACAATCCCTGAAAGATTATATCCGAAGTCAGCTTCCGTTGCAGAGCAAGGCATTGGAACAGGCCACAGAATATCTTCTGGACAGTCTGGATGCCAATGGGTGGATCGCAGAATCGTTGGAACAGCTTGCAGCAGAAAGCAACCTTCCGTTTGCGTTGCTGGAGCGGGCTTTGGTGCAAATTCAAAATGCAGAACCCTGGGGCGTGGGAGCCAGAGATTTACGGGAGTGTCTTTTAATTCAACTTTATCGCCGTCCTGATGCGGATGATATTGCGGCAAAAATTGTGCGGGATTTTCTGCCGGAACTGGCGAAAAGTCATTTTCACCGCATTGCACAGGAACTGCAGACGTCTCAGGAACGCGTGCGTCAGGCGGTGGAACAGATCAAGCAATTAAACCCGAGACCGGCGAATGGATTTTCCTATCCAGAGCCGACGGATTATATCATTCCGGACATGATTGCAAAGTGGAATGGAGACGGATTTGATCTCCGCCTCAGTGAAGTGGGGAATGTGCATCTGGGCATCAGCGGTTATTATGTCAAAATGCAGAAAGAGAGCCATGATGCAGAAGTAATTGCCTACCTGGACCAAAAGGTGCGCCAGGCGCAATGGCTAGTCACTGCGGTTGGTCAGCGAAGAGAGACAATGCTTCGTTGTATGCAGACCATCATGGAACTCCAGCCAGAATATTTTCACAATGAAAAAGGAACTTTGCGGCCAATGACTTTGAGAGATGTGGCAGATCGGTTGGGAATTCATGAATCTACCGTAAGCAGGGCGATTCGAGGGAAGTATATTCAATGCCCGGATGGTGTTGTGCCGCTGTCCTTTTTCTTTTCAAGAGCCGCTTTCGGCAGTGACAACGGCAAAAAAGCGGCGTCCGAACAGAAGGTGAAGGAACAACTGCGCAGGTTGCTGAAAAGGGAAGATCCTTATAAACCTTATTCCGACCAAAGACTGGCAGAGTTATTGGCGGAGGAAGGTTGTGCGGTTTCCCGAAGGACGGTGGCAAAATATCGAACGGAAATGGGTGTTCCACCGGCCACCGGCAGAAAGAAAGTATAAACCAGAAACAGGGTGCACGGAAGGTTTCTTCCATGCACCCTGTTTTGTCAGGCTCTTTCTAATATGGAGGTAAAAGAAAAATGCCGATCCATTTTTGTTCCGATCCAGCCAATGACTTTTCCCATGGTACAGGCAGCGAGAATTGTCCCAATGCCAAGTCCCTCTAAATGACCAAGGAAGAGAAGCGTCAGCAGTACTGTAACTGCAAGACAGGACACGTCAAAAATAATTTTGATCTTGGAATAGGCGGCGCCTGTAATATCAGAGAGTTCCCGGGGAAAGAGATCCGTTGGAACGATGGGCAGTTTACAGCGGTTGGAAAGGGCGATACCGAAACAGATGAGCAGATAGCTGAGGATAAAATAAATAACCTGCATGATCCATCCTTTCGGCAGGAGGGGAATCCAAAGCTCGTAGAAATCCAATAGCTTTCCGAATACAAACCCGACAACAAAGCTGAAGAGATATTGCGGTACGAATTTTTTTCGCAGGATCATGAGTGAAAGTACAAGCAGTCCTTGAAACAAATAGGTCCAGGTCCCGAGTGACAGGTGTGGGAGTACCTCGGAAAAGGCGAAAGGAACGCTGGAAATTGCAGAAATTCCTGCACCGGAATACAGCATCAGCACTACGCCGAAGCTGTTGATAATGACGGCGAGAGCCAAGGCGGCCTCGCCCCGAAGATTGTGTATTGCTTCTTCTTCCATGATAAATATGCCTCCGTTGATATGGCGATGATTTTGTGCGTATAGGTTATGCAGCTTAAGCAAAGGTGGAGCGGAAGGTCAGAACCTTGGATTCACCTGGAGCAAGCCGGAGGATGCCGGGCTTGTCCGTCAGTTTTCGCCCCATAAAGTATCCATCCGGCAGGGTGGACCAGGGTTCCAGACACAGGTAATTTGTGGTGACGCCCTTCTGCGCAGTCCAAATGGCGAAATAGGGAAAGTCGTCGAATTCAATGGTGACGCGGCGATCGCTTTTGCGACTGAATAATGTTGCCTTGCGTGTCGGCAGATTTTCCAGCACAATGGTATCCAGATCCAACTGCTCCGGAAGTTGCTCCAGCACACCGTGGTTTAAAGGAATATGTCTTTTGGGCAGTTCCAATATGCCGTTGGCATCCATGCCGAAGGGCTCCAGATGGTCGCAGCCTTCAAAAGCAACTGCGTAATCCGCCATGGTCTCCCCCGGCATCAGAGTGGTGCAATAAGCGTCGTGCCCGCCCAACTCAAACGGCAATTCGCCCTCAGAGCAGTTGAGAACGGTGTGGGTTTTAACAATCGAGTTGCCATCCAAGCGAAATGAAACCTTCAGTTTGAAATGGAAGGGATAAACTGCAAGGGTATCCGCATCCTCCGAAGTGGAGAACGTTACCTCGTCTGCACTTTGGCTTTCCACAGAAAACAGCCGATCCCGGCAAAAACCGTGCATTGGAGCGGCAATTGTCTGTCCATCTAGTTCATATTTCTGATCGATCAGCCGTCCGATCAGAGGGAACAGAAGAGGAGCGTGGCGACCCCAAATTGCAGGATTCCCCTGCCAGATGCGTTCTCTGCCGTCCTGTTTTAAGCTGATCAGCTCAGCACCCTGGGGGGTGAGGACAGCCTGCAAAATTCCATTATTCAATGTGATCATCATGCATTCTACCTTTCGTTATTTTGACGGATGCGTTCGGCCAGCTCTATTTCAGTCTGGCGCACTTCTTCCTGAAAAAGTCGTGCGGAAATGCGCTGAGCATTGTGCCCGAGAATGACGGATTGTTCCAGTCCGTCCGATGTAGCTACCCTTACACGATAATTTTTCCCAAGCTCATAGGAAGCCCGCTCGATGTAACTGTCTGCTGTTTCTGCCTGTTTGGTGTAAACCACAAAAATATTATTGACTTGCTCTGTTCGACCTGGATTTCCTCTCATGCGGTAGGCGTCAAAGACGAGAATAACGTTGCATTGACGGCAGCCTCGATAGTTGCACAGAATGTGGATTAACTGGTTTCGGGCGGCATCCAGATCTTCCTTTGCAAGTGCTTTCAGGTCATCCCAGGAAAAGATTATGTTGTATCCATCCACCAGAAGAAAATCCTGGAATGGTTCTGCCGTTGCGGTTACAGAGCTCATATCGCCGTGTTTCAGCTCCTGCTGTGACATGAAATCACGGCGTTTTATCGAACCGTAAGTACGCTCAAAAATAGCCTGAAGCGCCTTGTCTTCCATCTGTGTTCCGGAATAGGTAACACTGCCGCGGCGAATGGGAGGCGGATTTTCTGGCGGGATTTCCTGCGCGGGATGCCAAGCCCAGGGGAGATGCATGTGCTCCGGAACGGCGTTCCATTTTACAGTGAATCCGCTTCCGTGGGAACAGAACACAGAGTCGGGGGAATTTTCTGTATCGGCAGTGGGGTCATAGTGTGCTGCGGTAACCAGGGCATCCTGATCGGAGCAGGGGTGATATCCGGAAAAACGCAGGCTGAGCCGTCCGCGGCCTTTGGTATATGCGGCGACCTCACTGGAATAATCCTTAAGGGCAGCTACCGGAGCGGAACCAGTGAGTAAAATGCGGTCGTCCACAGTTACCGGGGCATCATTGCTTCCGCCGAAGCGTTGCAGGTCAGCCAAGGCGTGGCCGATACAGGAGGAAGGTATGTCCAGATGAAAGGAATACCACGGCTCCAGTAAGATGGATTTTGTGCGCATAAGCCCCATGCGCACAGCACGATATGTAGCTTCTCGAAAGTCGCCGCCTTCCGTATGTTTCAAGTGGGCCCGACCGGTGAGCAGGGTAATATGAATATCGGTGATTGGAGCGCCGGTCAGTACGCCGAGATGTTCTTTTTCTTCCAGATGCGTCAAAATAAGCCGCTGCCAGTTGCGGTCCAACTGGTCTTCACTGCAGGAAGTGGACAGAGTGATGCCGCTGCCGGGATCACCGGGTTCCAGTAGGAGATGCACTTCGGCATAGTGCCGCAAAGGTTCAAAATGACCAACGCCCTCCACGGGTTCTGCGATTGTTTCCTTATAGACAATGCTGCCGGGGCCGAAGCGAACGTTCAGGTCGAATCGCTCTGAAATGCGTCGTTGGAGCACTTCTAATTGGATTATACCCATCAGAGATACGTGAATTTCCTGCGTCTGGGCGTTCCATGTCAGATGGAGCATAGGGTCTTCTTCCTCCAGCTGACGCAGTTTTTCGTAGGCATCGGAGCAGATGCAATCATCCGGGAGAATGATTTGGTAGGTCAGAACGCTTTCCAACGCCGGAAGCGGAGCATCTTTTTCATAGCCAAGACCCTCACCGGCATAAGTGGAGCGAAGCCCTGTCACAGCACAGATGCCGCCGGATGCCACGGTGTCAGTAGGTGAAAACTTCTCTCCGGAGTAGATACGGAGCTGATTTATCTTTTCAGACCAGGGCTCTCCATCCGTTGTCCCGGAGAGTACGGTTTTGGGATGCAGCACCCCGCCGGTTACCTTTAGCCAGGTGAGGCGATTTCCTTGTGGATCCCGGGTTATTTTATAGACTCGAGCGCCAAATTCCGAAGGATAATGGGGAAGCAGAGTATAAGTTTCCAACAAAGACAGAAAATTATCTACGCCGTCTAAATGCAGGGCAGAACCAAAACAACAGGGGAAAAGTTTTCGTTGAGCGATGGCATGAACCAATGTGTCGGCAGACATAATGCCGTATTCCAGATATTCGTGCATCAGTTCTTCCGAACATAGAGCGATTTCTTCACTGGAGGGATCCAGAGGAAGACAGCCGTCACTGAAATGACGGTGCAGGTCTGTCAGAAGCTGTGCACGATTTGCACCGGCCAGATCCATTTTATTGATAAACAGAAAGGTGGGGATTTGATACCGTTCCAACAGATGCCAAAGAGTTTCGGTGTGAGCCTGGATTCCGTCAGTTCCACTTATGACTAAGATGGCATAATCAAGTATCTGCAGGGTGCGTTCCATTTCAGCAGAAAAATCCACGTGCCCCGGAGTATCCATGAGGATCAGTGTGCGTTTCTCCAGCGGAAGGATTGCCTGCTTGGAGAAAATCGTGATGCCACGGCTACGTTCGATGGAGTCGGTGTCAAGAAAGGAATCTTTGTGATCCACGCGACCGAGATTTTTTATTGTACCGCTTTGATAGAGCATTGCTTCGGAAAGCGTGGTTTTGCCTGCATCGACATGGGCAAGAATTCCGACAACCAGTTCATTCATAGACACTTCTCCTGCTTTGCTAGTTCGTACTTAAGTGTACCACAATTGATCCGCTTTTGCATCTTGACTTTTCCGCCTTTTTCTGGCTATGATAGTGAAAAAGGGAGGGTTTGACATGGATACGAAGCAAATGCAGTCTTTGTTGGAGCGACAGCAGTCCCGAATTGAGATTATGAATCTGATGGGACGGTATCAATATTACCACACCGGCGGTGAAATGAGCCGCATCGGACGGGAATTATTTGCCTGGTGGCTGCCAGATGCGCGCTGTGAATATGGACCGCTGGGAGTGTTTGGGGCAAAGAAATCGCTGGAGTTTTTTGATGCGATGACAGAACTTTTTACCGGTGGAACAGGAGCTTGTTACCCGGGATTGTTGGAACTGCACCAGATTACTACGCCAGTGTTGGAAGTTGCGGAAGACAATCAAACGGCAAAGGGAATGTGGATGTCCACAGGGGCGATTCTTATGTTGCAGGACGAAGGAGCGGAAGAAGGACATTCCTTTACTTGGGATTCAGGAAAGTATGCCGTTGATTTTATACGGACGGAGCAAGGATGGAGAGTATGGCATCTTCATGTGTGTGATTTGTGGCGCACTGACTTTCATCGAGATCCTGTGGCAACAGCAGCACCAATGGACCCTGGAACAACGCAGGAAATGATTGATGATTGGAACGCCCGTGCAGCAGCCGGAGAGCAGGTTATGCCACATGGCATGCCGATTATTCCGGATGCGCCGACAACCTTTCACTATGCCTATGCAAGCGATTCCATCGCTCCGCAAAGGCCGGAACCGCCGGTGCCGTACCGCACATTTTCCGAGACATTTGCATACTGAGATCAGGCCGATTGTGCAGCGTCACAATCGGTCTTCTATTATGTTGTATTTTTACAACACAACGATGTGAAATTGAGCCAAATTTAGAAACAATTCATTGCAGCGCAAAGGATTGCGGATTTTTTTTTGATTCTGTTTCAGAAAGGAACAATCTTGTTGTTATGGCGCGGATTTTTTGTTGTTATCATTGCATAAGAGCAGGTGCTATAATAAAAGAAAGATTAGTACAATTCGTGACAATTCTGATTTGAAAGGAGTTTTTATCGTATGGGAACTTATGAAAAGTTGCTTCAACCCCTGCAAGTGGCAGGGTTGCGGCTGAAAAACAGAATGCTCTCCGCACCGACATCAATGGCAGAGCTTGGTCCGGAGGAGCATTATAGCGACGACAATATCAATTATTATAAGCTCAAGGCGGCCGGCGGTGTGGCATTGGTCAGTGTAGGCGATGTGATTGTTGATCTGGATACCGGTCGCAGTCACCCTCAGCAGGTGGGATTGGATGATCCATCTGCAGTTCCGTATCTGGTGAAGATGGCGGATGCAATTCATTCCGGCGGTGCAGCGGCAGAAATTGAGATTGACCACGGCGGAGCACTGTGTTCTCCGGAATTCATTGGCGGCAAGAATGCAATCGGTCCCTCCGGCTATGTAGACGACTGGGGCGATGAAGTCCTGGAAATGACCGAAGAGCAAATCTATGCAATTGCTGAAAAATACGGTGAGGCAGCTGCAACAGCGAAGGCCTGCGGATTTGATATGGTAATGATCCATGCCGGTCACGGTTGGCTGCTGCATCAGTTTATCTCGGAAATCACCAATCACCGCACGGATAAGTGGGGCGGCAGTCTGGAAAACAGGATGCGTTTTCCGCTTCTGGTTGTGGAAAAAGTGCGAGCAGCAGTTGGCCGTAATTTCCCGATTGATATCCGTATCTCCGGTTCAGAGCGTATGCCCGGCGGGTATGGAATTGAAACCGGAATTGAGATTGCCAAGGCGTTGGATGGAAAAGTGGACTTGATTCATGTCTCTGCCGGTTCTCAGCAGGACGAATATTCCTGCGTTTTAATGCATCCCGGTGCATTCCAGAAGCATGGAGAAAACTCCGGACTGGCGGCTGAGATCAAGAAACATGTTAAGACGCCGGTTGTTACGGTAGGCGCGTTCAGCGAGCCGGACAAGATGGAAGCCTTTTTGGAGGAAAGCGGAGTAGACTGCATTGCCATGGGCCGTGCACTGATTGCTGATCCTTTCCTACCGCGCAAAATCATGCGGGGACAGGTTGAAGATATTACTCCGTGTCTGCGCTGCGGCGAATGTCAGAGCGGCATGATGAAAAACCGCACCATGCGCTGCGCGGTAAATCCCTACATCGGTCGGGAGTCAGAGTATTTTCATCCCATCCCAACTCGTGAGAACAAGAAGATCCTCATTGTGGGCGGCGGCCCTGCCGGCATGCAGGCGGCAATTACAGCCAGTGAGCGCGGGCATAAGGTAACTCTGGTGGAAAAGACCGATAAGTTGGGTGGTCTGAAATATGCGGACAACGCTGACTTTAAGGCAAATATCCGCCGCTATCGGGATATGACTGCAGCCAAGGTTCTGCGGTTGCCCATTGATGTGCGGCTGAATACCACGGTCACAAAAGAGCTGGTGGAAGAGATCAAACCGGATGCGATCATTGCAGCTGTGGGAGCAAATCCCTGGGCTCTGCCGGTACCCGGTGCGGACGGGAAGAATGTTGTGTTCGGTGCCGAGCTAAAGCGTGAAGATCCTCGCGTGGGCCACAAGGTGGTTGTGATCGGGGGTGGCCTGATTGGATGCGAGGAAGGTATCGAGCTCGCAAAAGAAGGGCATGAAGTGACGATTCTGGAAATGCAGACCGAGCTTTGTCCGGATTGCGGTCGTATGCATCGTTTGAGCGTGCTCCATGAAATTGAAGTTGCAGAAACGCTGTCTACAGCGACTGGTTTCCGCTGCACCGACATTGCAGAGGACAGCGTGACGGCAGTGGATGCAGACGGGAATGAGAAAACCTTCCCGGCAGATACCGTGGTCATGTGCGCCGGAATGCGTCCCCGTTCGGCAGAAGTGGAGTGGCTGAGCCAGTTTACGCCGGAATTTTACGTAGTGGGTGATGCAAATGCGGCACGGCAAATTGGCCAGGCCACACGGGGCGGCTACGATGCCGTGGTAAACGTTGGACTTTGATGATTACCAATTCACATTGTGAAAGGAGTAAATAAAATATGGCACAATTCACCACTGAGCAGTTGACGCAGCGCTGGGAAGATCAGCGAGCCCTGAAAAATCTGATGGGCAAGTATGCCAACTGCATCATCCTGAACCGGGAGCAGGAGATTTTTGACCTGTTCTGGAGCAGCAAGGAGGACATCTGCCTCAGCTTTAATGACGGCGCCTATGTCGGGACAGAAGCGGTTTCCGGCTATTATATGGCCTGCTATGAGCGCAATAAGCTGGTTGCAAAGCTGATGCAGGCACGTTTTCCGGAAAAACTGGGCGGCCTGAGCGAGGAAGAGATCTATGGCATCGGCCCGTTTAAGGTAAAGCCGCTGTCCTCTCCTGTGATTGAAATTGCAGCAGACGGTGCAACCGGCAAAGGCCTGTGGCATTGCCAGGGAGCCTACAATGACGTAGAGGCTTGCGGCCCGGTTGCCAACTGGACCTGGGGTTACTTTGCGGTTGACTTTGTCCGGGAAGAGGGCGAGTGGAAGGTGTGGCACATGAGCTACACCAATGATGTGGACTGCATCTGCGGTCAGAGCTGGGGCAAGGAGAAGAAACCGTTGCCCGCCCTGCCTGAGTTTGCAGCACTAAGCGACTTCCAGTACCCCGCCTATACGGTAAAAAAGACGGTTCGCGAGCTGTATACGCCGCAGCGTCCGCACACGGATGCTCCTGCGATCCCCCAGCCCTACGACACCTTTGCTGATACCTTCAGCTATGGCATTTGAGAGGAGGAACAGCACAATGAGCAAGCATATCAAGCGTGAATACACAGACGACGAACTGATCCGCCGGGTAACGGACATTGAGGAAGTCAAGAAACTGGCCAATAAGCGCGTTTATTACATGATTAACGAGTGGCGCGAGCAGGAATTGGCTGATTTGTGGGTGGCAGAGCCGGAGCATCAGGCAACTGCATCCTTTGGTAAGAATACCGGCTACTACGTCGGTATGGATAATATCCGTGCTTACTATGTGACCAAGCATGCTGCGGATCTGGGTGACGGCGTCGGCACCATGAATGCGCATCCCATTTCGACCGGCTTGGTAAAGCTGGCCGGAGACAGCAAGACAGCGAAGGGCCTGTGGTACTCCATCGGTCAGGACACGATGCCCAACGGTGACGGCACCGCCACAGCCATGTGGAATACCGGTAAGGTTGCAATTGACTTTATCAAAGAAGGCGACGCATGGAAGATTTGGCACATTGTGGAGGCAAACGACTGCACCAGCGAGGCCGGCGACAGCTACAGTGATCATCCTGCTTATATCGACTACGCAACCGACCCTGTGGCAGTCGAATTCGGTACACCTACAATCCCCATGCTGACCCATGACGCAACGTTTAACTGGTGGGACAACTATCCTGCTCCTCCTGTGGATTATGACACTTGGAGCGACGATATCAGCTATGGTCCGGAGGGCTATCCTGAAAAGACAGAGTACCACTTTGGCGCAGGTGAAGGAGGTAACTATCAATGAGAGAACTGACTTTGCATGAGCGTATCCGCAATGCGGACGCCAGCCAGCAAGTTGAGAACGTTAAGGCACAGCATGCATATCTTCACGGTCGCGCAGATGCTACCGGTGAATGGAGCGTAATCTGGTCCCGCAGCGATGATTGCTCCTGGGCACACGCTTTCGGCCGTATGCGCGGCTTTGATCAGGTCTATCATGGCAGTGTAGGCGATTACGACATGATGTGC
Source organism: Bacteroides sp. CAG:927 (assembly GCA_963660915.1). Classification (GTDB taxonomy): domain Bacteria; phylum Bacillota; class Clostridia; order Oscillospirales; family Oscillospiraceae; genus UMGS1766. Next base: position 55,898 of record CAVLAO010000004.1, on the reverse strand, counting down.
ATGGAAAACTGGCTGGATTTGTATCAGGTTTATCCTGAGGTGACCGGTAAAGATCCCCGTCCGCTGATGGAGTGCTCTGTACACACCCTGGTTACCGACGTGATTGAAGTTGCGGCAGACGGCAAGAGTGCAAGAGGCTGCTTCATCACGCCCGGCGTGATTCATTCCCGTTTGACGGCGGATAAGGGTGAGGACGGAAAAGTGCATCGTTCTCCCCGGTACTGCCACGTGCTGTGGGAGCGCTATGGCTCCGATTTTGTCTGCGAAGATGGCGAGTGGAAGTATCTTCACGAGCACGTTTGCCCTGACCTTGTGGGTGACATGGACCACACCAACTGGGCTGCAGATGAGTATGCACGCATTACCTCTCCGAATCCCGGCGAGGCAATGCCTCCCACGTTGGGCTGCCCGCCTGTTGCGGACCCAGGTCCAATGCACATGCCTTATTCCGTGCTGAGCAAGCCCCAGAACAGCGTGCCATGGCCGGAACCCTATGAGACTCTGGACAATGACAACACCTATACTCCGTTTCTGAACAAGTAATTCCAAAATTTTATAGAAGATCACCCCATTCATTATAATATTCTGATGGATGGGGTGATCTTGGCATATAAAAAACGGAATTGCCATCTGTCTGCGACAGATGGCAATTCCGTTTTCAGCTTTGATAATACGTGCGTTTTTGCGGAGATTTCATAGAAGCGGCAAGGCGGTGACAATTATTCAAATATGAAGGTTGATCCAAGATAGGATATCACGACTGACATCCATGCGGTTGGTTTCATTTAGAATTTCGTGCCTTGCGTTGGGATAAATGTGAATGGATACATCCGTCATTCCGGAGTCCACCATGGCATTGTAAGCGGTGCGGACGCCGGAAGCATTCTTCCCACCGACGGGATCCGCCTGTCCGGAAATGAAACGCACTGGTAAATTTTTTGGGATTTTGTCAATCAATGAAGGTGTCTGAACCTTCATCATGCCATCAGAAAAGTCGCGAAAGAATCCGGCTGTGGCCATTTTCCCACGGCGTTTATCCTGATAAAACGCGTTGACAACTTCCGGTCGACGGCATACCCAGTCCAATCCGGTTTTTGAGCCGAGGAACTTTCGATTCAGCTGACCAAAGACCAGAGCAGTTAAAAATGGGTCCGGTGCTTTTGCACCTTGCAGGCGGATATGAAGCAGGGACAGTCTGTGAATTAATTTCAGGGCAGGAAAAGCATTGTTGCCGGTTCCGGACAAGACCACGCCGGAAAATTCATTTCCGTGAAGCTGAATGTAGCGGCGGCTGAGGAAAGAACCCATACTGTGGCCCAAAAGGAACAGAGGAACATCGGGATGTGATTGCCGCACCATTTTCATGAGGGCGTAATTGTCCTCCACTACCTTGTCAAATCCATTGGTTTCGGCAAAATGAATGACTCGATCACTGCGCCGCTGCGTTTGTCCATGTCCCCGATGATCCTCGCCGAAGACGAGGAAACCCTGGCCAACCATGAAATTTGCAAATTCATCATAGCGATCCACCCACTCAGCATAACCGTGGACAATTTGGAGCAGCCCACGGCAAGGCAAGGTCTCATCCTTCCAGATTTGAAAATAAATCTGAGTTCCGTCATCGGCAATTCGGCTTAACACTTGCTTTTCCATGGGCGCTTCGCTCCTTTATTTGATTTTTACAGCATTCCGTCTTTGATGATGTTGTGATCACGCAGCAGCTTTTCAATTACCGTGCCTTTGATTTTCTTCAACAGAGGCTTCTTCAGTGCTGCCAGAGGTTTAGGCAGTTTAATCTCCAAAGGAGACTTTCCGTCCATCAGCTTTACCGTGCTGTCCAGCAGATCACGGACATCATACACGCTGCCCCAGACTTCTGGAACTCCGCGATCCACGTCCAACAGGCCATAAACTGCTTCCATAGCAGTACGTACCGAATATTCTGTGGTGAAAATGGTGTCACGCGGTGTTTCTGCAAACTGGCCGAGGAAGGCAAAGTTCACGCAGCCATCGGGAATGACGTCCGGGCGATCACCTTTGCGGCGGGGCATAAAGAAAGCAGTGATGTAAGGCATCATAGTTGGCACGGAATTGACCGCGGTCTTTGCCAGCTCATCAATGTGATCCACAGGAATGCCCAAATGATACAGCCATTCTGCGGCAATTTCTTCACCGGTGCATTCCTTCATGGGTTTCTTTACATAGTCGCCTGCCACATCGGTAAACAGACTGTAAACCCAGATGCAAACGTCCTTCTTGGCCTGTTCCTTAAATTGACCCTGACGGTTGATTGTCCAGCTCAATAGCCAGCTGGAATCTTTGCAGCTGACAATACCACCGGTGACCACGTTGCCTGTGCGGGGATCACGCTGACAAATCTTCTGAATTTGCTCGATGATCTCTTCGTTATCAGTGGTAATTGTGGCAGACTCCCAATTGGAACGGCGGGTGTCGCAGCAGAATTTCTCCGGATGACCGAAGGAAGGATCCTGTGCGGCGATATTTCTCCACAAATCCCAACAACCGCTGGTGCGGACTTCTGCGTCGCCGACCGGTGCATGGGTGTGGTCACCGTAAATGGTGCCCTCCGTGCAGCTGCCGTTTGTGACAAATACTAGGTCGTTTTCGGTCAGAGCAATTTCCTGCTCAGCGCCGTCAACGGTGCACAAAATCTTGCGGGCAATTTTCTTGTCACCGTCAAACTCGAATTCAACATTGTTCACGCGGGTGTTGAATTGGAAGTGAACGCCGGCTGCCTCCAGATATTTCTGCATGGGCAGAATCAAGGATTCATACTGATTGTATTTGGTGAACTTCAGTGCGGAGAAATCAGGAAGACCACCAATGTGGTGGATGAAACGCTGAATATACAGCTTCATCTCTAAAGCGCTGTGCCAGTTTTCAAAGGCGAACATGGTGCGCCAGTAGAGCCAGAAGTCAGAGGAGAATACTTCTTCATCAAAGAAGTCCTCAATGGTCTTGTCATAGAGATCCTCATCCGGTGTGAAGAACAGCTTCATGATTTCCATGCAGCCCTTCTGACTCAGATGGAACTGACCGTCTGTATGAGCATCCTGCCCCTGGTTGACAGTGGCACGGCAGAGAGAGTAGTTTGGATCATGCTTGTTCAGCCAGTAGTACTCGTCCAGTACGGAAGCACCCGGTGTCTCTAGGGAAGGAATGCTGCGGAACAAATCCCACAGACACTCAAAATGGTTTTCCATTTCACGACCGCCGCGCATGACATAGCCGCGCAAAGGATCGTTAATGCCGTCACAAGCTCCGCCGGCAATGTCCATGGCCTCCAGAATGTGAATGTTCTCGCCCTTCATCTGTCCATCACGGACGAGAAAGCAGGCAGCAGCCAGAGAGGCCAGACCGCTTCCAACCAACCATGCGGATTTTTCATCCACGCCTGCAGGCTTTTCTGGATGAGCAAAAGCCTCATAGTTGCCGTTTGAGTAATAGATGCCCTTGCTGTTTTTCTGATTGGCACCGCGCTCTGTATTGCGATAGGGCGCCGGAGCAGGGATAGCCTTGGCTTTCTCGGCCTTTGCAGCACGGGATTTCTTGACTTTTTTGCCGACCGCAACAGCCGCCGCACCGGCACCGATTCCGGCAGCGGTTGCCGCTGCACCGAAGGTTACAACCTGCTTGTTGGCTTTCGCCCATTTCTTTATTTTTTTCATATCCATACGATTGAACCGCCTTTCTGAATTGTCCACGTAATAGCCTTGCAGAATCAGGATACATTCTGTTTGCATGATAAAGCGATTTTCCCTTTTTGCAAACAGACAATTGGATTGCAGTGGCTAAAAATTGGACATTTTGCCGATTTTGGCAAAAAAGCAAACGTGAAAATATCCTCGTAGCTCAGTGTAGGGTAAAATTAAGAATGGGTCAGTGCATTTAAATGAACAAATTGTAAAACAAAAAGGCACACCACAGTTGCGCGGTGTGCCTAAATATTAGATTTCCTGCCGACCTTCGAGCGCACGCGTCAATGTGGCATTATCTGCGTATTCCAGATGACTGCCAACAGGGATACCGTAAGCCAGACGGGTAATCTTTACGCCGAATGGTTTCAGCAGGCGGGAAAGATACATGGCAGTGGCTTCTCCTTCCGTGTCCGGATTGGTTGCCATGATGACCTCGTTGACATTCCCCTGAGAGACTCGTTCAACCAGGGAGCGAATGCGAAGATCGTCCGGACCGACCCGGTTCATCGGGGAAATAACGCCGTGCAGCACATGGTACAAGCCATTATATTCACCGCTGCGCTCCATTGCAATAACATCCTTTGGTTCCGCTACAACGCAGATGGTTGCCTTGTCCCGCTTGAAGCTGGAACATAAGGCACACGGTTCGTCGCCCTCCGTCAGGTTCTGACAAATGGGACAGGTGTGAACCTTTTCTTTTGCATCCAAGATTGCCTGAGAAAATGCCTGAGCATCCTCTTTGGAAAGACTCAGCACGTGGAATGCCAGCCGCTGGGCACTTTTCGCTCCGATGCCGGGAAGACGGGCAAATTGTTCGGTTAGGTTTTCCATTGCCGGGGGAAGATACTGCATTGCAATCCTCCTCAGCCTCGCAGGGCGGCTATCGCGGCAGCCGGATCTGCAGAACCAAACACGGCGCTTCCGGCAACCAGAACATTGGCACCGGCATCCCTGACCAGCTTTGCAGTTGCAGGGTTAATGCCGCCATCTACCTCGAGATCGCAGCCGGGATTGTATTTGTCTAGCAGGGTACGGACTTCCCGGATTGTTTCCAGCTGGTTTTCCATGAAGCTCTGCCCACCAAAACCGGGTTCCACCGTCATAATCAACACAAGATCCAGCTCGTCAATGTACGGAAGAATGGCACTTGCGCCGGTAATGGGGCGAAGAGCGACCGCTTTCTTCACATTGCAACGTTCCATTGCATCCAGTGCGCGGCGAATACCACGGGGGCCAGACGCTTCCAGGTGAACAGAAATCAGGTCAGCACCCGATTCGGCAAAGTCATCGATATAACGATCCGGATCGTCAATCATCAGGTGTACATCTAAAAAAGCATCGGTGTACTTGTTTACTGCCTTTAAAACCGGCATGCCGAAGGAAATATTGGGAACAAAACTGCCGTCCATGACGTCAAAATGGATCATATCGGCAGAAGCAATTCGATCAAGGTCAGCACCCAGATGAGCGAAATCAGCAGAAAGAATGGAAGGCGCAATTTTAATCATGGTTCGGAAATCCCCTTTTTAAGCAAACGAATATCAATCGTAAAAATCGTTTGTCTGCACTTCGTGGGCATCATAGCCCTCTTTGCGCAGTGCGTTTAGGATGGAGTTTTTATGCAGTAAACCAAACGCTTCCAGCGTGACCTTCAATTCCACACCGCTCTGGCGATTGATGTTGACAAACTGGTTGTGATCCAGCTTGATGATGTTGCCGTTTTCCCGGGCAAGAATTTCTGCAACCCGAAGCAGCTCGCCGGGACGATCCGGAAGCTGAACGGAGAAGGTGAAAATGCGGCCGCGGTTGATCAGACCGTGCTGAATGAGAGAGGACATCGTGATCACATCCATGTTTCCGCCGGAGAGGATGCTGACAACATTCTTATCCTTGCAGTCCAGATGGGACAGGGCAGCAATTGTAAGCAGACCGGCGTTTTCCACGATCATCTTATGTTTTTCCGCCATGTCCAGGAAGGCATCCACCAGTTCATCGTCGTCAATTGTGATGATATCGTCAATGTTCTGCTGTACATAGGGGAACACTAAGTCGCCGGGGGTTTTTACAGCCACACCGTCAGCAATTGTTGACACGCTGTCCAGAGTTACGACATGACTGGCTTCGATGGAGGCTTTCATAGACGCAGCTCCGGTTGGTTCCACACCGATGACTTTTACATTGGGGTTGAGCAGTTTTGCCAGCGTGGATACGCCTGCAGCAAGACCGCCACCGCCGATGGGAACGAGGATGATGTCAACATCCGGCAAATTGCGGAAGATTTCGTAGGCAATGGTACCCTGACCTGTAGCAACAGTAAGGTCGTTAAAAGGCGGAATATAGGTCATGCCCTTTTCTTCGGCCAGTTCCATTGCTTTTGCTGCAGCGTCATCAAAGGTCGATCCGTAGAGAATTACTTCTGCACCATAGTTTTTTGTGTTGTTGACCTTCAGCATGGGGGTGGTGGTTGGCATGACAACAGTAGCCTTCACTCCGGCGTGCTGAGCGGCATAGGCAACACCCTGGGCGTGGTTGCCGGCAGAGGCGGTAATTAAACCCAGTTCCTTTTCCGTTTCGGACAGCGTGCTGATTTTGAAGTAGGCACCGCGAATTTTATAAGCACCGGTGACTTGCATGTTTTCCGGCTTTAAATAGACATTGTTGCCGCAGGCAGCGGTGAAAGCAGGGGAGTGGATAAGGTTTGTTTCAAAAATGACGCCTGCAAGGACATTGCGGGCAGCCTTGAAACTGTCGAGGGTCATCATGTTACTGCACTTCTTTCTGTATCGTTTCGACTTGAATTGAATCCACCCTATTTTACTCAATCCAATCTGTAATGTCAATGAAGAACAAGCCGCTTGAGACATCCCTTTTCCTTGACACAAGAGAGGGAAAAAGATACAATAAAATCGACGCAGAAAGCGAATGTCAATGGATGTGATTTAACAATGAAAAAGCTGAAAAAACAGCGGAGCGTCGTGCCGGTTTATTTGTTTGCCCTTACATGGGCTGTCGGCGGTTTTATTATGCGAGTGCATAAGCCCATCGGATTTGTAGTTTTGGCTGCAATTTCCATTGCGGTGTTTTTTGCGGCAAATGCAATTTGGCGGCCGCGAAAGATTGTAGTTGATGTGGAGAATGAGAAAAAAGAAGAACCGCTCCAAGGAGGGGGAAAAGAAGAACAGCCGGAAATGCCGGAACAGCCGGTGGATCCGGAGGTTGCGGCGCTGCGGCAGGAACGGGATCGGGCAATCGGCGAGATGCGCCGCCTGAACAACAACATCAAAGATCCGATTATTTCACAGCAAATCGATCATATTGAGCGGACAACAGGTAAGATTTTTGACTACGTAATGGAACATACAGAAAAGAAAAGTCAAATCCGACGTTTTCTTAATTACTACCTGCCTACCACACTGAAATTGCTGGATGCCTATGATCGGATGGGAGCGGCCGGTGTTTCCGGGAAAAATGTGGATGGAGCAAAGGGGAAAATCGGTGAGTTAATGGCAACAATTGTTACCGCTTTTGACCACCAGCTGGATGCCCTGTATGCAGATGAGGCACTGGATATCAACGCAGAAATTCAAGTGCTGCAAAGCGTACTAACCGGTGACGGACTGATTCACAATGAATCTCCCTCCGGCGGAAATTGATCTGCCGGGAATACTTTTATGGAGGAAATTTTATGAGCGAATTGGAACACATGCCCCAATTGACTTTGGATCCGGAAGGAGCTGCAGCAGCTCAGACACCGCCGGCTGCACCGGAGGTGCCCACGTTGACGTTGGACCCCAATGCATCTGCGGCAGCTCAGCAGGAAGAAACGGTTGCACCGGTTGTGATCGATGAGAGCATGCTCAGCGAAGCAGAGCGGCAGGCCGTTGCGGCATTTGCGGAGAAGATCGACATTACGGACTCCACACAAGTTATGCAATATGGTTCTGCGGCCCAGAAGAATATTGCTCAGTTTTCTGAGACGGCGCTCAGCAGTGTGCGTACGAAGGACCTTGGCAGTGTGGGTGAGGCGTTAAGCAATCTGGTGGTGGAACTGAAGCAGGTCGGTCAGCCTGAGAAAAAAGGATTCGGGAGCTTTTTCCAGAGAAGCAAGCACCGCATGGAGGAAATGAAGGCTCAGTATGCGAAAGCGGAAGCCAACGTGGATAAAATTGTTGCCATATTGGAAGGTCATCAGGTGACACTGATGAAGGATGTGGCGATGCTGGATCAAATGTTTGACCTGAATCAGCAATACAGCAAAGAATTGACCATGTATATTATCGCCGGCAAGAAAAAACTGGCTGACATTCGTTCCGGTGAACTGGAGGAACTGCGAAAGAAGGCAGAAACCAGCGGAGCCCAGGAGGATGCACAGGCCTATAACGACATGGTAAATTTGTGCAACCGCTTTGAAAAAAAGCTTCATGATCTGGAGTTGACACGGATGATCTCCGTTCAAATGGGACCTCAGACCAGATTGCTGCAGAACAATGATACCCTGATGATTGAGAAAATTCAGACTTCTCTTGTGAATACAATCCCGCTGTGGAAGAGCCAGATGGTATTGGCATTGGGACTGGAGCATTCCCGTCAGGCGACTGCAGCCCAAACTGCGGTGACCAATATGACCAACGATCTGTTGCGCCAGAACGCCGAGATGCTTAAGATGGGCACTGTGGATGCGGCGCGAGAGGCAGAACGATCCATTGTGGATATCGAGACATTGCAGCATACCAATGAGCAGTTGATTCAAACCTTGGACGAAGTAGTTCGAATTCAAAACGAAGGTCGCGAAAAGCGGAAGGCAGCGGAGGCAGAACTGGGCAAGCTCGAAGGCGAGTTGAAGCAGAAGTTGCTGGAACTGCGTTAAGCCGGAAAAACGGTTGTCAATGAAGGAATGACGAGTGTGAAGAAACTATTAAAATATCCTGTTGCGTGGTTGATCGCGATAGCGATTGTGGTTTGTGCTATATTTTTTGGCATAAAAACCGCTAAAGTAGATATGGTGACGGTAACGCCGGGAAACTGGGTTTGCGATGGAGCAAATGTCCTTTCCGAGGAGACCGAGCAGGCGGTGCGCACCTCAAATGCGGAATTTGATCAAAATTATTCGGCTTATGTTGCGGTGGTGACCGTTGACAACCTGAAGGGTTGGGATGCAGACAGCTACGCAGAGAAGCTGTTTAACCAATGGGACCTGCAGGGAAATGATTTTATGTTGCTGTTGGATATCGAAGGCCAGCAAAGTTATTTGTATCACGGCAGCAATTACAGTGATTTTGACTATGCATCCTATTTGAATACTTACGTAAACCAAAGCTTTTTTGCAAAAGATTACGACACGGCAGTTACCTCGCTGCTCAGCGGAATGGAAACCTATTTTGCGCAGGGCACTCCATCTACCAGTTATCAAACCTATGATGATTCTGAATCATGGGATGTGCCGAGTGCAGAACCTCAGGAAAATGGAGGCAGAAGTATGACTCAAGTGATTTTTGTGCTTGTGGTTCTGGCTGTGATTATTTACCTTGTCCTCAGCGCGTTGGAGCGAAACCGTTATCGGACCTGGTATCATCGCTATGGACATATGTCTACTCCACCGGTGATGTTTGCTCCGATCTTTTTCTGGCATAGACCCGGCAGCGGCTGGTGGAACCGAATGCACCATCACCCACCGCACGGTCCCGGCCCTGGCCCTGGTCCACATCCCGGCGGCGGCTTTGGCGGTGGTCCTCGACCCGGCGGCGGCCCACGCTCTGGCGGTGGCGGACGACCCGGCGGCAGCTTTGGCGGAGGCCCACGCCCTGGCGGCGGTGGACGTCCCGGCGGCGGCTTTGGCGGAGGTCCGCGCCCAGGCGGCGGACGTCCCGGTGGTAGTTTTGGCGGAGGCCCACACCCTGGCGGCGGTGGACGTCCCGGCGGTGGTTTTGGTGGCGGCGGCCACGGCGGAGGCCATGGTGGCGGCGGCTTTGGCGGCGGCGGCCACGGAGGCGGCCATCGATAAACAAATTTTAAGCAGGGACAGGAGACTGTCCCTGCTCTTTTTCGGAGGAGTTTGATGAGGAAACAAATGGTACGCGGGCGTTTTGCACCGTCTCCAAGCGGACGAATGCATTTGGGGAACGCATGGTCGTCGTTGCTGGCGTGGTTGTCTGTGCGCAGTCAAGGCGGAACTATGGTACTTCGACTGGAAGATTTGGATACCAGTCGCTGCAAGCAGGAGTTTTGTGAGGGCATAGAAGAGGATCTTCATTGGCTGGGGCTGGACTGGGACGAGGGAGGAATTTTAGGAGGAGCACGTTATCGGCAAAGTCTGCGCCAAGCGGCTTATCGTGCTGCATTAGAGAAACTGGAGGAGCAGCATCTTCTGTATGAGTGCTTCTGTACAAGAGGGCAGCTTCATGCGGCCAGCGCACCTCATCGTTCGGACGGAGATATCATTTATCCTGGTACCTGTCGGAATTTAAGTGATGCAGAGCGGCAGAAACGCGCGCAATTCAGACATCCTGCGGTGCGGATACGTGTGCCAAAGAGTGAAATTAAATTTGTTGATCGACTGCAAGGAAGCTATAGCGAGAATTTGGCGGAGATGTGCGGCGACTTTATTTTGCGACGCTCGGATGGCATCTACGCCTACCAGCTCGCGGTGGTTGTGGATGACGCGGATATGGGGATTACCGAAGTGGTACGCGGGCAGGATTTGCTGAGTTCTACGCCGCGGCAGATTTACCTGCAGCGACTGTTGGGCTATCCAACACCGAACTACTGCCATGTGCCGTTGTTGTGTGATGCGGAAGGTCGGCGATTATCAAAGCGTGAGGCAGACCTGACGTTAGCATCCATCCGTGCTTCCGGTGTACGGGCCGAGCAGGTTGTGGGATGGTTGGCATGTGCAGCCGGCCTGATAGATCGTTATGAGCCGATTGCGGCACAGGAGTTAATTCCACTGTTTTCCTATGATAATTTGCCAACGTCAGACATTCAGATCATGAAAAAAATCATCTGGTCAAAGGGATGACCAGATGATTTTTATTGTTTCCAGGTCCTTGGCGCAAACAAAATGAGAAGGGGGAACAGTTCGAGTCGTCCGGCCAACATGTCAAAAATCAGCACTGATTTGCTCAGCGGAGAAAGAAAACCAAAGTTGCAGGTGGGACCAACTTGGCCGAGACCGGGACCGATATTATTTAGCGTGGCGGCGACGGCGGTGAACCCACTGTTAAAATCGACATGATCCAGACACACTAGCAGTACGGAGAGGAAGAACAGCAACACATAGGCGGCCAAAAACAAAAGCGTACCGCGGATGACGCGGTCCTCCAGTTTCTTTCCATCCATACGCACAGTGCGCACCAACCGCGGCTGACTTAATTCTCGCACTTCACGCAAAGCTGTCTTAGCAAAAATCAGGATTCGAGACACTTTTATTCCACCACCGGTGCTGCCGGCACACGCACCGACGAACATCAACATAATTAAAATGCATTTGGAGAAGGTGGGCCAAAGGTCAAAGTCAGTCGAGCTGAAGCCGGTGGTCGTAATAATGGAAGCCACTTGGAAGACAACTTCACGCACACTGGTAAACTGACCGCTGCGGTATAAGTTTAAAGAAATCAGAGCAACGGAAGAGAAAACAATGATGTAGTACCAACGGACTTCTTCTAAGTGCAATGCCGCCCGCCACTGGCGATAAAGCAGCAGAAAGTACAGGCCAAAGTTGGTGCCGGAGAGAAGCATGAAAATGGAAAGCACCCATTGAACATAAGGAGAATATGTGGCGCAGCCGCTGTTCAAAACAGCAAAGCCGCCGGTTCCCATTGTGCCAAAGGACAGGCAAAGATTATCCAGAAGCGGTACCTTGCCGAGAGCAAGCAGCAAAATTAACAGGATTGTGATTCCAAGGTAAATACCGTAAAGAAACCGTGCAGATGCACGCAGCTTTGGAACCAGTTTGCTTACCACCGGACCGGGACTTTCTGCCTGCATCAGGGCAAAGCTGGAACCGGATTTCGCCATAGGCAGAATGGTCAAAATAAAGACGAGAACCCCCATGCCGCCGATCCAATGGCTGAAACAGCGCCAGAACATCATGCTGTCGCTGAGGGCTTCCACGTCGGAGAGAATCGAGGCACCCGTAGTGGTGAATCCGGAGACAATCTCGAACAGTGCATCCAGGAAAAAGGGGATTTCTCCACTGATAACAAAAGGCAAAGCACCGACAACAGACATGAGAATCCAACTGAGGGCTACAGACACATAGCCGTCTTTTGTGGTGAAGCGGGTGAACATGGCGCGCCGACGTATAATCGGCAGTGCCAGCAGAACGCAGGCGGCAGTAAGCAACAGAAAAATTTGCAAATTACCGTATTCACCGCAGATCAATGCAACCAGGGCAGGCAGCAGCATGAACAAACCTGTGATGGCCAGCACGTTGCCGAGAACGTAGAAAATGCTTTTAAAATTCATGGCATACTACTCCAGAATTCCTTTAATGCTGTCGATTCCCTTCAAGGTCGTTACCACAATGACCAAGTCTCCGGGCAGCAGGCAATCCTGACCGGAAGGAATAATGACTGCATTATCACGAATAATTGCACCAATCAACACACCCTTGCGAATGCGCAGCTGCATTAGAGTGCGATCGGTAACACTGCTGTGTTCTTTGATGCGGAAGGCGAGGGCCTCCACTCGATTATCTGCCAGCATGTGCACGGCTTCTACGTCGCTGTCGGCGGAATTGCGCAATGCTCTGGCATAATGAAGAATGGTTTCAGCGGTTAGATGTTTGGGAGAAATGACACTGCCAATGGGAATATCGTCGATTACACAATTGAAGTTGGTCATGTTCACCTTGGTGATCAGCTTTGCGTGGCTCATGCGATGGGCATAAAGGGACAGCATAATATTTTCTTCGTCGAAATTCGTCAGGGTGACAATCGCATCGGCAGAGGCCAGACCTTCGTCCAACAGCAACTGTTCGTTGGATGCGTTCCCCAATACAATGTTTGCGTGGGGCAGCTTTTCACTTAGCTCCTCGCAGCGTGCTTTCTGCATTTCGATGATAGTAACATGAATATGTGCCTGTCCAAGACGCCGGGCCAAATAGAACGCAACTGTGCCGCCACCGACAATCATTACATTTTTGATTGGCTTTGACTTGATGCCGATGCGGCGGAAGGTTTCATTGCTGTGCTCCGAAGGGATGATCATGGAAATGCGGTCTCCGGCATGGATAACGGAATGACCGTTTGGAATGATTACCTTCTGACTGGATTCCACAATGGGAATCAGTAGCGGATAATTGGTTTCCCCGGAGATTTCAATCAGGTTTTTCCCGCTCCAGGGAGAATTTGCAGGCAGCTCGAGGGACATCATCTGCACGCGACCCTTGGCAAAGGCATTTAACTCAATGGCTGAAGGGCAGCGGATCAGGTGATAGATGTAATTTGCTGCAGCAAGTTCCGGATTAATTGCCAGAGAAAGCCCCAGCTCATCCTTGATGAAATCGATCTCTTCATAATACTCCGGGTTGCGCACACGGGCAATGGTGCGGCAGGTGCCGGCTTTCTTTGCAATCAGGCAACATAGAAGATTGATTTCGTCCTTGTTGGTTACGGCGATCAGAATGTCGCTGTCGTGTACGTTGGCATCCTGCAGGATGCGATAAGAACTGCCGTTGCCTTTAATGGTACTTACATCAAGAGAGGAAAGACGGCTTAACGCGTCTTCGTTTACATCGATTACGGAAATGTCATGTCCTTCTGAGCTGAGGGTTTCGGCCAGTGTGAAGCCGACCTTGCCGCAGCCCACAATAACGATTTTCATATCAAGTCATACTCCTAAACAGAGGCATCAGGCCTCATTTTCGTTTTGATAAACAAGATAATCGTCGTAGCCGGTCTTGCGATCGATGAGTTTGCCGTCAGCAGTGAAGTCAAAGACCCGGTTGCAGACGGAGGAAATCATCTGGTGGTCATGGGAGGCCAGCAGAATGTTGCAGTTTACTTCCAGAAGACCGTTGTTCAGGGCAGCAATTGATTCCAGATCAAGGTGGTTTGTAGGCTGATCCAGCAGCAGCACATTTGCACCGGAGAGCATCATACGAGAGAGCATGCAGCGAACCTTTTCACCACCGGAAAGCACCTTTACAGGTTTGTATACGTCTTCACCGGAGAACAGCATCCGGCCGAGAAAACCGCGGAGATAGGTTTCATCTTTATTTTCGGAATATTGACGCAACCAGTCAACTAAATTTAAATCAATTCCGTTGAAGTAGGGAGAGTTATCCTTCGGAAAATAGGATTGGCTGGCAGTAACACCCCACTTTACGGTACCTTCATCCGGATCTAGCTCACCCATCAGAATTTTGAACAGAGTAGTTTGAGCCAGCTCGTTGTCGCCTACCAGGGCAATTTTATCGTTGTGTTCCACGGAGAAGGAGATATGATCCAGCACCTTCACACCATCGATCGTTTTGCTTAAATCGGAGACGAACAAAATATCCTTGCCCACTTCCCGGTCGGGTTTAAATCCAACCCAGGGATAGCGGCGGGAGGAAGCCGGCATTTCTTCAATGGTCAGCTTGTCCAACAGCTTACGGCGTGCAGTTGCCTGCTTACTTTTGGATTTGTTTGCGGAGAAACGGGTGATGAAGCTCTGCAGTTCCTTGATTTTTTCCTCGTTGCGCTTGTTCTGGTTTTTGATCAGGTTCTGCATCAGTTGGCTAGATTCATACCAGAAATCATAGTTGCCGACATACATCTTGATTTTGTTGTAGTCGATGTCCACAATGTGGGTGCAGATGGTATTCAGGAAGTGACGGTCATGGCTGACGACAATCACTGTACCCTCAAAATCCAGAAGGAAATCTTCTAACCAGTTAATGGCGTTGATATCCAGGTTGTTGGTAGGTTCGTCCATCATCAGAATGTCTGGGTTGCCAAACAGTGCCTGCGCCAACAGCACTTTCACCTTGAGACGACCGTCCATATTGGACATCAGTTCTTCGTGATACATGGTGGGAATGCCGAGTCCCTGCAGAATCCGGCTGGCATCGCTTTCCGCTTCCCAGCCGCCTAACTCAGCATACTCTTCGGCCAATTCACTGGCACGAATGCCGTCTTCGTCCGTCATGTCCTCTTTTTCGTACAGAGCATTCATTTCCTGCCCGACGTCGTAAAGATGGCGATTGCCCATAATGACTGTATTCAGTACGGTGTACTCATCAAACAGGAATTGATCCTGCTTCAGAATGGACATGCGTACGTTGGGCAGAATGTCCACGCTGCCGGTGGTGGATTCCAGTTCACCGGATAGGATTTTCAGGAAGGTGGATTTGCCGGCGCCGTTTGCACCGATGATGCCATAGCAGTTGCCCCGCAGGAACTGCAGGTTGACATCGGAGAACAGAGGAGTGCCGCTGTATTGAAGGCTTAAATTGGTCACAGTGATCATTGAAAAATACCTCATTTATCTATTCTAAATCCAGAATATTATAGCAGTAGAAAAATCGGAATGCAACTGGTGGAACAAGGCATAAATGCACAAAGTGAAGGCTTAAAGTTTAATGAATTTCTAATTGCTTTTACAGTGTTTGGAGCTTATAATCATGAACAGATAGTTTTCAGTCGAAGGATTCCTTTTTCCTTTGACTTGATGGTTAAAGAAAGGTTGGAAAAAGAGAAGATATGGCAACCAGACAGGCAAAGCGTGTGCAAAAGAAGCCAAAGGCAAGCCGTTCTAAGATGCCGATCCTCGTTGTGGTTTTGCTGGTAGTGCTGTGTGCGGCGTACCTGGTGCTGTGTGCAGTTGCCGGAAGCGGGGAAACGCTTCGCGAGGGTACTTCCGTGAACGGCGTCAATATTGGAGGCATGACAGAACAGGAAGCGGTTTCCGCACTGGAACAGGGGCTGAGCGGAGTAACGGCAGTCAGCGGAACGGAGTATGCCTCCATTCAGGTTGATCCGCAGATTGATGGCGTTGCGCCGTATACCGTGGATTTGAGCGGAAGCTTAGGATATGATGCCCAGAAAATTGTGACGCAGGCGATGGACGATCAATATGGCGGTGCATTTTTAAGCCGCGGTTTGCGTTCTCTTTCCTATCTCCGCGGTGGTAAGACCTATACGGTGGTTCCTTCCGTGACCAATGAGAGCGCGCTTCATGACGCATTGGTGAACTCCGGGCTGCTGGAGTTGAACACTGTAGTGCAGACCACCTATGAGGTCGTGGATGACACCCTGCAGTTTACCATGGGAACCAGCGGTTCTGCTGTTGATGAAACGGGATTGATTCGTGAGATTGTTGAAAATACGGCAAAAGGAAATTATGCTGAAATTCCCTGTCCGCTGGTAGAGACAAAGCCGGATGAGGTGGATGTGCAGGCAATTCATGATGCGATTTATGCGGAGCCGACCAATGCAACACTGGATGTGGCATCGGACAACAGTTATACGATTGTTGACGGCGTTGATGGTGTAGATTTTGATGTTGCTCAGGCACAGGAGCTGCTCAGTCAGGCAGGAGAGGGAACTGTCGTCAGCGTTATGTTGACTCGCCAGGCGGCCACGATAGATACAGATACGCTGAAATCCTTGTTGTTCAGAGATGTATTGGGTGAATACAGCACAACGGTGAAGGGCACTGCGGACCGGCGTTCTAATGTGAAGCTTGCGGGTCAGAAGTGTAACGGGACAATTCTTCTTCCGGGAGAGACCTTTAGCTATAACGATGTGGTAGGGCAACGTACTTCTGAAGCAGGATTTAAAGCTGCTGCAGCATACGCAAATGGTGAGACGGTGCAGGAACTGGGCGGCGGTGTTTGCCAGACTTCCAGTACGCTATATTGCGCAACGCTCTATGCTAATCTGGAAATTGTAGAACGGCACAACCACACCTATGTTTCCAGTTATGTGCCGTTAGGCATGGATGCAACGGTTTCCTGGAACGGCCCGGATTTTGTGTTTTGCAATAATACGGATTATCCGATCAAGGTGGTTTGCAGCTATGCAGACGATAAGATTACCTTCCAGATTGTAGGGACAAAGGTTTCTGACTTCAAGGTGGAGATTACCAGCAAGACGTTGGAAACACTGGAACCATCGACTCAAACAGTTGAAGACAGTACTATGGCAGCAGGGACTGCAACCGTTGTGCAGAGTGCGCACACCGGATATCGAGTGCAGACGTATCGCACGGTATATGACGGAGCGGGGAATGAGATTTCGTCTACGGATGAGGCGTATAGCAATTATCGAAAGACGGACAAGATAGTCCATGTGGGGACGAAAGCGGAAACGACGACTACAGAGACAACACCTGCAGCATAAAAGCGAATAGAAGCAAGAACGCCCGCGCAGACTGCTGTGCGGGCGTTTTCAAAAATAAGGAGCTTTAAAAATATGTTTGATGGATTTTCGGAAAAGAGCATCGATTTCCTTTGGGGGATTCGGTTGAACAACTATCGAGAGTGGTTTCTGGAACATAAACAGGATTACCTGGACTATGTCTATCAGCCATTAAAAGAGTTGGGACAGGAACTGGAAGCGGCGCTCAGTCAGTTTTGGCCAGAAGAAGGATTTGAGGTAAAGGTTACCCGCATTTATCGGGATGCGCGGAGGGTAAAATATGGTGGATTGTATAAGGATCATCTTTGGCTGATCCTCCGCCGTCCTAGCGAGGAATGGACAGCAAGACCGGCATTTTATTTTGAAATTTCTCCAGAAGGGTATGAATACGGCATGGGATATTATTGTGCTCGACCGGTTATGATGGAGCAGTACCGCCGCCGTATTCTGCGGGAGCCGGCTTCGTTGGAAAAACTGGCAAAGAAGTTTGAGAAGCAAGATAAATTCCATTTAGAGGGGGAAGAATACAAGCGATCAAAGGGAGAATGTTCCCCGGTGCTGAAACCGTGGTTTAATCGCAAGAACATTGCAATTTGCGCATTTCACGAGCCGGATGAGATCATGCTCAGTGGTGAATTGAAAAATGTGGTATTAGATGGAATCAAATGGCTCATGCCATATTATCAGTATTTCAAGGCATTGGAACTGGAACCTCCGGTGACAGATTCGATACGATAAAAAAGCGGAAGAGGTTGCCCTCTTCCGCTTTTTGACATTGATTTTATTTTCTTCCGTGCAGCAGGGGAGAAAGGGGCTTATAGATCAGGAAGCACAGGATAGCATCCAACAAGCCTTTGCAGAAGGTGAAGGGCAGATTGAAAATCACCAGGCACTTAATGAGAGAATCTGCAGAGGGAAGAATGGCCTGATACATGCCAATGATAGCCTCCATAGGCATACCGTAGCAGACCACATAGGCGGGGTACACAAGGAAGTAGTTCAGCGGAACCGATAAAACGGCCATCACTACACAGCCGATCAGGCAGCCGAGGACAGCACCCTTGCGATTGCGCTTGAAATAGTAAATCAAACCGGCAGCGACGCAAAGAAAACTGCCGCAAAGGAAATTGAACAGTTCGCCGATATAGGCACTGCTGGTACCTTTAAAGATGATGTGGAGCAAATTCTTTAGGAATTCAACCACAATTCCATACACCGGACCGAGAGCAAAGGAGCCGAGCAGGGCAGGCAGATCGGAGATATCCATTTTTACAAAGCTCGGGATCAGCATGGGAATGGGAAACTCAATGAACATCAGCACAAAGGCAACGGCACTGAGCATGGCAGTGACCACCAGAGAACGGGTGGTGATACGGGGTTTGCGGCGGACAGCCGCAGTGGTAGTGGTTTTCATGGGGTAAGACTCCTTCATGATAAAAAAGTAAACACCTGAAAGATACATGCCTTTCAGGTGTTGTGATTTCACTAGGAGCTGCGCCAAAATACAACACATCTTCTTTCATCCAGACTATACTGTCGGTATCGGAGTTACACCGATTCGGCCATACGGCTCGCGGACTTTACCGCCGGTCGGGAATTGCACCCTGCCCTGAAGACATCTGCTGTTCAGTTGTTCCAAGGACAATATAGCACAGTCCAATCCGGATTGCAAGCCTTTTTTCTACCCTTGACGATGGCAGAAAAATTCCATAGAATAGATGCCATGAGGTGAGAACATGAGTCGAGATACAACATGCTGTTTTACCGGTCATCGCCCGCATCGACTGCCGTGGCTGGAGTCCGATACAGACGAGCGCTGTCAACATCTGCGCAGAGAACTGGAGCGACAGATTGAACTGGCATACCGGCAGGGCTATCGGCATTTTATCTCCGGAATGGCTCTGGGCGGAGACATGCTCTTTTGTGAAGCAGTTTTGAAAGAAAAACAGCGGCACCCGGAGATACTGTTAGAGGCGGCGATACCTTTTGCCGGCCAGGCAGATCACTGGAAAGCAGAGCAACAGGCCCGTTACCGGAATCTGCTGCAGCAATGCGATTTGGAAACTCTGGTGCAGCAGCATTATACAAGAGGCTGCATGATGCGAAGAAATCAATATATGGTGGATCGCTCGGCGAAATTGATTGCATTGTTTGACGGGAATCCCGGTGGAGGAACCTGCAACACCCTGCTTTATGCGATTCGGCAGGCGCTGGATGTAGTCCAACTGGACCCGGCAGATTTATAAAACATGTAAAAATGTACGATAAGACCACTATGAGAAGAGGCGGCCGCACAGAAGTCCTGTGCGGCCGCCTTGCTGCAGCGTATGGATTTACTTTTGGATAGCGCGGATAGCGGCAGCTGCGGCAGCCTGTTCGGCCTCTTTCTTGCTGTGCCCTTCCCCTTCGCCGATTGCTTTTCCATTGAGCAATACCTGCATGCGGAAGGTTTTTGCATGGTCAGGACCATTTTCTCCGGCCAACTCATAAGTAAGTACCTGACCACTCTTGCGCTGTACAATTTCCTGCAAAGCGGTCTTGTAGTCTTTTGCAGCCTCATGCACGCGAGAAATATGGTCTAAAATAAAGTGTTGAATCAATTTACGGGCGGCACTGATACCGCCATCCAGATAGACTGCCGCCAGTACGGATTCGACAGCGTCCGCTTGAATTGACGGGCGAGTGCGGCCACCACCCAGTTCTTCGCCGCGGCCCAATTTCAGATAGCTGCCAAGATTCAATTCCTGTGCGACCAGAACCAGGTTGCCTTCGCACACCAGAGCGGCACGCAGACGCGTCAGATCTCCTTCCGGCAATGTGGGGCAGTTGCGGTAGAGATAGTCTGCAACTACCATGCCGAGGACAGAATCGCCCAGAAATTCCAAACGCTCATTACTGTTCATACCGGAGCGATGTTCATTGGCATAGGAACTATGCGTCAAGGCGTTTTCCAACAAGGAAATATCCTGAAAACGATAGCCAAGTTTTTCTTCTAATGTCTGCATATCATTCCGCTTCTTTCTCTGTTTCTTGTGCAGCAGGGGCAACCAACTGTGCTGCTATTTTTTCTGTCACGTTTCCGTTGGCATAAGAAATGGCCTGTTTTACAGCCGAACGAAAAGCAAAGGCATCGGATGAGCCGTGCGCTTTGATTACGGGTTTTGAAATACCCAGCAACGCAGTGCCGCCAATTTCCCGATAGTCGCATTTGCGTTTAAAAGCGGCAATGCCGTCCTTTAGCGTTAAAGCGGCCAGCTTTGTGAGGGTGGAACGGAGCAGAATGCTTTTGATTTCCTGATTGAACCAGGAAGCGGTTCCTTCCATCGTCTTTAGAAAGATATTTCCGGTAAAGCCGTCGGCAACCAATACATCTGCCTCACCGGCAACGGCTTCCCGACCTTCGATGTTGCCGACAAAGTGCAGAACTCCGGCTTCATCCAACTGAGAAAGGTGTTTATAT
>CAVLAO010000004.1:0-35366 GCA_963660915.1 Bacteroides sp. CAG:927 | reverse complement strand
ATATACCTGCTGATGGAGTTCAGAGCCTTTGCCAGGCTCGGCGCCTATATTTAATAATCCCACCCGAGGATTTTGAATGCCAAGAGATAGTTCCGCATAATAGGATCCCATGACAGCAAACTGCACCATTTGTTCCGGTGTGCACTCAGCATTGGCTCCGGCATCGATGAGAACTGCCCGACCTTTTCCTGTTGGAATGGTCGGGGCAACCGCGGCGCGGCGCACACCGGGCAAACGCTTTACAAGCAGAGTCGCGCCGGAGAGTAGTGCACCGGTGCTGCCGGCAGACAAAAAGGCATCGCCCTTTCCTTCTTTCAGCAGTTTTAACCCGACCGTCAAAGAGGAATCTGGCTTTTGACGCCATACCATAGCAGCCTCATCACAATTACTGATAACTTCGGAACACGGAACGATTTCAACACCATCCGGAAGAGAGGTAAATCCGTCTTTTTTGAATGCTTCTAACAGGTCGGCCTCGCGGCCGGTAAATACAAGTTCCACGCCAAATTCACGGCGAGCCTGCAAACCGCCCCGGATGGGTTCGAGTGGAGCGAGGTCACCGCCCATCGCGTCGATGATAATTTTCATAATTTAATCTTCCCCTGTAAATCGAGCTTGTGTGGCAGACAAAGCCTCCAACGCGCGCTGTGATAGAGCTGCATTTTTGTTGCGCTTTCCTTTTACCTTATATCCCAACGACGGAATGATGCCAAAATTGATGTTCATAGGCTGGAAGTTTGCAACGGAGGTGTCGCTGACATAGCAGGCCAGAGCACCTAAAGCAGTTTCACGGGGAAAATCAACAGGAGGAAGCCCAAGGAGACGATGTGCCAATTCCACAGCGGCAACAAGACCGGATGCAGTGGATTCCACATAACCTTCCACACCGGTGATCTGTCCGGCAAAGGACAATCTTGGCTGCTGGATTACCTGGTAATAACGGTTTAGAATGCCGGGAGAATGCAGGTATGTATTGCGATGCATAACGCCGTAACGGACAAATTCTGCATTTTCCAAACCGGGAATGAGAGAGAAAACTCTCTTCTGCTCCGGGAAAGTGAGATGCGTTTGGAAACCGACGATGTTAAAGATGCTTCCCTGGGCATTGTCACGCCGCAATTGCACCACGGCAAAAGGTTCCTTCCCGGTGCGGGGATCTGGAAGTCCCACCGGTTTTAGCGGGCCATAGCACAGGGTGTCGTGACCGCGGCGGGCCATGACTTCCACGGGCATGCAGCCTTCAAATACACTGCCGTCATCAAATTCGTGAAGCTGCGCCTGCTTTGCCTGTGTTAATTCCGTCCAGAAATGTTCGTATTCCTCCTGCGTCATGGGGCAGTTGATGTAATCAGCGGTTCCCCGGTCATAGCGAGAGGCAAACCATGCTTTGGTCATATCAATGCTGTCAAAGGTGACAATCGGTGCTGCAGCATCGAAAAAATGAAGATATTCGGAATCGGGAAACAGGCGGGAAATATCCTCACTGAGGGCATCTGAGGTCAGCGGTCCGGAAGCGATCAGAACCTGCCCGTCCTCAGGTATATGTGTAACTTCCCCCTCAATGACTGTAATGTTGGGATGATTTCGGATGCGCTGGGTGACTGCGGCGGAGAAAGCGGACCGATCGACGGCCAATGCGCCTCCGGCAGGGACACGATGGTCATCCGCACAGGACATGATAAGGGAGTTCATTCGCCGAAGTTCTTCCTTCAACAGGCCAACCGCATTTTCCAGCTGATCGCTACGCAGAGAGTTGGAGCAGACCAGCTCAGCAAAATCTGCACTGTGGTGGGCCGGAGTGGACTTCAGAGGTTTCATCTCATAGAGCCGGACGGGAATGCCCCGCTCTGCCAGTTGCCAGGCTGCTTCGCTGCCTGCCAGACCGGCGCCAATCACTTTTACAGGTTCCATGGATTACTCCTCTTTCGCTTCTTCTTGGGCAGTTTTCTTTGCGGTTTTCTTCGTTGTTGTCTTCTTAGCGGATGCCTTTTTTGCAGCCGTCTTTTTGGTAGACGTCTTCTTTGTAGAGGATTTTTTCACCGTGGTCTTCTTCGTTGTGGTTTCACTCTTGTCCTCTGTTTTAGCTTCTGCATTTTCCCCGTTTTCGGATTTCTTCTTGGGATAGCCACGCTGATCCTCCGGCAGGAACCGACTGCATTTTTCGTTGATACAGAAGGGTTTTTTAAATCCACGGCCGGATTTCTTAAACATAGTCATGCCGCACTCGGGGCAGTTGTCCTTCACGGGAACATCCCAGGTCATGAAGTCGCAGGGTGTTCCGTTGACAACCTTGTTCCGCTCACAGCCATAGTAGGTGTAGCCATTGCGGCTGGTCTTCTTTAGAATGCGGCTTCCGCACTTGGGGCACTTACCCGGCATTTCAATCACCAACGGTTTGGTGAAGGAACACTCCGGATAACCGGGACAGGCCAAAAAACGACCAAAACGACCGGATTTGACGACCATCTGACGGCCGCAAACATCGCACACTTCATCAGAAAGCTCAGGGGGAATCTTGATTCGCTCTCCGTCCAGATCCTTTTCTGCCTGTGCCAGTTCGGCAGAAAAACCGGTATAAAACTGGCTCAGAATGTCTTTCCAGAACACTTTGCCAGCCTCGACCTCGTCCAGCTGGGATTCCATGTGAGCGGTGAATGCAGGGTCTACCACGTCGGGGAACTTGTCTTTCATTAGTTGGGTAACAACTTCACCCAGAGGGGTAGGACGCAGAGCCTTTCCCTCTTTTACGACATACTCGCGATCCATGATGGTAGAAATTGTGGGAGCAAATGTGGAAGGACGGCCAATGCCCTTCTCTTCCAGTACTTTGATCAGCGTTGCTTCACTGTAACGGGCGGGAGGCTGCGTAAAGTGCTGTGCACCGTCCACATCTTTCAGATTCAGCACTTCGCCTTCACTCAAATCCGGCAAAGGGGAGTTGCGTTCACCGTCTTCCTCGTCCTTTGTAACCTCGTATACTGCAGTAAAGCCGGAAAACCGCTGCGCGGTATGTGTAGCGCGAAACAGATGTGTGCCGGCGGTAATGTCAATGGAAAGGTTGTCGTAAACTGCATTTGCCATCTGGCAGGACAGGAAACGGCTCCAGATCAGCTTATAAAGGCGATACTGTTCCTGGGTTAAACTTTTTCGAACAGATTCTGGGGTTAATTCCACGTTGGAAGGCCGGATGGCTTCGTGGGCATCCTGCGCGCCGGCCTTTGCTTTGAAGCGACGGGTTTCCGGTGGGTAATAGGACTCGCCGTAGCGCGCAATGATGAATTGCTTTGCAGAGCTGAGGGCATCTTCAGAAAGACGCAGCGAATCCGTACGCATGTAGGTAATTAAACCAATGGTGCCTTCTCCTTCAATGTCGACGCCTTCGTAGAGCTGTTGGGCAATCGACATTGTGCGGCGGGGAGCCATGTTCAGTTTACGAGAAGCTTCCTGCTGCAGAGTGGAGGTAGTGAATGGCGGAGCGGGCTGACGCTGTTTTTCCGTGCGGCGAACGGCAGAAACTGTAAATTGCTCTGCGGAAAGCTGCTCTTTAATGGCTTCCACTTCCGCTTCAGAGCTCAGTTCATCTTTTTTCTTTCCGTTGGAGCCGTGGTAGCGAGCGACAAAACTGCCGATGCGAGGCGAGATACGATCTAACGTCACGTCCATCGTCCAATATTCCTGACTCTGGAATGCGCGGATTTCCTCCTCCCGCTCTACTACAAGGCGGGTGGCAACAGACTGGACGCGGCCGGCAGACAAACCCCGACGCACCTTGCGCCAGAGCAGGGGAGAGAGCTGATAGCCAACAATGCGGTCAAGAATGCGCCGCGCCTGCTGGGCGTCCACCAAGTCCTGATCAATGGGGCGCGGGTGGGTAATGGATTCATTGACTACTTTCTTTGTGATTTCGTTGAACGTAACGCGATAGGTTTTATCATCCGGAATACCGAGCAGTTCTTTTAAATGCCAGGAAATAGCCTCTCCCTCCCGGTCAGGGTCGGTTGCGAGAAAAACTTTTTCACTTGCAGCAGCGGCTTCCTGCAATGCAGCAATGATTTCTTCTTTTCCCTTAATGGGCTGATAGTCAGGGATAAAACCGTTCTCAATATCAACGCCCAGCTTGCTTTTCGGAAGATCGCGGATGTGCCCCATGGAAGCGGTGACCTGATAGTCCCGTCCCAAATACTTGCCGATGGTTTTTGCCTTGGCAGGAGACTCCACGATAACTAATTTGGTTTTGGACATAGAATTCCTCCGGGTATCTTAAAAATGGCAATTGCGTATTATTTCAGTTCTATAGTGGCCTCAAATCGACCGCCGGGCAGTTGACAAACCAGACCGCGAATGGTGAGTACGGTTAAGGTTGCGGAAACGCGGCGTGCAGGCAACCCGGTGCGGGAAACCAACAAATCGGTTACCAGCGGTTCTTCCATCAAGGCGCGGAGAATTAATTGTTCATCGTCGGTAAACTCACTGGCATGCTCTTTCAGAGAGACCATACGCCGATCGGATATTCTCGGCGGAGCTGTAACTTCTTTTTTCTCTTTCCTGACTTGAACAGGCGGAGACTCTTCCTGTATTTCATTTGATTGCAGCCGTTGAGCCTGCTGCGGCTGAGTCAAGGGCTCTGCCTGTTTGCGGCGGTGGGGATAAAGGGACCAGTACTGCGTCAGGATATCGGCGCCGGAACAGACGCAGATGGCTTCTCCCCGAACTAGCAGCTGATTGGTTCCGCCGGCGGCAGGAGCGTCAATGTTCGCAGGCACAGCGTATACATCCCGTCCGGCATCGAGAGCTAAGCGGGCCACGTTCAAGGTGCCGCTGCGCGGGGGAGCTTCTACACAGACTGTGCCCAGGGCCAGTCCGGTGAGGAGTGCATTGCGGCTGGCAAAATATTCGCCAAGATGGGGTGTGCCCGGTGCGCGCTGACTGACGATCATGCCGACTGCGGCAATGTCATCCATCAATCGCCGGTTTTCCTCATCATTGTAATAAGGCAAATCCACGCCCCCGGCAACTACTGCTACCAACGGCCCACCGGCTTTCAATGCGCCGTCGACGGAAAAGCGATCACACCCACCGACAATACCGGTAAGGACAAGCCCACCCAACCGTGTAATTTGAAACGCTAGCTCTGCGCTGACCTTGCGGCCATAGGGAGTTGCCTTCCTCGTTCCTGCCATGGCGATGGCAATTTCATCATCAAAGCGGAAGAGCGTGCCGCGGTAATAGAGCACCAGCGGCGGCAGATCGATGTTTCGCAGACGCTCTGGATAATCAGCATCCTGCCAGGTGAGAATGCTGATACCAAGGCGATCGCAATCTGCCAGTACCTGTTCCGCCTCTTCCAGAGACTTATTTGCCAGTTTTTTTCGGTTGGCCTCCGTCAAACGAGGCACAAGAGCGTACTCTTCTTCGTCGGCAAAGTAAGCCTGTTCAGGGGATGCAAAATGATGCATGATCTGCCATGCAGGACCGGTGTCTAATGTGAGTGTGAGCCATAACCATGCCTTTAGGGGGGTCAACATCGTGTTTACCTCCTCCGGTATTGTTCCCAGAGGACCACAGCTGCGGCGATTGCCGCATTCAGGGATTCACAGGTAGTTTCCATAGGAATTCGAATCGTGGTGTCACACTGGGAGAGCAGATCAGCGGAAACTCCGCTGCCTTCACTGCCGATGATAACGGCGGTATGATCGAAATTTGCATCGGAGAGAGAAACTGTATCATCGCGCAATGCAGTGGCGGCCAGTTTCAGCTTGGAACGATTCATCAACGCAGACAGCTCAGAGGAATCAATTTCCCATATCGGCGTGCGGAAAATGGCACCCATTGTTGAGCGGACTGTTTTCGGATTGAAGGGATCTGCGCAATGATGAGTTAACAGCACTCCATCGCAGCCGAAGGCATCTGCAGCGCGAAGAATAGTGCCTACATTGCCCGGGTCCTGAAGGCCATCCAGAATGAGATAGTGCGTACCGGTCAGGATCTCCGGCGGAGTCAGATCCGGTATACGGACCAGAAACAGTGCTCCTTGCGGAGCCTCCATGGGAGAAATGCTTTGCATCAGTTCTCCTGGAATGATCACCGTTCGCACATCCGGTGGAACTGCCATAGCTGACAAATCTTCCGACAGAATTATTGTTTCAATCGGGGCATGCCATCGGAGTGCTTCTTCTAGCATTTTTACTCCGTCACAGAGAAACAGCCTCTCTTTGCGGCGGAACTTTCGATCATCCCGTATTTTCCGCACGCGTACCATAAGCGGGTTTGTGCGGCTGGTGATGTGCTCCATGGCAATGCCTCCCCTCTTTCTTGTGCTTTTTCTCGTTGCTTACCTTATATAGAAACAGCTACATGGAAGTATAAAACAAACCTGAGCAGAAAGTCAACTTTTTTAAAACAGTTTAGCGGAGGATGCTGCAGCATGGCAGCAATCCTCCGCTGTAAATCAGTTTTCTTTTGTTGACAACAAAATCCGGTCGTTATCAAAGTCTTTGCCCACATCAACCGAAAATTTCTCCAGTAGATCATCTACGGTCATGCCGTCGCGCTCTGCACCGCTGAT
Organism: Bacteroides sp. CAG:927; assembly: GCA_963660915.1. Classification (GTDB taxonomy): domain Bacteria; phylum Bacillota; class Clostridia; order Oscillospirales; family Oscillospiraceae; genus UMGS1766. The sequence continues at coordinate 28,801 of CAVLAO010000004.1, read as the reverse complement.
GTCCAGCACAATGCGTCCGGAATCCATCATCAAGGTGCGGTTACCCAGTTCCAGCGCCTGATGCATGTTGTGAGTGATCATCAGGCAGGTGATGTGTTGTTCGTACACCACTTTTTTTGTCAATTCCAGCACCTTTTCAGCCGTGCCCGGGTCAAGGGCGGCGGTGTGTTCGTCGAGCAGAAGAATTTTTGGGGTGATCATCGTAGCCATCAACAAGGTCAAAGCCTGCCTCTGGCCACCGGAAAGCAAGCCGACCGGCTGTTTCATGCGATCCTCAAGCCCCATGTTCAGCTGAGAAAGCTGCGCCCGGAACAATTCTTTTTCTGCTTTGGATACCCGGCGCAGAAAAGCATTTTTACTTCCGGTGGTATGAAGATAGGCTACGGCCAGATTTTCTTCAATGGTCATGTTCGGTGCGGTGCCGCGCATAGGATCCTGAAACAGATGTCCAATATAGCGGGCGCGTTTATGCTCAGGCTGAAAGGTAACCTCGGTTCCGTCTAATTCGATTTGCCCCTTGTCCACATAAAAACCGCCGCAAATGGCATTGAAAAGAGTGGATTTTCCGGCTCCGTTGGAGCCGATAATTGTGATAAAATCGCCGGTTGCAACATCCAGACTCAGTTGTCTCAGAGCGGGTTTTTCGTTTGGCGTACCGGGATTGAATGTTTTAGAGATGTTTGTCAGCTTCAGCATGACGCACGCCCTCCCTTCTTAGCCTTCTGACCGCGAAACAGAGCCCACAATGCACAAATCAGCAGCAGAACTGCCAGCATAGCCAGCAGAGCGCGGGCCGGAGTCGGCAGAGCGGCCAACACACCGATGACAACGGTCAGAATAAAGAAAATTACGCTTAAAATCCGATGGAGATCTTTTCCGCGCCGCGCCAGTTTCTGCTGCTGAAAGTCGATCAGCTTCATTAAAGTGGGGTAGGAAATTGCCACAGCTACAATGATTGCGCTGACCAGCTTTAGCGCCGAGGCAGGGAGGTTAAAGCGCAGAGCAATTGCCACCACGATGCGATACAGGCAGGAACCGATGACGACACCCAGTGCCCGCAAAGGGATGGAGCGCTTCCCAAACAGAGTTTCACCAATGATCAGACTGGCCAGAGCAATGGTAACCATGCCGGTTCCCATGTTGATGTCACAGGATTTATTATACTCGCCGATCAGGCAGCCGGACAGGGCTGTGATTGCATTTGAAATACACAGGCCGATGATGATCATCAGAGAAGGGTTAATGGAGGAGGAGCGCACCATATCCGGGTTATTTCCGGTGGCGCGGATGGAAAGACCGAGGCGCGTGCTTAAGAACAGAAGCAGAAGAATTACGACCACCGCAACAAATGCAAGCGCAACCAACAGCTTACGCAGGCTATAAAGCGCTGTGCCTTCCAACAGGGTTTGCAGCTGGGTAAACACCGTTGTCGAGTCGTTCAGACTCAGCGTGGATTTTCCCATTACAAGAATGTTGATGGTGTAAAGCCCTGTGTTTACAATAATGCCGGCCAATAGACTTTCTACGCCAAGCTTTGTCTGAAGGATGGCAGTAATAAAGCCGGACAGAGCACCTGCTCCCATGGCAGCGATAATAGCCAGTACAGGGTGACCGTTAATTGCAACAACAGCGCCGACAGCACAGCCAAGGGTAAAGCAGCCATCTGTGGACAGGTCGCAGACGTTGAGCATGGAGTAGCTCAAAAACAGAGCCAATGCAATCAGACCGTAAATAAGACCCAGCTCCAGCGCGTTCTGGATCAGATCCCAGGTGATAAACAAGCGAATTTCCTCCTTCGATTGTGATGTGGTGGTTCAGAGACGGACTTTGACGGAAGATCGGAAGGTGCACAACTGACCGGGCAGCCTATGCTGTCCGGTCAGCAGATATCAGATGAAAAATAGATTACTCAAAGCTTGCGGCAGTGGTGATTTCCTGTACTTCGGTGCAATAAGGAGCAAAGGCGGTTTTGATTGCATCCAGATCCAGATTCAGCGCAGTGCAGGTGTCGGTGTTGATGGTAGCAATGCCGTTGTCGAAGGTTTGGACAGCGGTGGTCGCAGGATCCGCATTGTTCACGAGGATGTCAACGACCATATCTGCAGTGGCTTTGCCCAGGTTGGCGTAATCTACGCCATAGCCCAGGAAGGCACCATTCAGCGCGAAAGAGTCCGCACCGGTGTAGTGGGGGATGCCGGCTTCGATGAAGGACTCATAGATGGACAACTCTGCGTCCATAATGGTGTTGTCTGTGGGAGTGAAGACAGCGTCAACACCCTCTGCAATCAGAGCCTGCGCAGCCAGCTGTACGTCGCCGGTGGTGGAACCGGTCTTCTCAATGTATTTGATGTTGTGAGCATCCAGGAAGGCCTTAGCATCGGCAATCGCCTGTGTGGAAGAATCCTGAGCAGTGTCATACAGCAGACCGACATAGTCGCAGTCGGGATCGGCGGCGAGGATCAGATTCATGATGGATTCGGTGTTCAGGGCATCGGATGTGCCGGTGACATTGCCGCCCGGGGTGTCCATGCTGTCTACCAGACCGGCAATTACCGGATCAGTGACGGCAGAGAAGACGACGGGAATGTCGGTATCCTCCAGAGAGCTTTGCATAACAGCGGCACTGGGCGTGGCGACAGCAACGACGATGTCTACGTCATCGGAGATCATGTTGGCACCGATCTGGCTGAGTACGCTTTGATCGGCTTGAGCGTTGTCGTAGTAGTCCGCGTAGTCGAAGGTTACACCTAATTCAGCACCCTTTGCATCTAATTCTGCCTCCAGATTGGAAACAATCTGGTTCAGAGAGGCATGATCCATCCAGTTGACAATGCCAACCTTATAGGTTTTTCCCTCTGTGTCTGCGGTGGATTCGGAGCTGCTGTTCGCAGCGGAACCACCGGACGAAGAAGATCCGCAGGCGGCCAGTGCAAAAGCCATGGCAAGTGCCAGCATCAGTGCAAGCAGTTTTTTCATTTTGATTTCCTCCTACATATAAACTCGGGCGGCAGGACATCCGTCAGAAAAAAACAAAAGCCCTCGTCCCATCATGGGACAAGAGCTCCAACTCCTGCGGTACCACCCAAATTGACGATAAATCGTCCACTTTGTCACCTGCGCTGTTCCTACGCAGTCCCTGGGATAACGGGCGGGTTCCCGTCGTTGCATACTGGAGATACCTCGTTCTGCGCTGCCCTCAGAAGTCCATTCATCCCTTTGCTGGCACAACGCTTCCACCGCCCGTTGTTCGCTTCACCCAGTGTTGCAAGGGAGTACTCCTCTTCCTCGTTGGTTTATTGTGTTAAAGTATAGCGTGAAGAAATTGCGTTGTCAAGATTTAAAAGGAATAAAATTTCTAAAAAATAGTCGTCTGAGGTAAACCTAAGCTGCAGGCGGACACCCGACGGCATCCACCTGCAGCTTAAGTAAAGAGAAGTGAAATATAGGAAGATACGTCAGTCTCAATAGCAACCTAACGACATAGCGGCGTGATATGCGGTGCGGATACAGGTTTGTACCCGACCGACCTTGTCACAGTCGCCAATTCGTACAAAGTCTGTGGCGCAGTTCCGGAATGCTTCGGCCGGATCGACTTTGGCACGCAAACCGGCAGAAAGGACAATGCTGTCTGCATGGAGTACAGACTGATTCCCGTCCTTATCTTCAACGGTTACTCCGGCGGCGGACACCGCAATACATTTCGTTTCGGTCAGTGCGGTGACTTTGTCCTCAATCTGTTCGCGCACTGCAGTGCCGTGATGGATGTTCGCATCTTTTGCAATGGTGTCCCGCATTTCAACTACTGTGACATCGTGGCCGTGGTCAGCCAGATAAATGGCGGTCTCTGCACCGACCAGACCACCGCCGATTAACACGACCTCCTGCCCTAATTTTTCAGGAGCAGCATAGGCATCAATACCAAGGGTGTAAGGAGTTTCGGCAAGCCCTGGGATCGGCGGTACAATGGGGCTGGAGCCTATGGCAGCGAGAACAGCATCAGGCTGCAGACTGCGCACCAATTCGGGCGTTGCCTCTGTGTTCAGATGCACATCGACGGCGTGACATTCGACCTGATGGACGAGGTATTCCTTATAACGATGCAGATCGAATTTGTTTACCTGATCGTGGTCGGTGTAATTCAGCAAACCGCCCAGACGATCCGATTGTTCCAACAGGATTACCTTGTGTCCGCGCTCAGAGGCGGTAATGGCTGCCTGCATACCGGCAGGACCGCCACCGATTACAACCACGTTCAAGGACTTTTCCGGTGCAGGATAGGCTGTTTTCAGACGATATTCATGACCGGCAGTGGGATTTACGTCGCAGCAGAAGCGGTCGAAAACATGCATCTCGCCCAGGCAGTTGGTGCAGCGAATGCAGGGGCGAATCTCATCGGTTCGGCCTAGACGTGCTTTGTTTGCCCAGTGGGGATCCGCAATCTGTGCGCGGCACATGGCGATACAATCGGCTTTGCCCTCTGCGAGGATCTGCTCCGCTTGGTCGGGGGTATTGATTGCACCCACGGTGGTGACGGGGATCTTAATGCCGGCGGCCTTTACCGCAGCTGCGTATTTTACGTTTACGCCGCGGGGCAGATAGGAATTTGGGTGCGTGATAATCGCCTGATGCATGGCGGTGTCGAGACCGGCGGAAATATGAACCATGTCCAGTTTGTCTTCTGCCATCTTAATGAAAGCGATGGTGTCTTCAATGGTTTGTCCGTTTTCCTGCAGTTCGTCTCCGCTGATGCGGTAATCAATCAGAAAGTCCGGCCCGACCTTTTCCCTCACCTTTTCGATGACCATCAGTGGGAAACGGGCGCGATTCTCCCGGCTGCCGCCAAATTCATCCGTGCGCTGGTTGGTAGCGGGCGACAGGAACTGCCCCAGCATCCAGCCATGGCCGCCGTGGAGAATGCACATATCAAAACCGCATTGCTTGACAAATGCAGCAGCTTCCGCGTACTTTTCTGCGGTGTATTCCAACTGCTCCCGCGTTGCGGCCTGCACATGGACTCCGTCCGGGCGCATCCACTCCATGGGACCGATGGGATCTTCGCCGCTGAGATTCCGGTTCTTGTTTGCGGTGCGGCCGGGATGATTCAGTTCAAAAGAGGCAACTGCGCCGCCTTCATGAATTGCGGCGGACAGTTCATTGAAACTGGCGGCGTTGATCTTTTCCAACCTCAAATGTGTTGCCGGACCGGGAGCACCGTAGCGCATGTCAACCGGAGTATCTCCGATGGTGACCATGGCAGCGCCGCCTTTTGCTTTTTCTGCGTAGTATGCAATCTGATTCGGACCGGGGGCACCGGCCGGCGTTGATCCAACCAACATATTCGGCGCAGCAAAGATACGGTTCCGAAACGTTGTTTTTTTAATGGTCAGCGGGGCAAAAAGATGGGGATAAGGACATGCACTCATTTTCTATTCAGCTCCTTATATCATACTGTCTGTTCGTGCCGTTCATGTCACAGTTTACAACATCTGTCGACATTGTAGCATGATTTATTCAAAAGAGGGCGAGTTATATTTGTTCCGGTCAAATTTCGTTCGCAGAAGGTAAAAAACAGACGAGCGTAATGCATTGGGAGAAGGAAGATGTGGTGATTTCGTAGAAAAATGAGCCGCCGTGGAATCGAAAAAAGTAAAATATGTACATTCAACCTTTTTTTGACCCAACTTATTCCGTTGATGACTACTTTCCTGAGATCAATTGACTTAATCCTCTCCAATTGTTAAAGTTGGCCATAGAAGAATGAACCAAGGCAGAAGTAAATGTTCAAAACAACGAAAATATGAGAGAGGGAGGGAACGGAGCTTACTACAGCATGGTTCATAAAAACGATAATTCCCTGAGAGAAAGGAGACTTTATCAATGGCATTCCTAGCGAATAATCTGGCAACATCAACGTTGATTCTGATTGCCGGCATGGTGTTGTTTATTGTTCTATGTTTCACAAAGATACCGAGAATTTTCTCTGCAATGTTTGCGGTTGCAGTAATTTCTCTGGCATCCGTCAACGGTTATCTCCAGTCCCTGATGGTGGACTGGATCAGTGGTACCGGTTCTGTTGTGACGGCCTACTTGCTGGTTATGTTGACCGGCGCAGCCGTCGGCGCGGTTATGATGGCCACTGGCTGTTCGGATAAGCTGGCTCGGGCAATTTTAAATAAGGTTGGCCGGGACAAGGGGCCGCTGGTCATTATGATCATCTGCTTTGTGGTTCTGGTTTCCGGCAATACCGGTCATACCTGGGTTCTGCTGCCCGTTCTGCTGAGCATCTGCCGCGAGTGCGATATGCCCCGGGGCATCGGCATGATGGCCTATGTTGCAATGGTTCAGATCACTCAGTTCGACCTGGTTGGTATCCCCGGCTTCCCCAATGTTCTTGTAGCTCAGGCACTCGGCGTCAGCCTCTATGAAGTGCCGGCGATGTCCATTATTGAGTACATTATCGGTCTGGTTCTGGTTTATGTAATTTCCATGATCTTCTGGAAAAGCGCAAAGCGCAAGGGCAAGGGCTTTGAAGTTACTCCCGAGGTAGATTTTTATCAGGTGCCTGAAGAACGTCCTGACGAGTCTCTGCCATCCATTTGGTATGCTTGGATGCCCGTTGCAATCATGGTGATCGGTTCCTTCGTGCTGAATATGGGTCTGGGTTGGAGCTCCACCTTCTCTGCCGTTGTTCCCCAGTGGGTTACGGTGATTGTGCTGATCCTCACCTCCCGCAAGACCTGGATCGGCAAGGAAGGTCAGAGCAAGCTGCAGCAGATTATGGCCAGCATGGAAGGCGTTCTCCCCATGATGATCACTACAGCTGCTATCGGCGGCATGGCTACTGTTATCTCCAACACGATGGCATATGATTCCGCAATGAACGTCCTGCTTAACCTGAACATCAGCCCCTACCTGTGCGCATTCCTGGTGGTTGGCGGTATCTGCGTCATCACTTGCGACGGCATCGTGGGTATGCAGGTGTTCCTGTCCGCTATGGCAGAGCGGTTTATGTCCATTCCCGGTATTAACCTGGGTGCATTGCATCGCGTGATCGTTTCCACTGCCTGCACGGTTGACTCCCTGCCCTACTCCTCCAGTGCTTATATGTATTGCTCCGTGTTTGGCTACAGCCTGAAGAGCGGTTGGAAGTATCAGTTCCTCGGTACGGTGTTTATCCCCCTCTGCACCGCGCTGTTTGCCGTGATTTACTCTTCGATCGCTTGGCCCTGCTGATACAGCTGATACAAAAGAAAAACCTCAAAATCTCTTTTCAACCTCAAACAGGGACTGTCTTTTGACAGCCCCTGTTTGGGCTCTGTTTCAAAGAAATACATTGTATTTCTTTGAAACAGATGCAGACCGCCACGCGCACGTACTGTGTTCTCACACTCGCGGTTTGAGAAGTATTTTTTTCCAAGGCGCATGTCCTTGAAAAAAACGTGGTTTGACTTTATTCCGCCGCCAGCGGACAGCGGAACTCTGCGAGGCTTTGGCAGGCAGACAGCGATAGTTTGTTTGAGAATACGGATGCATTGTGATATACTGGAGATATATTAACCGGGACAGACAGAGGTGTTTGAAGTGAACGAATTTCCCCATGTATTTCAGCCGCTGCGAATCAAGAATAAAGTGTTTCGCAACCGGCTGTTTTTTGGCCCGATCCAAATGAGCGGGATTGATGGAAGCGGGTATCCAACGGATTACGGCATTGATTTTTTTGCTGCGCGGGCGCATGGAGGAGCAGCTCTTGTGACCGTGGGTGACACACCGGTGGACAGTAAATATGCCCCGAACAACTATCGCTATTTCACCTTGGGAGATCCGGGCGCATTGCCGATGCTGACAGAACTGACGGAAAGCATTCGCGGTTACGGTGCAATACCGTCTATTGAGTTGAATCACGCCGGTGCGTATACCCGTCCGGCTTTTTTGAAAAGCGGCACCCCTATCGGTCCGACAGAGCATCAGCGGCCGGACAAGGTACTGGTGAAGGGCATGAACGAAGAACTGCTGCACTACACAAAGGAGAGTTATTGCCGTGCAGCGGCGTTTGCTAAACTGGCAGGGTTTGAGATGATTACCGTTTGTGCCAGTGACGGTTGGCTGCTGCATCAGTTCCTTTCGCCGGCAACAAACCAACGAAAGGATCGTTACGGAGGCAGCCTGGAAAACCGGATGCGCTATCCGCTGGAAATTATTGAGGCGGTGCGGCGCCGGGTGGGGGAGGACTTCCTGCTGGAGCTGCGATTGTGCGCAAATGATTTTCAGCAGGACGGAATTCGGCCGGAGGAGGCAGCTGTATTTGCACTGGCGGCAGAGTCAATGGTGGATCTGGTTCAGGTGACTGCCGGGTCAGACACAAACACTCGCTCTGCATTGGAATTAAAGCCAGGCGTGTTTCAACATCATATTCCCCATTTGGAGTACACCAGACAGATCAAACAGCAGCTGCATATTCCGGTTGTGGCCAACGGCGGCATCATGACACCGGAGGAGGCAGAGTTTGTGCTGGCCTCCGGCTGGGCGGATGCAGTCGGTATGTGCCGGGCGCTCATTGCAGAGCCGGAATTTGTTCATAAGATGAGAAATGGCAGTGCAGACGACATCTGCCCCTGCATCCGCTGCCTTCATTGCCTGGGAGATATGCAGCGCACAAAGCAGTTCCGCTGCACTGTCAATCCGCGCTGCGGCAGAGAATATCGCCTGGGGAGAATGCACTTTACACCGTCAGAAAAGCGCATTGTAGTAATCGGCGGCGGTCCGGCGGGTCTGTCGGCAGCACTTTCTGCGGCAAGACGCGGGTGCCGCGTTACGTTGTTTGATCGCAATCAGCAGTTGGGCGGCACGTTAAATCGAGTGGAACAGCTGCCGTATCAGGCGGATTTGAAACGATATCGGGACTGGCTGATCAGTCGGGTGGAAACGTCCGGCAACGTCAATGTTGTTCTGGGAGTAAATGCCACACCCGAGTTGGTGAAAGCCCAGAGAGCGGATGGCGTGATTGCAGCCATTGGCGCGCGGCCCTCGGTTGCACCGCAGATTACCGAAAAACGAAAAAATGTAATGGATGAGAGTGAAATCTATACCGCAGAGCTTCCAAATGACGGGGACATGGTTGTGATCGGAGGAGGCGGTGCCGGTTGTGAGGCGGCATTGTTTTTGGCACATCAGGGACGAAAGGTCACGCTTATCGATCGAAATCCCCACATTCTGATGAAGGAACAGCCGATGCTGCGGTTGGCATGGCAGGATCAGTTGGCAGCAGCAGGAGTAAAGATATGTGTAGGAATTAACTGTATCAGCATCGGCGTGAATACCGTTGTAGGCATGCTTCTGGAGTCGCAGACAAAGGTTGAGATTCCGGCGGATTATGTGGTGTTTGCAACCGGCGGAAACCGGGACATTAACGGAGCGGAACTGTTTCGGGAGACTGCGCTTTCCTTTGCGGAGGTGGGCGCCTGCATACGAAAAGCCGATTTGAAAAGCGCTGTATTCGATGGATACTGCGCCGGAACATATATCTGAATACAAAAAAGCAGCATCCAGTAGCTACGTACGCTCTCTGGGATTGGCAGCGCAGTGTTTTTACTGCCAATCCCAGAGAGCGTGTGTTTTGGATGCTGCTTTTAGTCTCGCGTCAGAAATGCATCGGCATAATCCAGTGCATCCTCGGAGCTGCCGAAAATGCAGGGCCCCATGTCAAAATCATCTCCCTGGATGGGAATGCCGTCTTGAGGAGTGGTGTGATTCATGGAGCGGAACTTTTGAGGGGACATCCCGGTGTGCTTTTTGAATAACCGGGAAAAAGAGTTTGCCTCCTGATAACCGACGGATTGCGCAATGACAAGAATGGATTGACTGGTGTTGTTTAATAGATCCTTCGCATAGGAAATGCGAAGCTCAGCCAGATAATCGCTGAAGTTCATGCCCATTTTGCTCTTGAACAGTCGGCTGAGATAGGCAGGGTTCAGGAAAAAAGAGCTGGCAACATCCTTTAGGGACAGGTCTTCGGCCAGATGAGAACGAAGATAGGATTGGATTTGCGCAATCTTCTGAAAGCCGACATCAGCGGAATAACGGCTGAAGCAGGCGACGGTCTGTTGAAAGAAGTCGCAGTAAGGTTGGTAAACAGCCTGAGGATCGCCTTCGTTGGACAGCAGACGAACAAAAGTCAGATAAGCCTCATTCAGGGCAGTGCTGCCAATGTCAGCGTCCGGTGTTGTGTCCGCGACAGATGTGGCAAACTGAAACAGGTGATGGCTGGCGTCTTTTGGCGCAGTAGAGAAAAAGGGGAGCAAATCCTGCCAGAATTGCTCCAGTTTATCGCTAATTTGTCCATCACGTCCGCTTTTGATCTCTAAAACAAGCTGCCTGTAATCAGGAAGCTGAGAAGTGTACATGATTTTCCCTTCCTTGTTGTCATAATTGATTGTTTATTATTATAGAACAAAGTAAGGTAAAAATCTATCCCTTTGTGCGAATTGGATAGAAAACAACGGTTGGTACTGCAATTTTACAGCCTGAGATACCTTGAATTAGTGGACTTTATGGCGACTATGTGGTAAAATTCCGCTAAACTAGGTTTGTTGTGTCCATGGAGGGGAAAGGCATGAAAGGCAGATTGATTGTGCTGGAAGGAACGGACGGGTCCGGTAAGTCTACCCAGTTTGGGCGGCTGTGCCAACGGTTGGAGCAGGCGGAGATCCCGTTTCAGAAGCTGGTTTTCCCTCAATATCAGGAACCATCGTCGGCACTGATTCGCATGTATCTAGCCGGCGAGTTCGGCACGCATCCCTCGGATGTAAATGCGTATGCGGCGTCGGCTTTTTATGCGGTGGATCGCTATGCCTCCTATAAGAAGGTCTGGGGCGAGTGGTATGAAGGCGGCGGTCTGGTGGTGGCCGACCGGTATACTACTTCAAATGCGGTGCATCAGGCGTCCAAACTTCCAAACGAGGAAAGGGAAGCTTTCTTTCAGTGGCTGTGTGAGTTTGAATATGATAAGTTGGGCTTGCCCGCACCGGATCAGGTGATCTATTTGGATGTGCCGACGGATACTTCGGTACAGATGCTTCGGGCAAGGGAGAGTGCAACCAATACGCATGCGGATATCCATGAACAGGATACGGATTATTTGCGCACCTGCCGAGAGACGGCAAGTCAAGCGGCGGATTGCCTGAATTGGTATCGGGTGAAGTGCGTTTCAAAAGGTGAAATGCGCACAATTGAGGACATTTCGGAGGAAATTTGGACGGTGATTCGTCCTATCATTGAAAAATAAGAGGTGTTTTTATGGTCGTTTGTTTAATGGCACCGGGGTTTGAAGAATCTGAATTGGTCGTCCCGGCGGATCTTTTGCGCCGCGGCGGTGTGGAAGTTGTGTTAGCCGGTGTGGAAGGCATGGAAGTGGAAAGTTCCCATGGAATTCGATTCATGGCGGATAAACTGCTCAGCGAAGTGGATCTTTCCCGAGCTGAAATGGTCTTTGTGCCCGGCGGTCTGGGTGGAGTAAATAACATCTTGAACAGTCATCTGGCCTGTGATGTACTGCGGCAGACCAGAAAGCAGGATAAATATCTTGCTGCGATCTGCGCTGGTCCTACGGTGCTGAGTCGGCTTGGGCTGATTGATGACGTACAGGCAGTGTGTTATCCCGGAATGGAGGATCTGCTTTCACCAGCCGTTCCCTGCCCGGGAAATCGAGCCATTTTGGACGGAAGGATTCTGACGGCAGAAGCGGCCGGAAGCGCCTTCGAGTTGGGCTTGCTGATGCTGACTGTACTGCGGGACGAGGAAACCGCTCAGCGGGTAAGGCAGGAAGTTCATTACCATGGCTGATAAGGCGGCATTTCGCCGGTCTATGCAGGAGCGGGAGAGAAGTATTCCCGTTTTTCAGAGGGAGGAGAGTGACCTCCTCCTGCAAAGACAGTTCCTTGCACTGGCGGATGTGCAGCAGGCGGAAACAATATTGCTGTTTTACAGCATGAGAAATGAGATCAATACCCGGCCGATTCTGACCGCGCTGCAAATGCAGGGCAAACGGGTGCTTTTGCCCCGATGCCTTCCGCAGCATCAGATGGAGGCCAGAGTGTATCATCCAAAGCAAATGAAGCAGCATCCATTCGGCATGTGGGAGCCGGATGAGGACTGTGCTGTGGTGAAAAAAGATGAAATTGATTTGATTTTGGTGCCCGCGCTGTGCTTCGATCGGCAAGGAAGACGTATGGGGCGCGGCGGCGGATTTTATGATCGTTATCTGGCAGGTTATGCAGGCAGAACGGTCGGACTGTGCTGTGAGGCGCTGCTGTGTGATGAAGTTCCGGTTGACCCATGGGACCGGCCGGTTGAGTTAGTCGCAACGGAAGAGACGGTTTACCATTGCGGGACGATTTGAGTATTGCCCTTGCGGGCTGTGATAGGAGGGAAAGAAATGCCTTTTGATCCGGATGAATTTAATTCCAACCAATTTGACGGAGGCGGAAACGATTTTAATATTGATGATTTTCTGAACGGTGTTGACTTTGACAATGGAGAATCGCCGGAAGGCAATCCGGAAGAGGAAGCTCCGGAAGACCGGCAGGATACGGGAGAATATGTCCCAATCAGTGAGCGCAGCTATGATGATGACGAGGAGTATCAGCCCAGGGTGAGAAAACACGTGAGAAAGACAAAAAAGAATTCCCGGAAAGATAATTCTCCCCGGGGTGTGCGTGCACTGCAGAGAACGGTTGTTCTGTTGATCTACCTGCTGATCGTTACGTTGGCAAGCTATGTCCTTGCCACGCTGGGCTGGCATTGGGCAAATGATTTACTGGCACTGAACAAGGAAGAAATGACTGCAACCGTGACACTGGATGATTCCTGGTTTACCGAGAAGGAAAGCACGGACAGCGACGGCAACGTAACCACAACGTCGACTGCGGATATGGATCAGGTGGCAGATGTACTTCAGGACAATGGATTCATTGAGTACAAGTGGCTTTTTAAATTGTTTGCAAAGATGACGCACAAGGACACCCGGTTAGCTGCCGGGACCTATGAGTTGAGCACTACAATGGATTACAGCGCGCTGCTGCGAAACATGGGTGCAAAATCCTCCAGCCGGGCAACGGTGAAGGTGCGTGTCGTAGAGGGCAGTACCGTAGAGGAAATCATTCAATTGCTGGTAGAACAGGGCGTTGCAGATCAGGCATCGTTAGAAGAGGCTGCAGCCAATTATGATTATCAGTATGATTTTCTGAATTCGTCCACTTTGGGTCAGACAAATCGACTGGAAGGATTCCTATTCCCGGATACGTATGAGTTTTATGTCAACAGCGATGCTGCAACTGCACTGGGACGTATGCTCAGCAACTTTGACAGCAAGCTGACAGAAGAGCTGCGAAACGAGATCAGCGCAACCGACTATACTGTGCGGGAAATCATTACAATCGCTTCGATTATTGAAAAAGAAACTGACGGCATAGATCAGGAAAATATTGCTTCGGTTATCTATAACCGTTTGAACAATACCAGCGGAGGAACCAACGGGTATCTCCAGATGGACTCCACAATCCAGTATATTCTGGATGAACGGAAAGAAAAACTCTCCAATGAGGACACAGCAATTGAAAGCCCGTATAATACCTATCTCAATAAAGGCTTGCCGGCCGGTCCTATCAGCTGCCCGGGTATGGAGGCAATCGAAGCAGCTGTTTATCCGGCCAGTACGGATTATTACTACTTTGTGCTGGGCGATGACGGTGATACGCACTTCTTCGAGAGTTACGACGCGTTTGTTTCCTTCCGTGACGCGCAGACCGGCGTAATTCAAGAGAGTGGGGACGAAACAAATGTGGAAGGATAAGCGCAAGCCGGAGCTTCTTGCTCCGGCCGGAGATATGGAACGGCTGAAAATGGCGATAGCCTATGGGGCAGACGCGGTTTATTTGGCAGGCACTACGTTTGGCATGCGTGCGTTTGCTGGAAATTTTGACGAGCAGAGCATATATGAAGCAGTGCGCCTGTGTCATGAGGCGGGTGTTCGGACGCATGTTACCATCAATACGATGCCCCATGGCGAGGAGATTCGTCAGCTGCCCCAGTGGCTGGAAATTCTGGATGACGCAGGCGTTGACGCCGTAATCGTCGCGGATCTTGGCGCATTTCGTACGGCACAGAAGTATGCACCAAAGGCGGAAAAACATATTTCAACACAGGCCAGTATCTCCAATCCGGTCACAGCAACCGCATGGTATGAACTGGGCGCGCATCGCGTTATTTTGGCCAGAGAGCTGACAATAAACGAAGTTGCAGAAATACGCCGGAATACACCCTCTGAATTGGAAATAGAGGCCTTCGTCCACGGAGCGATGTGCGTCAGTTATTCCGGCCGATGCCTGCTGTCCAATTATATGACAGGACGGGATGCCAGCCGGGGCGCCTGCGCTCAGCCATGTCGATATCAGTATACGCTGATGGAGGAAAAGCGCCCGGGAGAGTATTTCCCTGTGTTCGAGGATGAGAAGGGCACCTATATCATGAACTCCCGGGATATGTGCATGATTGACCATGTGGGAGAATTGATGGATATCGGTTTGGATTCCCTCAAAATTGAAGGACGGGCGAAGTCAGCCTACTATGCCGCCATCGTAACCGGCGCTTACCGTCATGCCATTGATGCTGCCTATGACGGCCGCCCGTTTGAGTCAGTGTGGCGGGATGAGGTGGAAAAAGTTTCCCATCGCCATTATTCCACCGGTTTCTGGTATGGCTATCCGGGGCAATTCTATGAAGACTCCCGCTATATCCGCGATTGGCAGGTGTGCGCTATAGTGGAGGACTGTGATGCGGACGGCCTTGCCACGCTTTCGCTGCGAAATAAGTTTAAGGCAGGGGACAAAGTGGAAGTTGTCGGCCCTGATTGTGCGCCGGTTCCTTTTACAGCGCCCATTATGAAAAATGAAGATGGTTCTGTGCTGGAAGAAGCGAAACGGCCTCAGATGAAATTCAAAATGCAGCTGCCCAACCCTGTCCCTGCCCTGAGCATCCTGCGCCGGGCGGTGGATCTGACGCCGGGAAAAGGAGAATGAAGCATGAAATTTATTCAGGTAAAAGATACTGGTTGCAGCTTCCACGATTCGGTGCTGCTGAATCTCGATTCGATCAGCTGGATCGCGAAACTGCCGGATGGCCTCTATGAGGTCGAGTGCCATGGCAGCCATATCCTCGTTGATCAGTGCGACTATCAGAGGATCCTCACCGCGCTGGGCATCCGGTGACAGATCACGGCAAAATGCGGAAAATCAGCGGTGCAGCTGTTGACAATCGCTGTTTTCGTGATAAAATAACTAGGCAATATTGATTCGCCCGGATGAAAAAGAGAGCGTTTCTGCCCACCAGAGCGAGCGGGGGAGGGTGCAAGCCCCGCGGTGCAAGGCGTGCGCTTGGCCATTTTGTCAGATTGCATCTGCAGTCAGGGCAGCTCGGGAGGACCGGGCCGTATGAAAACCCGCGTTAAGGGTAACCGAGATGTTCGATAGAGTCGAACAAATCAGGGTGGTACCGCGAATAAGCCTTCGCCCCTGACCATGGGGGTGGAGGCTTTCTTTTACCCCTGAAATATTTCTGATCTTGGAGGTAATTCCGTTGAAAAAGTTTGGCGTAAATGATCTGCGCGAAATGTATTTGTCCTTTTTTGAAACCAAGGGACACCTGCGCCTTCCCAGCTTCTCTCTGATTCCTCAGAACGACGCATCCCTGCTGCTCATCAACTCCGGTATGGCGCCTATGAAGCCCTTCTTCACCGGCGAGCAGGAACCGCCCCGCCACCGCGTCACCACCTGCCAAAAGTGCATCCGTACCGGCGATATTGAGAACATTGGTAAAACGGCTCGCCACGGCACCTATTTTGAAATGCTGGGCAACTTCTCCTTTGGTGACTACTTTAAAAAGGAAGCTATTCCGTGGGCATGGGAATTTTTGACCAGTCCGGAGTGGGTTGGACTGGATCCTGACCGCCTGTACCCCTCTGTGTTTGCCGGCAATGAAACAACTCCGGCGGACGATGAGGCATGGCACATCTGGCACGATGAGATCGGTATTCCGGCAGATCGCATTTTCAAATTCGGCAAGGAAGATAACTTCTGGGAACATGGTTCCGGTCCCTGCGGCCCCTGCTCCGAGATTTACTATGATCGCGGTGAACAATACGGCTGCGGTCAGCCCGGCTGTACCGTAGGTTGTGAGTGCGACCGGTACATGGAAGTGTGGAACATTGTGTTCTCTCAATTCAACAATGACGGTCAGGGACATTATACGGAATTGGCCCAGAAAAATATCGATACCGGCATGGGTCTGGAGCGCCTGGCAGTTGTGTGTCAGGATGTAGACTCCCTGTTTGATGTCGATACGGTTATGAACATCACCAACCATGTTTCCCGTATCACCGGCGCACACTATGGAGACAGCGATAAGGTGGATGTGTCTCTGCGCATTATCACCGACCATATCCGCGCTTCCGTCATGATGATCAGCGACGGCGTATTGCCCTCCAACGAAGGTCGAGGCTATGTTCTGCGCCGTCTGCTCCGTCGCGCTGCCCGCCACGGCAAGCTGTTAGGCGTGAATAAGCCCTTCCTCTATGAGGTGTGCGACACGGTTATTCATGAAAATAAAGGTCACTATCCCGAACTGCGGGAGAAGCAGGCATATATCACCAAGGTCATCCAGTCCGAGGAGGAGAACTTCGCCAAGACGATCGATGGCGGTCTGAAGATCTTCGGCGATATGCTGGCGGAGCACAAAGAAAAGGGAGAAACTGTGTTCTCCGGTGCAGACGCCTTCAAGTTGTATGATACCTATGGTTTCCCTGTCGACTTGACTTTGGAAATGGCAGAGGATGAAGGTCTGACGGTGGATCAGGATGCGTTCCGGCAGTTGATGGAGGAACAGCGTGTCCGTGCCCGCAAGGCTCGTGAGGCATTGGGTGATCTGGGTTGGGCCGGTATCGAGTTCGGCAAGGACATGCCGGAGACCGTGTTTACTGGCTACACCAAGAACACCGATGAGGGCAAGGTGCTGGCGCTGGTGAGCGAGGACGAGATGCAGGACACCATCGGTGCGGGTGTCGAGGGCATCATGGTGTTGGACAAGACTCCGTTCTATGCCGAGATGGGCGGTCAGGTGGCCGATTGCGGCGCCATTACCTGTGGTGAGGCCGTATTTGAGGTGACAAATGTCCAGAAGAACAAGGGCGGCAAGTACATGCATTATGGTGTGGTGAAGTCCGGGGCTTTCAGCGTGGGTGATACCGTTATTGCTTCCATTGATGTGAAGCGGCGCAAAGCCATCTGCCGCAGCCACTCTGCGGCGCATCTGCTTCAGAAAGCACTGCAGACAGTTCTGGGGGATCACGTGCATCAGGCAGGTTCTTTGAACGAACCGGATCGTCTGCGCTTTGACTTTACTCACTTCTCTGCAGTCACTCCGGAAGAGTTGTTCCGTATCGAGCAGTTGGTGAACCATGCCGTGTTGGCTGGCGGTGATGTAATTACCGATGTTATGAGTCTTGAAGAGGCCAAAAAGCTTGGTGCAATGGCTCTGTTCGGGGAGAAATACGGCGAGACTGTTCGCGTCGTGCGCATGAAAGATGAAAATGATCAGGACTATTCCATGGAGTTCTGCGGCGGTACGCACGTTGCCAATACCGCAATGGTGGGTGCGTTCCACATCAAGAGCGAAGGCAGCGTAGCTTCCGGTGTGCGTCGTATTGAGGCAACTACCGGCCGGGAGAGCTTGCGTACGATGACAGATGTGGAACGGGAAGTAGTGGAAATTTCCGCGCTTTTGAAAGTCAAACCTGCGGAATTAGCCGGCCGTATTGAAGCACAGCTGAGCGAAATTCGCGATCTGCGCAAGCTAGTTGAGGGATATAAGAGCCGTGAAATGTTGGGTGAGGCAGATCGCTACCTGCTCTCCGCCAAGAGTGTGGGCGAATTGAAGGTTCTGACGGCTACTTTGAACAATGCGGATGCCGCAGCCCTGCGCAAGATAGGTGATTTCCTGCGGGACAAGGCAGAGAACGTTGTAGCGGTGCTGTCCAGCGTGAACGACGGCAAGATTACCTTCCTGGCGGTTTGCGGCAAGGCCGCGGTCAAGGCCGGCATTCGCGCTGGCGACCTCATTAAAAATGTCACAAAAATCTGCGGCGGCAGCGGTGGAGGAAAGCCGGATTCTGCTATGGGCGGCGGCAAGGATGTGCTGAAGTTGGATGATGCACTGGCTACCGTGGATGATTTCGTAGCAGAGAAACTGGGACTTTAATGAAAAAGGCCTTCCTCAAAAAGAGAAAGGCCGACAAATATAAATTAAATGGAAAGGAGCAGTATAATGAGCGATTGTCTGTTTTGTAAGATTGCAGGCGGGGAGATTCCGTCGAACAAGGTGTATGAAGACGAGATGGTCTATGCCTTTTATGATATAGACCCCCAGGCACCAGTCCATTTTCTCGTGATCCCGAAGGCACATATTCCTTCTTGCGGCGCAATTACAGCGGAAAATTCCGCTGTGGTGGCGCATGCCTTTGAAGTGATTTCCAAGGTAACAAAGGAAATGGGCATTACAGACTTCCGGGTGGTTTCCAACTGCGGTGAGCAGGCGGGGCAGAGCGTGCAGCACCTGCACTTCCATGTGCTGTCCGGCCGTGATATGACTTGGCCGCCGGGCTGAAGATGACATAAAAAAGAGCTGTCGTGGGCGACAGCTCTTTTTTCGTTCTGTTGTAGTGATATTAAAGCCCGAATTTGCTCAAATCCAGACCGCCGGTAACACGGCTCATAGACGCAGAGGCATCTTCATCAGCGAGACGAAGGGCTTCGTTTACGGCAGAGAGAACCATGTCCTGCAGCATTTCTACGTCTTCCGGATCGACAGCATCTTTTGAAATAGACAAACTTACAATGCTGTGCTTTCCGCTTGCTACTGCAGTTACTGCGCCGCCGCCGATGGTTGCAGTGTATTGTTTCTCGCTCAGTTCTTCCTGCATCTTTTGCATATCTGCCTGCATTTTTTGTGCCTGACGAACCATATTCATGTTCATTGAGCCGCCTAAACCGCCCATACCGCGCATTCCGCGGCCGTTAAATCCTTTTGCCATAAAATTTACATTCCTTTCAGCGTTGATGTTGTTGTACAAAATTTACCAGGTCAAGTACACTGCCCTGCTTGGAAGCCGCACCGTTGCCCTGATCGGTGGCAGGTGCGCCTTCCCGAAGATTGATGCGAAGCGCGCGGCCTGCCTGGGCAGACGCAGCTTCTGCGATGATTTGAATAATCTCCGGTTTGTTTGCCAGTTGATAGAGAAGCTTCTCCTGTATATAAATTGTTAGAACGTCTCCCTGCCATTGACCCATTGCATTACTGCCGGTTTTCAGCAGAGGGTAGATCGTCATGGGAAGCCGTCCGCGGAGAGCCTCAATTAGATCCATCCACTGGCTGTTTTGCGGAGCAGAAGTGGAGACAGTCGGAGCGGGTACGGCAGGAGGGGGGGCAGAGGAGTCTTGCCATGGAGGAGCGGCGTCATCGTGAGCAACAGGCTGCGCGAGTTCATTAGCGGGGGCGGAGGATGCGGTTGGCGCCATGGGTACGCCCTGAGCAATGATTCCCTCCAGCTTTGCGATGCGAGCGGCTAATCCGGCAGCAGAACCATCCAGTGAGGGATCGCAAAGGCGAATGAGACACAACTCTGCCGCGGTACGGCTGCTGCCGCTACGTTTACATGCATCCGCGGCTTCTTCCAACCGCTCCAGGATGGCGATCAGCCGCTCCGGCGGCATATTCTTGCAAAGTGTGTTCAGGGTCTGTTCGTCATATCCGCCGGCCAACAGCCCGGATCCGGCATCCGGAGCAGTTTGCCGGATCAAAAGGTCACGACTAAGCGAGATGAGTTCAGACAAAACAGTGCTGACATCTTTACCGGCATCATACAATTCGCCAAATTGGGAAATTGCAGCGCCGGCATTGCCACGGCGAATGGCATTAAAAATATGCGCAATTTTTAAGTTTCCGGCCAATCCAAGCACATCCAGTACTTTTGGACGATCGATCGTACCACCGGTTGCAGCGCACTGATCCAGAAGTGACAGCGCGTCCCGCATACCACCGTCTGCCAGACGGGCCAACAGTGTTGCGCCTTCCAGTGTGAGGTCGATTTTTTCTTGCCCGGCAACAAAGCGAAGCCGACCGACGATGTCTTCTGCGCGCAACCGCTTAAAGGAAAATCTTTGGCAGCGGGAGCGAACCGTCGGGAGAATGCGGTGCAGATCTGTGGTGGCCAAAATGAACATCAGGTGTTCCGGAGGCTCTTCCATGATTTTTAACAGTGCATTTTCCGCAGCGGGTGTGAGCATGTGTACCTCGTCGATAATATACACTCTTTTTTTTACAGCGGTAGGGGAATAGATCGCTTCGTCCCGCAGCGCCCGCACCTGATCTACGCCGTTATTGGATGCGGCATCCAGTTCCAGTACGTCCAGAATAGATCCATCCAGA
Organism: Bacteroides sp. CAG:927; assembly: GCA_963660915.1. GTDB lineage: Bacteria > Bacillota > Clostridia > Oscillospirales > Oscillospiraceae > UMGS1766. The sequence continues at coordinate 8,272 of CAVLAO010000004.1, read as the reverse complement.
ATTCCGAGACAGGAGGGACATTTGTTGCAGGGGTTTCCGTCAACCGGATTTTCACAGTTCACTGCGCGGGCTAAAATTTTTGCACAGGTGGTTTTGCCGGTGCCTCTCGTGCCGGTAAACAGGTAGGCATGGGAGGGCCGTCCTGCAGCAACTTGCGTTTTTAAAGTTTCAGTGATGTGGCTCTGACCGGTGACCTCATCAAAGGTTTTTGGCCGCCACTTGCGATATAACGCCTGATACATGATGTGTTCACACCCATTCATTTGAAAAAAGCGGGAACGGGCGTACGTCCGTTTCCGCTGATTGTCTGCAATAACTGTGAAAAGCGTTGTGCCGTCTGGTTCAACCGGGAACTGGGGTCGGCTGACCGCGGCACAAACGAAACACCGCTTAATGCTGCTCGGTTCCCCGCCTGACATGGTTCACGGGATCGCCTTGCGCGGGACCGACCCTTTATAGCGCTCCCGGCCGAAACACACGGCACAACGCTTTCACTTACTGATTCAGTATTGTACTATATTTCTGCGATGTTCGCAAGGGCTGAATAAGAAAAAATTGAGATTGAGTTTGAGAGAAATGATGAAAGCAGTTGTCAGCTTTCTTTTGTATCCCGGGTGCTTACTCCCCATAATTCCGACCAGATATCTGAAATTCCAATGTGTTTGCTTTTTCGAAGGATAAAGAACGCATTGGAAAAATACAGAATAGCATAGATGAGCAGAATCACTGCATCGGAAAGAGTCGTTCCCTGTGACAGGACTCCGCCTCCGTTTTGAGCATCCGAACCGAGGAAGTAGACGACATCTGTGAGAGAATGAAGAAACATGGTGATCCAGATGTTTCCGTTTTTTAGATAAATCGCAGCAAACAGGAAGCCGGTGCCGGTAGCATAAAGCACTTGAAACAGGGTGGTGACAGGATCTGCGCCGTAAAAAATGTTCATGCCGTGACGCAATCCGAAAATAAGGCTGGTAAATACAATAACCGGAAAAGCAAGCTGCTCTCTTTTCTCACTTTTCATAGCAAAGGAAAGAGGAATAATCCGGTACAAAATTTCTTCGGAAATTCCGGGCGTTACGCCCAGAAGAAACGCTACAGCCGGATTGCCATAGCTGTTGTGATTCAGAACTCCGACGACTAAAGTGAATGCGTCTATTATAAGAGAGCTCCAGCCAAGAAGAATTCCTGTTCCAAGTTTTTTTGCATGAAAGAATTGATGCAGATCTTTTCGAAATATAAAACGATACAGCAGTAAAACAAGAATATAAGAACCCAGTGAAATTGCGGTTGAAATAAGCCCCAAATTTTCTATGTTTTCACGGCTTGCGGAACCTTGCGTGATCATAGCAGCAAATCCACTGCCAATGGTTTCAATGAATGCTTCAATGATTATGGTCAACAGCATAGCACCGGTTGCCAGAAAAATCGCATAAGCAGCGGGGTGAGCAGCAAACCAGGGGATGCTTTCTAATTTTTTGCTTTTCATAAATGTGCACATCCATTCTCTCTGTTTCCTCCATTTTAGCGGATTGGTTGATCTTGTCAAGCCAACAAATTGGTGCAACGATCGCAGTTGTGTTCTAGACTGCAATATCATGAAATGTAGTTTAGAAGCGTAGATCCGGTTTTGCGCTGGATATAAAAACATGATATACTTTATTTTAAAAGTATGAGAACTAACTGAGGAGGATAACCCGTTATGGAGGCAATGCATTCTCTTATGACGCGGCGGAGTACACGCCGTTTTACAGATCAGCCTATTGAAGCGGAAAAGGTGCATGCCATTTTAGAGGCGGCAATGAGCGGCCCCTGCTGCGTTAACGCGCGGGAATGGGAATTTATTGTGGTTACGGAGCGGGAGAAGCTTTGTGCCATGGCAGACGCAAACGGTGTACCGGCGCTTCCGCTGAAACAGGCAGCAGTCGGGATCCTGATTTGCGGAAATCTGAAAAGAGCATTTCCGCCGGCACCGGACTACTGGATTATTGATGGAGCGATCGCAGGGCAGAATATCTGTCTTGCAGCGCACGGTCTCGGAATCGGTTCGGTTTGGCTTGGAACATGGCCGCAAATGGAGCGGGTAGAACAACAAAGGACGCTGTTGACGCTGCCGGAGCATATTATACCTCATTCTGTCATTGCACTCGGCTATCCAATGGAAGACATCACAACGCTCCGCGAGAGCCGTTACGACGAAGCGTGTGTTCATTGGAACGGATGGGAATGAGTCATAAACGAATTATTCTTCCGCCAAGACGGTATTTTATGCTGAATAAGTCGGTCGGCTGTGTTTCTGCCTGCCGCGATGCAGAGCATCCTACTGTGTTGGACGGCTTCCCGCCGGAAGAACGGGAAGGACTATTTCCGATTGGACGATTGGATAAGAACACGGAAGGAATTTTACTGATTACCGATGATGGGAAGTTGAATCACCGACTTCTGGATCCGGAATGCCATGTGGAAAAAGAATATCTGCTTTGGGCGGCAGGAAAGTTAGAGGAACGACAATTGGAGCAGCTGCGATGCGGTGTCTTTTTAAAGGGAATTCCGGAACCGACAAGACCGGCACGGGTAGAGGTTACAGGTTGCGCTTGCTTGGGGAAAATCCCTGTACCTTTGTTTGAGAATCGTCGATTACTGGCGGAAGAACAACCGGAACAACCGGCAGTACAGCTGCGGTTATGGCTGACAGAAGGGAAGCGGCATCAGGTGAAGCGAATGCTGGAGGCTGTGGGATGCAGTGTTGTCTGGCTGCGGCGGGAGGCGTTTGCCGGAATTCGTCTGGATGATCGCTTGCAGCCGGGGCAGTATCGTCCATTGACCGAAGAGGAGAAAAATTCTTTGAAAATTTAAGCCGGATAGAGCCGTAAGATACAGAGGATGGCATTGCGGATTGATGGATATGTGCGTATAATACAATGTAATAATAAAAGACAGAATCTGTATGTGCGGAGGGTGGAAGTTTGGAACTTAATGTGCTTGCTGTTGGAGATGTTGTCTCTCAGGCTGGTTTGGATTATTTGGATCGCAGGTTGCGGCAGCTGAAAAAAGAATACGGCGTGCATTTTACTGTGGTGAACGGCGAAAATGCAGCAGGCGTGGGATTGCTGCCAAGGCAGGCGGAAGAAATATTGGATGCCGGAGCCGATGTAGTGACGCTAGGAAATCACACATGGAGTAAGATACAGATCGCTGACTATTTAGATGATGCTCCGTGTGTCCTTCGACCGGCCAATTTTTCACCCAAAGTGCCGGGACGGGGTTATGCCGTATTCGACGGACCGCATGGCTTGCGTATTGGAGTAATGAATTTGATCGGACGCATTCAACTGGATCCAAACGTAGAGAATCCGTTTATAACGGCAGATACACTGATCGCACGAAACAATGCAGACATAATTCTGGTGGATTTTCATGCGGAAGCAACCAGTGAAAAGCTGGCATTAGGGTGGTATTTAGATGGCCGTGTCAGTGCGGTCTGGGGAACGCATACCCACGTGCCGACAGCAGATGCGAAGGTACTGCCGAAGGGAACCGGCCATGTTACTGATTTGGGCATGACCGGCCCTGTTCAGTCAATTCTTGGAATCCGTCCGGAGCAGTCGATCAATTTGTTCCTGGGAGGACTGCCGCAGCGGTATGAAGCGGCTCCGGGAAAGTGTAAACTGGAGGCAGTTCTGTTTACAATCGATACACAGACAAAGCGTTGTACTCGTGTGAAGCGAGTGGATGTTCAGGAGTGATGCTATGATTCGAGTTTTACATACCGGTGACCTGCACCTTGATTCCCCGTTCGGAGGGATGACCCCGGCGAAGGCGAAGCTGCGCAGACAGGAACAGCGGGAATTGTTGGAACGGTTGAACAGGTTGGTGACAGAGCGGCAGATCGATGTGGTGTTAATTGCCGGAGATTTATTTGACAGTGATCATGCTTTTTACGAAACAACCCATCTGCTGGCTGACGTGCTGGGGAAGATTCCGGCCAGAATTTTCATTGCCCCGGGCAACCATGATCCGTATTCGGAGTATTCTCCGTATGCCTCCATTCATTGGCCGGAGAATGTGCATGTGTTCCATTCGGAAGGAATGGAGCGCGTGGAGTTGCCGGAACTTCATGCAGTGGTATACGGAACGGCGTTCACTTCAAAATACAGGGATAATTCACCTCTGGAGCAGTTTAAAGCAGGTTATGACGAAGATATGACGCGCCTGATGGTATTACATGGAGATTTGTCTCCGGCGAAGAGCCGGTATGGTTCTGTGACACCGGAGCAGATCGGAAATACAGGAATGGATTATGTGGCGTTGGGACATATACACCGCTTTACGGAAGTTTGGAAACAGCAGGATACTGCATTTGCCTATTGCGGTTGCCCGGAGGGACGCGGATTTGATGAGTGCGGCGAGAAGGGTGTGCTGATCGGAACGGTAGAGCGGGGGAAGGCAGAGATGTCCTTTTTGCCGATCTGTCGCAGACGATACGAGGAAGTGACGTTGGATGTCACCGGAAAAGATGCAGCACAGATACTTTCTGCGGCTTCTGCGTCTGCTACAGGCAACGATATTTATCGTTTTCACATGGTTGGCGAGCGGGAAGGCGAACCTTTGCATACACAGGCGTTGGCAGCAATGCTGGCAAGCAAATATTTCGATGTGCAGGTGGTGGATGAGACAACGCCGGCAACGGACCTGTGGGCACGGGCGGATGAGGACACCCTAACAGGCCTGTTTTTACGAAATATGCGGGATCGCATTGCGCTCGCCGAATCAAAGAAAGAAAAATCCCAGCTGGAACGGGCAGTCCGGTTTGGACTTGCAGCACTGGAGGGGAGGGAAGAACCCCAATGAGAATCAAAAGCATGACGGCCAATTTTGGTCGGCTGGAGCATGAAACACTGGAACTTCAGGAGGGGATGAATCTCCTTGTGCTGCCCAATGAGGGAGGTAAATCAACCTGGAGCGCATTTATCCGCGTGATGTTCTATGGCCTGAACACGCGGGAGCGGGACAAAAAAGGGTTCCTTGCAGATAAAACCCGCTATCAGCCATGGAACGGCGGCGCAATGGAAGGCGAAATGGTGGTTTCATGGCAGGGAAAGGATCTGCGTATTCGCCGCTATACCAGGGGAAGTACGCCAATGGGCGCGTGCAAAATCACCTATGCAGACACCGATGAGCCGGTGCCGGGGCTGAACGGGAGCAATCTGGGAGATGTGATGCTGGGGGTCAGCCGCAATGTATATGAGCGGTCGGCGTTTCTCAGTGCAGACAACTCCGCAGTCAGCCAGACACCGGAGTTGGAAAAGCGGTTGGCGGCTCTGGTTTCCTCGGGGGAAGAAGGCGTTTCAGCGACTCAGGTGCGGGAAAAGCTGTCTGACTGGCAGCGCGCTCGGCAGTATCGCACAAAGGGATACATTCCGACGCTGCAGGCGCGGAAGGAACAGCTGGAAGCCAATTTGGAGGGAATCAGCGACTTGACGGTGCGGATTCGCGACACGAAAACCAAACTGGATCAATATGACGACATGCGCTCAAAACTGCGCTATCAGCTGGCGCTGTATCAGGCGCAGTCCGATAACCGACAGGCAGAGGCCTATCAGGGAGCCGCAGATGAGTTGAAACAGGCGAAAGAGCAACTGGAGAAGTTAGAACATCAGCTGCCGACGTCGGGACAGCTGCCGGACAAGGCAAAGCTGGAAAAGGCACGAGACGATGTGGCTGCATTGCGCGGTTTGGATGCCAGCATCAAGCAGGCGCAGCAACAGGTTCCACCGGCGGAAGAAGCGGCACTGGAAGCGGAAGCGGCCTGTGCAGATCCTGTGTTTACCGGAAACATCGAAGAAACACGGACACAGGTGAAGGCGGCATCAGAGCAGGCGCGACAGTTGGAAGAACAGGCAAAAAAGAAGAATCGTCTGGTTACCGGTTTTCCGATTGCGGGTGCTCTGCTTACCGGCGTTTTGCTGGTGGTGATGCACCTTGCCTTTGGAGAGTTGAAGCCGATTGTTTTTGCTGCCTTTGGATGTCTGGCGCTTGGAATTGTCTGCGGCGTTGTGGTCGGTACCCAGCGAAAAGCACTGCTCCGCCAAAGTCAGGAGATATTGAAACGATTCGGTGCGGAAAGCGTAAGTCAGCTGTTGGAACGCTCGGAGCAATACTGCCGCCGCCGGGAGCACGCACAGCATTTGGAACTGGAGCGCCAACGTCTGCAAACGGCGGCAGACGAGCTGAGCGCCAAGCGGGAACAGGACTGGAAGGAACTGCGGGACTTTGTAGTTGACTTTGCGCCGGAAGTGAAGGATGTGTTTGGTTTTTCGGCGGCAGTGACCCGTTCTTTGACGCTGCTTAACTCAATTGAAGAGGCAAAAAGGCGGGTGGAAAGCGCGGAGAGACTGTTTGAAACCGTTGCCGCCCACGGAAAGGGCAGCGCAGGCGCGCTTCCGGAACAGCCGACGGTGAGCAAAGAGCAGGCGGAATCCGGCCTGCGAGAGGTAGATCGGCGGATTACGGTGCTGCAATCGGATCTGTCCATGCTTCAGGGGCGAATGAGTGCACAGGGCGAGGAAGAAACGATTTTAGCTGAACTGGAACGAATCGAGCAGGATCTAAAGAAATATCGTCAGGACTACGATGCCCTGCAGATCGCTTTGGATGTGTTGGATCAGGCAGACGGAGAAATGCGCAGTCGTTTTTCACCGGAATTGAACCGGCGAGCCAGTGTTTATCTGGCCCGGTTGACAGACAACCGCTATGATAAGGTTTGTCTGACGCGGGAGATGGAAGCCGGCGCGGAGGAAACTGACGGTGTAGTTACCCGGGACGTGCTCAGCTTGAGCACCGGAACGACAGATCAGCTTTGGTTGGCGGTGCGTCTGGCGGTTTGCGACCTGGCACTGCCGGAGGATGATCCCTGCCCGCTGGTGCTGGATGATGCATTGAGCAACTTTGATGATGACCGGGTTCTGCTGGCGCTTCGGCTGCTGAAGGAAATTTCCCGACGCAGGCAGATCATTCTGTTCAGTTGTCACAGTAAGGAAAGTGAACTTTATTACCGTCATGTCTCAGTGGGAGGCTGAATCTTATGGCAGAAGGACAAAAACCGGTTTCCGTGCAGGAAACCGGTCCGAAGGATGGCTTTGTTCGGTCATTGTATGAGTGGCTGCAGATTCTGGTGGTGGTATTGGTTTGCATTACCGGCATTTTCACCTTTGTGGTTGGTATTGTTGCGGTCGACGGTAGCTCCATGTACCCGACCCTCCATAACGGTGATGTGATGATCGTTCAGCGACTGGCTTACCGACCGAAAAACGGCGATGTGATCGTGCTTCGCAAGGACAATACATTTGAAAACCGTGCGTTGGTGAAGCGAATCATTGCAACCGGAGGTCAGACCGTTTACATCGATTACGACGCAAACACCATCACAGTGGACGGCGTTGTACTGGACGAGCCTTATATCAATCGGGAGGGCGGTGGCCTTTATGGGGACGATCCGATGGCGGTGCGCTCGGATTTAGACCCTCAATACGTCAACACGGAATTTACCGTTCCGGAAGGATATCTCTTTGTCTGCGGCGACAACCGCAACAATTCCAGTGACAGCCGCGTGGCAACGCTGGGCATGGTGGACGAACGATATGTGCTGGGACGGGTGCTGTTGGTGGCATTCCCATTTAATCACTTTGGCGGGGTGGGCTGACGTTGGTCAGCCCACTTCCTCCGATGGCGATGACAGCAGAAGTTCTACGGTAAGGATATGCTTTTCGCCCTTGGCGATAGTGCGGGAAACCGTGGACTCGTCGATGCCCAGTTCGTTGGCAATGTCTTGTTGACTGAGTTGGCGGCCGTAGTAAAGGTAAAGGCAAAGCTGCTGACGGGGCGTGGTCAGATGATTTAATGCCCGGACAAGGATCTGTTGGCGGGGCGTGAGACCAATTTCATCCCCATTGTGCATGTGAACGGTGCAGATGCGCATTTCGTTTACAAAGCTCCGGTTTCTGCGGCAGCGCTGGCGAAGGCTCATAAATTCAACTCCCTAAAAAATATCAGATAAAATAAAATAAAAGTGTTGACAAAAGCAAAACGATTTGCTAGAATAAACAGGCTGAGTCACGGAATTGTTCGGCTCGCTGGTGTAGCTCAGTTGGTAGAGCAGCTGATTTGTAATCAGCAGGTCGGGGGTTCAAGTCCGTCCACCAGCTCCATTTAATTCCATATGGAAGAGTACCCAAGTGGCTAAAGGGGGCAGACTGTAAATCTGTTGGCGTCGCCT
>CAVLAO010000003.1:0-121766 GCA_963660915.1 Bacteroides sp. CAG:927 | reverse complement strand
ATTTTAATTCTCTCCTTATTTTGAATTAATAAATGATTAAAACACAAAAAATGCTATCACTTATTACGGTTTTGATTATAATATATATATATATATATCAAGTGCAAATACAAGGATTTGTATAATTTGCACATGGGTTGACAAAGAACAGAAACGAAATGAAGTTATAGGGTCAGATTGCGCGTGGGATTTTGCGCCGAATGCAATATAGAGTAAGATAAAATTGCAAAAAGCCAAACCACTGCAGTTTACCTTGCAAAACCGTGGGCTTGGGATTATAATCAAGCTGTATTTTGAAATGGAACAGGAAAGGGGATTTTTCCTTTGAATCGCACAACAATTGCCTCAGTTTATGCCAATTCCCAGGCGATGGGCGGCCGGAGCCTGACGGTGGCGGGCTGGGTTCGTTCCCTGCGGGACATGAAGACCTTCGGTTTTATTACGCTCAACGACGGCAGCTGCTTCAATAACCTGCAGGTGGTTATGGATCGGACGGCGCTGGCAAACTATGATGAGATCGCCCACCAGAATGTGGGGGCTTCCCTGATCGTTAAGGGCGAGCTGGTGCTTACCCCCGAGGCCAAGCAGCCCTTTGAGCTGAAGGCGGCGGAAATCGCCGTGGAGGGCACCTCCGCACCGGACTACCCCCTGCAGAAAAAGCGCCACACGGTGGAGTATCTCCGCACTCAGCAGCATCTCCGTCCCCGCACGAATCTGTTTTCTGCCGTGTTCCGGGTGCGGAGCGTGGCGGCCTATGCCATTCACAAGTTCTTCCAGGATCGGGGCTTTGTCTATGTGCACACCCCCATTATCACCGCCTCCGACTGCGAAGGCGCCGGTGAGATGTTCCGGGTGACCACTCTGGATCTGGAGAACGTGCCGAAAAATGAGGACGGCACGGTGGACTACTCCCAGGACTTCTTCGGAAAAGCGGCCAACCTGACGGTTTCCGGTCAGCTCAACGGAGAAAATTTCGCCATGGCCTTCGGCAATATCTATACCTTCGGTCCCACCTTCCGGGCGGAAAATTCCAACACCCAGCGCCACGCCGCCGAGTTCTGGATGATCGAGCCGGAGATGGCTTTTGCCGACCTGAAGGACGATATGGACGTGGCGGAGGATATGATCAAGTATGTGATCCGCTATGTGATGGAGCGCTGCCCCGACGAGATGAATTTCTTCAATTCCTTTGTGGACAAGGGTCTCAAGGAGCGGCTGGAGCACGTGGCCTCCTCCGACTTCGGCCGGGTGAGCTACACCGAGGCGGTGGACATTCTGATGAAGTCCGGCCACAAGTTCGATTACCCCGTGTCCTGGGGCTGCGACCTGCAGACGGAGCACGAGCGCTTCCTGACGGAGCAGTACTTCAAAAAGCCGGTGTTTGTCACCGATTATCCCAAGGAGATCAAGGCCTTTTATATGCGCCTGAACGACGACGGAAAGACCGTTGCCGCCGCCGACTGCCTCGTGCCCGGCATTGGCGAGATCATCGGCGGTTCTCAGCGTGAAGAGCGGTTGGATGTGCTGGAGGGGCGCATCAAAGAGCTGGGCATGGACCCGGATACCTACAAATATTACTGCGATCTGCGCCGCTACGGCGGCTGCCGCCATGCCGGCTTCGGTCTTGGCTTTGAGCGGATGGTGATGTATCTCACCGGCGTGTCCAACATTCGGGACGTTCTGCCCCATCCCCGCACCGTGGGCAACGCAGAGTTCTGATTTTCTGCCGCAAAAGGCGGCGGAACAATGGATGGTGGAGCAAAATGAAAGCAGAGCAACGCAAAGAATCCGGCCGCCGGGGATTTACCCTGATGGAAATGCTGGTCGTTGTGGCAATTGTCGCCGTTTTGGTGGCGATTGTAATTCCTACGGTGATTGCATCGCTGGAAAAAAGCCGCAAGGCGGCGGATATGGCAGATGCCCGGGGAATCCTGGCGGTACTGAGCACCGGCTATCTCGACGGCGACATCCGCTTCACAACCGAGACCTTCGAGGGACATCCGGTCTGTGCGGCAGTGGTGGTCAGCAAAGAGGGCATGCAGTGCTTTGTCAGCGGCGCGACGGAAATTCAGGGCGTCAGCTATGACAACAGCGGCGGTGCCTATGGCCATGAGCGAATGCAGGCCTATTTAAGCGCTGCCGGATATGACAGCTGCACAGTTCATTCCAGATATACCGACGGCGACAACGGCTGGAGCTTCTACGTGGTGTTCCTTTACAGCGACGGCACAACCCGGGTCGGTTCCGGCACGGACAAGGGCTACAGCGACTACCGGGACGATACCTTTGAAATCCACGGGGAGAACTGGCGCAGTCACCCCATCTCGAATCTGGAGGCCGCCATGGGGCGCAATGCCGCATAAAAATGCATAACATAAGCAAAAAATCCTGTCACGGAGTTCGTGACAGGATTTTTTATTTGCTCTTACAGCTTCCGCAGCAGTTGTACGGCGCAGCCCAGCCGGCGCTGATCGGCAGAAATCGGTCGGGGTGGAAACTCCGGGTTGGCGGGAAGGAGCTGATTTCCCTGCACCCGGCGTATCAGCAGAGCGCCGTCCTGCACCAGAACGGCGATGGCATTGTCCTTCCACGCCGCCGCGGAATCCACCAACAGCAGATCCCCTTCCAACAGCCGGGGATACATGGCAAGACCGGTGGCGCGCAAAAGAAAGAAACGGTCTTTTCCGCTTGCAAGCCACCGGTGCGGCAGGGCGAAGGTGTCCCCTGTGTCCAGCAGTGCGCCGCCGGCATCCACGCCGCAGAACACCGGCAGAAGGATGTCCGGGTCCGGATGGGGAGTATCGGAGGCGCCGGAAAGCCATTGGGGACTGACGTTGAGGGCTTCGGCCAGCCGCAGCAGCTTGTCCGCCTTGGGGCAGTAGCGGCCGCTGAGGTAGAGGGAGATGCTGCCCCGGTCAATGCCGGAACGGCGGGACAGCTCAGCCTGAGAAATTCCGGCGGAGGAGAAGGCGGCGTTCAGCCGCCGGGTGGTGATGTCCTGTTCCATAGTGATTCCTTTTCGGTTCTTTATCAGAGGGGTTGCTTTGTTATCCGGAATACTTTCGTCCGCTGTCATCCTGAACGTCTTCTTCCATTGTCATCCTGAGCGGAGCGAAGGATCTTATTGCGCAGACTGTGGCAATTGGTGTGTCATCGATAGAAAAGATTCTTCGGTCGCTTTGCTCCCTCAGAATGACAGGGGGGTGGTTGTCATCCTGAGCGGAGCGAAGGATCTTATTGCGCAGACTGGGGGAAATACCTTGTCATCGGCAGAAAAATTTGTGCGTATTCTCGTACAGATTAGCTGATTTTCTTCAAAAAAACAATCCAAAATCCGAAAAACTTTCTTATCTGTATATCGTGCGGCGGCAATTTGCCCTATGCTCTCCCCAGAGAACCGGAGCGAGGACAGGCAATGCCGGCCAAACGGACAGAAAAGCAGATTCATTTTCCTGCGCATCCGGTTCGAAAGAAAAGAAGAGGGAGGGAGCCTGTGGATTTCGAGCGGGGGAGACTGCCGGAGGGCGCCGCCGCAGACCGACTGGTGGAACGGGCGCTGTTTCTGGCGGCGACGGGGTACACCTACGTGGAAGAGCGGGTGGAAACGGCGGAGAAGACGGGAGAAAAGGTGACAAAAACCCGAAAGCAGGTAGCCCCCAGCGTTACCGCCATTGCGCTGTGGCTGAGTCATCGAATGCCGGAGCGATGGGGGGACGGAGGCGCTGAGGCGGCGGAAAACAATCTGCTTGCTCTCCTGCGGGAAGAGTTGGAGGGAGGTGAACGGATTGGAATTTCAAGGCTTCAGCCGGAAACAGCGGCTGGCGCTGACCTGGTGGAGCCAGTCCCAACTGCGGCAGAGGGACGGGATCCTCTGCGACGGAGCGGTGCGCAGCGGCAAGACGGTGAGCATGGCGGTGGGTTTTCTGCTGTGGAGCATGACCCTGTTTGACCGGCAGACCTTCGCCCTCTGCGGCCGTACCATTGAAAGCCTGCGGCGAAACGTGACCAACCTGCTGCCCCGGTGGGTGGAGGGGGTGTTTCGGGTGGAGGAAAAGCGAAGTGAAAACCGGATGATCGTATGGAGCGGCAGCCGCCGAAATGACTACTATCTGTTCGGCGGCAGGGACGAGAGCAGCTACGCCCTGATTCAGGGCATTACCCTGGCCGGGGTCCTGCTGGATGAGGCGGCACTGATGCCCCGGTCCTTTGTGGAACAGGCGTTGGCCCGGTGCAGCGTGAAGGGCAGCCGATTCTGGTTCAATTGCAACCCGGCCGGAGAGAACCACTGGTTCTATCGGGAGTGGGTGATGAAAGAAGAGGAAAAGAACCTGCTGCACCTGCACTTCACCATGGAGGATAACCCGGCGCTATCGCCGGAGATTCGCCGGCGGTATGAACGGATGTACACCGGTGCGTTTTACGACCGGTATGTGCGGGGGCTCTGGCGCACGGCAGAGGGAGTTATCTACGATATGTTCGATCCGGAGCGGCACATGCCTGCCCGGCTGCCCCCGGGGCAGGGGCGGTGCATTGTGTCGGTGGACTACGGCACCCGGAATCCCACCGTGTTTTTGAAGTGGCGGCGGTCTGCGGATGGAGGCTGGATCTGCGAGGATGAATATTACTGGTCCGGCAGAGAGAACCGCCGCCAGAAAACGGACGGCGACTATGCCGATGATCTGACAGCGTTTTTAGGGGGCGAGCGGCCGCAGACGGTAATCGTTGATCCCTCCGCCGCCAGCTTTATTGCAGAGCTGAGTCGGCGGGGCTATCCGGTGCAGCGGGCGGACAATCGGGTGAACGATGGAATTCGGCTGGTGGGTGAGCTGCTGCGAAGCGGAAAACTGCTGTTTTCTCAAGGGTGTGAGCATACCCGGGCGGAGTTTACCAGTTATGTCTGGGAGGAGGCTGCCGCTCAGCGGGGAGAGGATAAGCCGATGAAGGAGCACGACCACTGCATGGACGCCCTGCGGTATTTTGCGCTGACCTTCGCCGGCCGCAGCTGCGGCCGGGTGCGGCACAAGCCGGGACGGCTGTGAAAGAAAAGGAGAAAACCAATGATTTATTACCTTGACCGGCAGGAAATGCCGGATGCAGAGACTGTGCCGCCCCAGGTGCTGACCTGGCTGGTGCGCAAGGCGGAAACCCAGCAGGGCCGCATGAACCGGCTGTGGCGCTACTATCTGGGACAACACGACGTGTTCCGCCGTCCGCGGCGGGAGGAAGAGGTGCCGGTGGCGGTGAATTACGCAAAATACGTGGTGGACACGGTTCTGGGCTACTATCTGGGCAATCCGGTGAAGTACGACGGAAACCCCACCGATGCGCAAGGCAGGGTGCAGCAGCTGGACTGGCTTCAGCGGTGCTATGACCGGATGCATGCCGACGAGATCGATGCCGAGATCGGAAAAACCATGGGAATTCTGGGCGAATGTCTGGAGCTTTGCTACGCCGATGGAGAGGGACTGCCCCGTTCCGCCCGGATGGATCCGCGCAACGGCATTCTGGTCTGCGATACCACGGTGGAGCATAACAAACTGTTCGCACTCATCTGGGAGCACCGGGAGCGGCCTAGCGGAGAGCGGTATTACTTCGTCACCGTGTACACGCCCACCTCCGTACAGGACTTTGTTTCCGGCGACCTGCGGGGAGAGAGTTTCACACCGGTGGGAGACAGGAGGGCGCACTGGTTCGGGGAGGTGCCGGTGATTGCCTACACCAACAACGAGGAGCGGCAGGGCGATTTTGAACAGATTCTGTCTCTGATCGATGCCTACGACGAGCTGATGACCGGCCGCCTGACGGATAAACGGAAATTTGTGGATGCGCTGCTGGTGTTCTTCGGCATGACTCTGGCGGAGGGGGATGAGCGGAAGCTGGCGGTGGAGAAGTTTATCGACGGTGCACCGTTGGATGCCCGGGCGGAATATATCCAGAAAACCTTTAACGAAAGCGAAGTGCAGGTGCTGGCGGATGCGCTGGTGCGGGAGATGCACAAGATGACCTTTACCGTGGATATGTCCGACCGCCAGTTTGCAGGGAATTCCTCCGGTCAGGCACTGAAATTAAAACTGCTGACCATGGATTTGCTGGCGCGGAACAAAATGCGCCGCATGGAGCGGGGACTGCGGGAGCGAATGGGGCTGTTTGCCCGCTTTGCCGGCGTGCGGCAACAGGAGTTTTATCTGGACCCCACACAGGTGGACATTGTCTTTACTCCGGATCTGCCCATAAATGAGGCAGAACGGGTGGACATGGTGTGCCGGCTGAAGGGATTGGTGGACGACCAGACGCTGCTGAGCCAGCTGTGGTTTATCCGTGATCCGGCAGAGGCAGTGAAAAACCTGCATTTGCAGGAAGAAACGACTAAATAAGGAGCACGCGCCGGAGCCGCAGGGAACGGAAACGGCGCGGGGATCGACCGCCGATGCACGGCGGAGAAAGGAGCCATTGGATGGAAGAGGAGCGCAGAGAGCAGGGAGCGGATTTTGACGCCCTGCTGCAGAGCAGCAAGGTCTATCAGTCCGCCTTTGACCGAAAGGTGGAAAAGGCACTGCAGACAGCCCGGGCCCGATGGGAACGGGAGCAGGAGGCAGTGCAGGCAGAAAGGGAATCGCAGCTGCAGCAGGAGGCGATGACCCGGGCGGAGCAGGCCCTGGCAGAGCGGGCTGCGGAGCAGGACCAACGGCAGGCACAGCTGGATTTGCGCCTGCGGCAGACGGAGACTGCACAGAAGCTGGCGGAAATCGGACTGCCGACCCGGTTTGCCCCCTGGCTGACCGGAGATACAGACGAGGACAGTCAGGAGAGAATTACGGCATTTCAGGCGGCATTTCAGCAGGGTGTGGACGCGGCGGTAGTAAGGCGCATGACCGGTTCTGTACCCCCAGAGCCTGCCCGTCCTGCCGGTTATGACCGAAGCGACCTGCAGACCATGAGTCCGCAGGAAATCAACGCCCATTGGGCGGAAATTCAGAACACATTGAAAGGAAGCGTGTAACAAATGGCATTTTCCAATTTTATTCCTCAGGTCTGGTCCGCCAGACTGTTGGAGCACCTGGATAAGGTGCATGTCTACGCAGGGCTGATGAATCGGGACTATGAAGGAGACATCCGTGCCTTCGGCGACACGGTGCACATCAACCAGATCGGCAGCATTACCATCAACGACTATACCGGCGCGGATCTTGCCGACCCGGAGGAGCTGGACAGCAAGCAGATGGATCTGGTGATCGATCAGGCCAAGTACTTTAACTTCCAGATTCGGGACATTGACAACGTGCAGTCCAATCCCAAACTGGTGGATGCCGCCATGCAGCGGGCCGGCTATGGCATTAACGATGTGGTGGACAACTATCTGGCGGGACTGCTGCTGGCAGGAGCGGCACAGGAGAACGTGCTGACGGCGGAAAATCTGACCGGGGAGACGGCCTATGACTATCTGGTGGATCTGGGTGTGCGGCTGAATGAGAACAATGTGCCCATGCTGGGGCGCTGGGTGGTGGTGCCGCCCTGGTTCCACGGTCTTCTGCTGAAGGACAACCGCTTTGTAGGCAACGGCACCGGCTATAATCAGGCCATTCTTCAGGGGGACTGGGTTGGCGATGCCGCAGGCTTCCGCATTCATCTGAGCAACAATGTGCCCCTGTCGGACGGATACTGCTGCATCATTGCCGGCACCAATGCCGCCGGTTCCTATGCGGAACAGCTGGTAGAGCTGGAAGCCTTCCGACTGGAGAAGAACTTCTCCGATGCCGTGAAGGGACTGCATGTATACGGCGCAAAGGTGACCCAGAGCAACGGCCTTGCAGTGCTGAAGTGCAAAAAGGCGGCGGAATGACCGATCGACAGAGAGAACTTGCCCTGCCCAGACTCCGCAGGAGTCTGGGCCTCGGGAGCGGCGAGGGGGACGAAGCGGTTTTAACCGATGCCCTGGAGCAGGGGGAGGAGAAAATCTGCCGCTATCTTCAGCAGGAGAGCCTGCCGGAGGGCAGCCAGTGGCTGTTGGTGGAGCTGGCGGCGCTCGGCTATCAGCGGATGATGCATCCTGCCGGTGAAAAAACCGGTGAGAGCTATACCGAGGGGCAGCTCAGCCAAAGCGCCAGTTACCTTACCCCGGCGGAACGCGTCGCAGGAGAGGAACAGCTTTTGCGGAGTCTGGCACCCTATCGACAGGTGAAGAGCAGGGGGAATCCGGAGTGAGGCAGTGGAATTCACCCCGGGCGTGGCGATCCGGCTTTCAGCTCTGCCGCCGCCGGGAGGGAGCGGATCGCTTCGGCAATCCCACGGCGGAGTATGACATGGAGCATCCGGACGCGGTGCGGACCCGGGCAGAGGGGATGCACTTGCAGGTGCCTCGCAGTTGGAATTCCGGCGGTCGGCTGGACAGCGTCGGCGCGCGGTTGGAGGACTGGGGCGAAACCGCCGGAGGGATTCTGGAAGGATTTTTGTTTGAAGAGCTGGAGGTGGCGGCATTTGACCGATTTGTTGTGGAAGGAGAGGTCTACGAGGTGCGCAGCGTGCACCGCTGGCCCCATCACCGTCTGCTGATGCTGCAGCGGGTAAAGTGAGGAGACGAAAAATGAGAGAGGCAGAATTGCTTCTGGTAGACGGGCGGGAGCAGGTGGCAAGAGCACTGCAGGAAATGCAGACAGAGCACCCCTTTACCCTGAGCAGTGCTTATGCCAGATCTCCCGGTGGGGGAGCGCAGGTGATCTGGAGCGAATTTTCCAATGTCAGCACCTCGGTTCCGGTGGTGGACGAGCTGACGTATCAGGTGATGGTGCGGGCGGAGGATCCGGATGTTCTGGCGGAACTGTCCACCGGAGTCAATCGGGCGATGCTGGAACTGGGATTTCGCCGCAGCTACGGAAGTGCGGACGGATATGATGCCGGAGGGGCGGGGGCATATACCAAAACCTACCGCTTTTCCCGAAAGGTCGATAAGCGCACGCTGCGGCTGATCGACTGAAGAATGAAAGGAGACAGAGCAAACAATGGCGACACAGGGATTTTCTACCATAGGACTGGATGTGAAGGTGAACGGCACGGCGCTGAACTATGTCACGGACATCGGTGACATCGGCGGAACGCCGGCAGAGCTGGACGCCACCTGCATGAAGGACAGAATGAAAAAGACGGTTCCCGGTGTGCAGGACACCAAGGCCTTTGAAGTGACATTTCTGTTTGATAACTCTGCGGCAGACAGCGATTACCGTCTGCTGCGCAAGCTGCAGGAGGCAGGTAAGGCGGTGAGTGTGGAAGTGGCCTTTCCGGAGGGGACGGTGTTCTCCACCACCGGTTATGTCACGGTGATGGTCAGCGGCGCAAAGGTGGACGAGCTGATCAGCGGCAAGCTGAGTGTGGCGCTGCAGAGCGACTGGACGGTGACAGATCCGGCGTAAGCCGGGTTTCAAAGCCATCGATAGAAAGGGGAACGTAATGACGCGAAAATGCTATGAATTATCAGCAGGAGGGAACACGCTGCGGCTGCGGCTGACTATGGCAGGGCAGAAGGCCCTGCGGGAACAGTGGGGAGAGGACATTCTCTCCTTTCTGCTGACGGCGGCGAGCGAGCCGGAGCGGCTGTGCAGTTTGTTGACGCAGGCGCTGAACTGGCCGGAGAACGGCAACGAGGTTACCGACGGCGGAGCACTCTATGATGCCCTGGTGGATGAGGGTTGGCAGGGACAGACCCGCTTTGCGGCACTGGTATTTCAGGTGGGGGCGGTGTCCGGCATACTGTCGCCGGAGCAGGCCCGGCAATTGACGCAGGCAGTGGAGCAGACCTTTCAGCAGGCATTCGATCAACTGACGGACCATGGATGAGGAGGCGCTGCTGCGGCAGGCAAGGGTGTTCGGAGAGGCGGCACCGGAGGAACTGACGATGGGAGAGCTGGCGGAAACACTGGAAATCGGGGCAGAGCGGGAGCGGCGGCTGCTGCAGATTCTGGCGCTGGTGGCCTATCGGCATGCGGTGCTGACGGCACAGGCTCTTGCCGGGCAGCCGCTGCCTGCAATCGGGGAGGCATTCCCCTTCTGGTCGGAGGAGGAACTGCGGCAGGCAAAGTTGGAGCATTACCGCCGCGTTATGCAGCGCCACGCGGCGCGAAAGAGAGAGGAGCAAAGGCATGGAAGAGAGCAGTCAGGCTGTGGAGCGGATGCGTCAGCGGCTGGATGCGCTGGGGGATCGGGTCCGCAGTGCCCAGACCAGTCTGAACGCGGTGCGCCGAACGACGGAGCAGGCAACGGCGGCGGTGAAGCAGGCGGCAAAAGCCGCCCGGGCGGTGGCGACACTGCTGAGCTTTGACGAGATCAACCGCCTGCAGGAGGCATCCGCCGCTGCATCCGGCAGCAAAAAGGGCGGCAGCGGAAAAGCCGGAACGGACAAGACAAAAACCGCCCTGACCAGCGAGGGGGCGGCAGTGCAGCTGTCTTTGCCCAAAGCGGTCAAGGGGAGCGACCTGCAGTTCTGGCCTCAACTCAGCGTGGGGTTTGAAAAGGCTCAGCAGGACAGTCTGTCCGGAGGGAAAACACTGGTAGAGCGGCTGCAGCAGGGGATTTCCAACGCATTGGGTGATCCGGCTCAGTGGGTAAATCTGCACCTCTGGGACCCCATTCAGAAGGGATGGCTGACACTGGGGCTGCTGGCCGTGGCAGTGGGAGTAGAGCTTCGGAACACGGCAGGAGAGCTTTGGCAGCGTTTTTTGGAGCATTGGAACGGCGGCGCCCGTATGGTGGAAATTTGGAACGGACTGAAAAATTCCGCCGCCGGATTGTGGCAGAGCTTTCTGCTGAACTGGGGCAGCCGGGGCGTGAGCATATGGAATGGTCTGCAAAACTCGGCGGCAGCCCTCTGGCAGGGATTCAGCGCGGGCTGGGGCAGCCGATGGGTGCGTATCGGCAACAGTCTGATCAATGCTGCGTCAACCCTGTGGCAGCAGTTCAATGCCGGTTGGGGAAACCGGTGCGTAACCATTGCGAACACATTGCGGAATTCCGCCGCCAGTCTCTGGGAACAGTTCCGCGCCGGCTGGTCGGGACGAAGTCTGGGATTGAGCGTGCATTATAACAGCAATGTGTCCGGCGTGAAGCGGGCTGTGTACCGCGCACTGGGACTGGCAGGGTGGCCGAGCATTTCCTTTGCCGCCCGAGGCGGCGTGTTCCGCAATGCGACGCTGACAATGTTGGGTGAGGCGGGTACAGAGGCCGTGGTTCCTCTGGAAAACAACACCGGCTGGATGGACATCATGGCGCAGAAGCTGGGGGAACGCATGGGCGGCACCGGCAGTGTGGTGGTGCCGGTGTACATCGGCGGAGAAAAACTGGCGGAGGCGGTGGTGGACGCCATCAACGACGCCACCCGCCGCAGCGGTGTCAGTCCGCTGTATATCTGAGAGAGAGGAAGGCGTTTCAATGGGCTGTGAGATCACCTTTGACGGTGCGGTCATGCCGGTGCCGAAGGCAAACGGAGGACTGGTGGAAACTTATGAGGACGTGTGGAGCGCAAACACCGGCCGCAACGGAGCGGGAGAGATGGTAGGCACGCTGGTGGCGACCAAGGCGAAGCTGAAGCTGAGCTGGAATGCACTGACCTGGGAAGAGGCGGCGCAGATCAAAAACGCCATTCTGGGGAAGGGATTCACCACCTGCACCTATCCCAGTATAGACGGCAGCAGCCGCACCATTCGGGGCTATTTCAGTACCCCTACCTTCAGCCAGTACAGTTGGGCGGAGGGATTGCGATGGGCCACGGCGGTCAGCGTGAATTTTATTGAGCAGTGAGGAGAACCAATGGAAGCGATTTCAGAACAATTTCAATCCCGGCAATACACGCGGCCGTTTCACGCCTATCTGACAACAGAGGATGGGGTGCGGTTGGCACTGGATTCAGCAGAGTACACTGCCGGCAGTTCCGGCGGCCTGTTTGGTATCGGCGGAAGTACAGCGGCGGAGTTTTCCGCCGTGACCACGGCGGAGGGGACGGTAGAGAAGGGCGCATCGGCGACACTGGAGTTTGCTCTGGTACTGGAGGACGGGCAGGAAGAGGCAGTTCCCATGGGCCGGTTCACCATTACCGGGGCGGAGGGGGAGACGGACAGCCGTCGGCGCACCATTACCGGAATCGATGCCATGGGCAGCGCACTGGAGAAGGAGTTTTTCCTGCCGGAGGTTCCGCCTGCTACGGCGAAGGAATTGTTGGAGATTATTGCCGGACAGAACGGGCTGAATCTGGAGGGAGCATCCCTTGTGCCGGAGGTTGAGATTACTTTGCCGGCGGATTCTGCCGGAGGAACGGGACGGACACAGCGGGAACTGGTGCAGGCGGCGGCCCTGCTGGCAGGGGCGAATGCCTGGATCAATCACCAAGGGGCGCTGCAATTGGTTCGTCCGGGAACGGAACGGGTGCAGATCACCCCGAAAGAGTATTATCAGTCTGCACTGCAGGTGGAGGAGCAGGATTTTACTTTTGGCGCACTGGAGATCACCCAGACGGTGACAACCGCTTCGCCTCAGGGGCAGACCGAGGAGACCAATGTGTTTTCTCAGCAGATGGAGGGAGCAACACAGGGAATTCAATGCAGCGGAGAGTGGTTTACTCAGGAGCTGTTTGACGGGGTGTGGCAGGTTTGGCAGGGATATTCCTTCCGCCCCGGTTCGGTGAAAATGCTGGGAAATCCGGGGTTGGAGCTGTGGGACACGGTGGAGGCCAGAGACCGGGCAGGGCAGAGCTATTGTATGCCGGTGCTGTTTCTGCGGCATAGCTTCGATGGAGGAATCGTCACCACGGTGACGGCTTCGGCACCCTCGGGGGAGGGGCTGTCCGCGGCGCGGCAGAGCATCAGTCAGGCGATCACCGGAGTGAAGACGGAACTGGGACGCTTTCGTCGGCTGTATGCGGACAATCTGAATGCCGCATATGCGCAGCTGAATCATATTACCGCCGAGGATATTGTGGGAGACCACGGAACGATCAATCTGAAGAAAGGCACCTTTCAGTTTGGAGATGCCTTGAGCTGGGACGGGGAGACCCTCTCCGCATCGGGTACGCTGCGGGGGGAAAGCGGCAAAATCGGCGGATGGGAGATTCAGCCCGGTCGGCTTCAGACCACTCAGTCCAGCCGGACTTATTCCGAGGGAGTCCTTGCAGGGGAGTATTCCATCTCCGCAGCGCTGATTCCGCCCAGCGAAACGGCGGCGCCGGGAGTGACGCTTTCTGCGGAGCACTGGGATGCCGACGGCAGCGGCACGGCTTGCGGCGGTCTGGCGGCAACGCTGATCAATTCCGACGATCCGACCCGGGGCATGACGGGGGTGGAACTGTTTTATTCCAACGGGACAGAACCGGCCTACGTGCGAGTGCAGGAGGGGAACGTGGCGGTGTCGGCACTGCCTCGGATCGGGGGCGAGGAAATTCCGGCCGGTGCAGACCTGAACCAGTACACCACGCGGGGGAAATACTACATTGTCAACAATGCTGTTGCCGCTCAGGTAGGCAATCTGCCCGGCACGCTGGCAGGCGTGCTGTACTGCCTGTTTCCCCTCAGCCCGACCAAAACGCAGCTTTCGGGGGCGTGGGACAACATGGTGCAGATCTTCCTCAATTTGCTGGGGGATGTCTACATTCGGAGAGTGTACAACAATCGTTACGGCGCCATCGGCCACGACCCGTGGCGGAAGATGAGTTATGAGGAGGTGTAAGGGTGGAGGCAAGCATTGTGGTGGCAGTGATCAGCGGGATCTGCACGCTGGCCGGCAGCTTTGCCGGGGTGGTGGCCTCCTCCCGTTTGACAGCCTACCGCATTCAGCAGTTGGAAAAGCGGGTGGATCAGCACAATCACCTTGTGGAGCGGATGTATCAGGTGGAGGATCGGCTGAATGTGCAGGAAGAACGGCTGAGAATGTTAAAATACTAACAATTCAACAAAAAACTATCCAATGTGTTGTGCAAATTTGGAACGGCTCCGCTTGTCTTTGGATATATTGACTGGTATAATAAAATACATTATCCAAAGTGCAGCGCAAGAAGCGCTGCAGATGATTGAAGGGAGAAAACGATTATGGCCAATGAGCGTATTTACAATTTCTCCGCCGGTCCTTCCATGTTGCCTGTTGAGGTACTGGAGCGCGCCGGCAAGGAGATTCTCAACTATCAGGGCAGCGGCATGTCCGTTATGGAGATGAGTCATCGCTCAAAGGTGTTTCAGAAAATCTTTGACGATACCAAGGCAAAGTTTAAAAAGCTGATGGCGATTCCCGATGACTATGAGGTGCTGTTCCTGCAGGGCGGTGCATCCACTCAGTTTTCCGCCATTCCTCTGAACCTGATCGGCGCCACCGGAAAGGCAGACTATGCTGTTACCGGCAACTTCTCCAACCTGGCCTATCAGGAAGCGAAGAAGTACGGCGACATCGCTGTGGCCTGCTCCTCTGAGGATCAGGACTTCACCTACATTCCCAAGCAGGAAGAAATCGTAGTGCGCCCGGACGCATCCTACTTCTACTATTGCGCCAATAACACCATCTACGGCACCGAGTGGCAGTACATTCCCGAAACCGGCAATGTGCCCATCGTGTGCGACATGTCCTCCGATATCTGCTCCCGGGTGGTGGATGTCAGCCGCTACGGCGTGATCTATGCCGGTGCGCAGAAGAATCTGGCTCCTGCCGGCGTGACCATCGTCATTGTCAAGAAGGAGCTAGCCGGTCACGAACTGCCCATCACCCCCAAGATGCTGGGCTGGCAGATCGAGATCGAGAAGGACTCCATGTACAACACGCCTCCCTGCTGGTGCATTTATATGCTGGGTCTGGTTTGCGACTGGCTGGAGAGCCAGGGCGGCGTGGCCGGCATGGAAAAGATCAAGCACGGCAAGGCACAGATGCTTTACGATGTGATCGACAACTCCCGTCTGTTCACCTGCGCCGCCAAGCCCGGCTCCCGCAGCGACATGAACGTCACCTTCCGCACGGCCAGCGCCGAGCTGGACGCCAAGTTTGTGGCTGAGAGTGCAGACTGGGGCTTCAGCAACCTGAAGGGCCATCGCAAGGTGGGCGGTATGCGCGCCTCCATCTACAACGCCATGCCCATTGCCGGCGTGGAAAAACTGTGCGAGTTTATCCAGCAGTTCGATAAGAACAACTGAGGTTCGAACCGGAAGGAGAGTGCCCCATGTTCTGCATGCAGTGCGGACAGCGCCTGGAGGACGGAGCAAAGTTTTGCCCTGTTTGCGGCGCGGCAGTTCCGGTTCTCCCCTCTGCGGAGGACGGAAAAGACTTCCATCTGAGCAATGATGTGGGCAGTTCTTCCCCTTACTGTGTCACCGGGGCGGAATCCATCGGCGGGGACGCTCCGCCGACATGGGAAGCCAAGCCGGTGGAAGAACCTTGGGGAACGGGGACGCCCCGATCTACCGGCGCCGTTTCTGCGGCGACAAAAAAGAAAAACCGAATCTGGATCCTTGGCTTTGCTGTTTTACTGGCACTGCTGCTGATTGCCGGGGGAATTGCCCGGCTGACCCAGCCCAAGTCCGATGCAGCCATGCAGCCCGGCTATGAGCGGCTGATTGAGAGCTACTTCCAGTATGCTCAGGCGAATCAGACCTCCGACATTGCAGCTCTGTTTCATCCGGTGGTGTATGCCGGATATGTGGACGCCTACGGCTATTTTGAGGCCATGTCCTATGCCGACGGCTGGAGCCGTCACTACGGGCAGGAAGTGCAGCAGTGGCAGGTGGCGGACATTGACGTTCGGGAGGACGAACTGGAAACGCTGAACAGCTATTTCGTCGGGCTGAACGGAGAGCAGTACATGGTCGTGGATGTGGACGTGACTTATACCGACGGCAGCTACGGCCTGACGGAGTTTGATGTGCTCCAGACCGGGGACGGATGGTTTTTCGTACAAATCTGGTAAATTGACATTGTCTCAGGCTGCTGAACCCTTTCGGCGGCAGAAATAGGAGGAAAACGATCATGTATCGTATTAAAACATTAAATAAAATTGCCAGCATCGGTCTGGCTCAGCTGGACAAGAGCCGCTTTGCAGTGGAGGATGAATGCACCAATCCTGACGGCATTCTCGTCCGCAGCGCAAAAATGCACGACTATGAATTCCCTGAGGCACTGCGGGCCATTGCCCGCGCCGGTGCAGGCACCAACAACATTCCCATTGATCGCTGCAGCGAGGCAGGTATTGTGGTGTTCAACACCCCCGGTGCAAACTCCAATGCCGTGAAGGAAGAGGTTATTTTCGCCATGCTGGCCGCTTCCCGCCATATGTTCGAGGCCAACGAGTGGGCCCGCAAGGAAGCCGCTTCCGGCGCAGACGTACTGACCACCATGGAGAAGGCCAAGAGCCAGTTTGCCGGTCCGGAGATCATGGGTAAGACCCTCGGCATCATCGGTCTGGGTGCCATCGGCGCCAAGGTTGCCGACGCTGCCCTTGCACTGGGCATGAGCATTGTGGGCTATGATCCCTATCTGAGCGTGTCTGCCGCGCTGACGCTGGACCGCCACGTCAATGTGGTGACCAATCTGGACGATCTGCTGAAGGTCAGCGACTACATCACCATCCATGTGCCTCTGAACGACTCCACCCGGGACACCATCGATGCCGAAGCCATCTCCAAGATGAAGGGCAACGTGCGCATCATCAATCTGGCCCGCAACGGTCTGGTAAATGTGGAGGCCATTCTGGCGGCACTGAAGTCCGGCCGGGTGGCAGCTTATGTCACTGACTTCCCTGAGACCGAGGTCGCCAATGCCCCCGGCGTGATTGCCCTGCCCCATCTGGGCGCCTCCACTCCGGAGAGCGAGGATAACTGCGCGATCATGGCGGCGCACGAGCTGCAGGATTATCTGGAAAACGGCAACATCACCAACTCTGTGAACCTGCCCAACGTGAGCATGGAGCGCAGTGGCGCGGCCCGTATCTGCATTATCCACCGCAATGTGCCCAACACGCTGGCGCAGATCACCACCATCGTTTCCGGCGCCGGCCTGAACGTAGAGAATCTGGCCAATAAGTCCCGCAAGGACTATGCCTACACTATGCTGGATGTGGATAACAAGGTCACCGACGAGGAAGTCAAGCAGTTGGCTGCCATCGACGGCGTGATCCGTATCCGCGTGATGCAGAATTGAGTTCTGATTTGACCGTCGTGTCATTCTGAGCGAAGCGAAGAATCTTAAAACACCGGCTCCGACCATTACTGTGCGACAGTGGCAGATCAGTGCGGTAAGATCCCCTCGCCGTTTCACTCCTCAGGAGGACAGAGTTAGAACAAAAACCACAGCCCATGACTCACACCGAGTCATGGGCTGTTTATCATTTGCAGATTTTATTCCACCGGCAGACTGGCTAAAAATTGCAGCGCGGTTCGGGGCGTGCGGCTAGGGTGGCGCATTTCCCACTTTACGGCCTCGGCCCGCAGCCATGTGCTGTCCCGATGGATGCCCTTCCGTTGAGCCAGCTCCTCCACCATGTCCAGGAACTGATTGCGGTTCAGGCCGGTATAGGGAATTCGCAGGCCAAAGCGCTCGGCGAGACTGGTTTTCTCCTGAATGGTCTCATTGGCGTCGATTTCATCCCCGTTGCGGTCGGAGAAGTTTTGACGCACCAGATTCCGCCGGTTGGAGGTGGCGTATACGGCCACGTTCTTCGGCCGGGGCTCCAGTCCGCCCTCCAGAACGGATTTCAGCACGGAGTAGGTCATGTCCTCCTTGTCGAAGGCCAGATCATCAATAAAGAGGATGAACTTCTGAGGACGATGCCCCAGCATGCGGATCAGCTCGCCTAAATCCCCCAGATCCGTTTTGCGCACTTCAATCAGCCGCAGGCTCTCAAAGCCCTGCATGCCCAGCAGCGCCTTCACTGTGGCGGATTTTCCCGTGCCGGGATCGCCGAACAGCAGCACGTTGTTGACGCTCCGCCCCTCGATTAAGCCCCGGGTATTGGCCACCACCTTATCCCGCTGCAGGCGATAGCCCCAGAGTTCCTCCTCCGGCACAAAGTCCGGCTGTTCCACCGGAAGCAGGCGGTTGCGGCTCCAGGTAAAGGCACGGTAGCGGGCGAACATGCCGGCACCGTTGACCCGATAGAAGCTGAGCAGGTCGGAAAACGTAAAGGGAACGGTGTTGTCCCAGTCCGGCAGGCTTTCGGCGGCGCTGCGCCAGGATTCCGGCAGCAGTTTGGCAATGGAAGCCTTCAACTCGGTGCAGGGAAGCTGAGACAGGCGGGTGAACACGGCGACGTCGTGGGTCGCGGCGGCGGTCAGAATCGGGGTTTCGGTGCTGCGGGCAGCGGCCTCGGCGAAGGGGGTGGAGTCGTAGCGAAGGCGATCCCAAAACCAGCTGCCCAGACCGGAGCAGCCGCTGGCGGCAATGGCCTGAAACAGGCCGGTGTATTCCTCCATGGCCTGCGCGCCGTTCTCCTGTTCCAGAGCGGCAAACAGACCGGTCAGCCGCTGACCGGCCGGCTCCTCCAGCAGAGGGCGATAAAGGGAAACGCTCTTAAGAGCGGCATACATGCTTTCGTTGGTCGGCATAAAAAGGTTCCTTCTCTCACAAATGTTGTCGAAATTGTAGCGCGTTTGCTATGGGAAGTCAAGGCAGAGGAAGGGGCAGGAACTTAAGAAAAGTTTTCCGCCTGCGTTGTTGAAAAGGTCATAATGCATGGCTATAATCTATTTATAAAATGAATCAGAGCAATCAGAGGTGTAAAAATCATGTTTGGGTTTACAAGGGATATCGGCATTGACTTGGGCACGGCAACGGTGCTGGTCTACGTGCGGGGCAAGGGAATTGTTCTGCGGGAGCCCAGTGTGGTTGCCATGGACCGGAACACGGGAAAGCTGCTGAAGGTGGGTGCGGAAGCCCAGAAAATGCTGGGGCGCACGCCGGGGAATATTGTGGCTCTGCGGCCTCTGCGGGATGGCGTTATTTCCGACTATGACATGACGGAACGGATGCTGCGGGAATTCTTGCGGAAAGTGACCACTTTCCACCTGTTCAAGCCAAGGGTGGTCATCTGCGTTCCCTCCGGCATTACCGAGGTGGAGGAGCGCGCCGTGGTGGATGCCGGCATTCAGGCGGGGGCGCGGAAGGTGTACCTGATCGAAGAGCCGGTAGCGGCGGCTATCGGCGCCGGAATTGACATCAATCGCCCGGAAGGCCACCTTGTGGTGGATATCGGCGGCGGTACGGCGGATATTGCGGTGATTTCTCTGGGCGGCGTTGTGGAGTCTGCCTCCATTAAGGTGGCAGGGGACAAGTTTGACGAGGCGTTGGTAAAATACGTTCGTCGAAAGTACAATGTGCTGATCGGAGAACCTACGGCGGAGGAACTGAAGGAAACCATCGGCTGCGTCGTTCCCCGGCCGGAGGAGGAGGTCATGGAGGTAAAGGGACGCTGTCTGCAAACGGGACTGCCAAAGGAGATTACGGTTTCTTCTGCCGACACGGCAGAGGCCTTTGAAGAGCCGGCGCAGCAGATTCTGGAAGCCATTCACAACGTGATCGAATGCACGCCGCCGGAGTTGGTGGCAGACATTGCGGACAACGGGATTGTTATGACCGGCGGCGGAAGTCTGCTGTGGGGATTCGACCAACTGGTGGAAAAGAGCACCGGCATTGCAACCTCTGTGGCAAAGGATGCAGTTTCCTGCGTGGTCAACGGCACCGGAAGCAGTTTGGAGAATCTGGCCGGCATGCAGGACGGAACGGTGAACCTGAACCGGAGAAAACAGCTGAATTTATGATGGGCGGCAGTCCCGCAGTGGAAAAGATTCTTCGTTGGCTACGCCTCCTCAGAATGACAGAGCTGGGTGTCATCCGGAGTACCTTCTTCCACTGTCATCCTGAGCGGAGCGAAGGATCTTATTGCACGGACTGTGACAATTGGCATGTTATCGGCAGAAAGATTCTTCGTCGGCTGCGCCTCCTCAGAATGACAGAGCTGGGTGTCATCCGGAGTACCTTCTTCCACTGTCATCCTGAGCGGAGCGAAGGATCTTATTGCACGGACTGTGACAATTGGCATGTTATCGGCAGAAAGATTCTTCGTCGGCTGCGCCTCCTCAGAATGACAGAGCTGGGTGTCATCCGGAGTACCTTCTTCCACTGTCATCCTGAGCGGAGCGAAGGATCTTACTGCGCCGACTGTGACGATTGGCATGTTATCGGCAGAAAAGATTCTTCGGTCGCGTTGCTCCCTCAGAATGACAGGGGGGAAGTTCAGAATGACAGAGTGGGAGAAGGTTCCCTCTTGCGGATAGAGCAAAAATGCGCTATACTATTAGATAACGAAATATAGTAGCGACAATTATATACACCGCTAGATGTTGCGGTGTATTTTTTCTAGCAACTGATTGTAACCTTTTGTAACGAATATTTTTCTTCGGAAGTATTCGAGAAACGAAGATTTCTTCGCGAAATTAGAACAAAATTAACAAAAAATTCATTCCTTAATTTTCAAAGAAAACCCTTGCAATTTTATTATGTAACCTTTATACTTAGTGTACTTAACAGTAAAGTGGCGGAAAGTGGAGCGAAAGGGAGCACACGTTCTGCTGCAGATGCCTGAGAGGAGGGGTTGCATGACCGGCAAGTTTGAGCACACCATCGATGCCAAGGGCCGGCTGTTCATCCCCGCCCGCCTGCGGGAGGAACTGGGCGCCAGCTTTCATGTGGCCATCGGTTCCAATCGGGACGAAAACGGGCAGCCCTGTAAGTACCTCGTGCTTTATCCCCGGCAGGAGTGGCAGCAGCTGGAGGAAAAGATTAACGCCCTTCCTTCCGGTCAGGCCGCTTTGGCAGATGTGCTGTTTGCCTATGCCGCTGCCTGCGAGCCGGATTCCCAAAGCCGCATTCTGATTCCTCAGGCGCTGCGGGAGTATGCCGGACTGGAGCGGGACGTTGTCATCACCGGCAGCGGCCGCTGTGCAAAAATCTGGGATAAGGCAAGCTGGGACAGCCACAGCCGGCCGCAGTTGGATCCGGGCCGCGTGGCGGATATGTTTGAACAGCTGGGGTTGTAATTATGACGGAATTTACCCATCGTCCGGTTCTGCTGGACGAGTGCATCGAGGGGCTGAATATTCGCCCGGATGGTGTTTATATCGACGGCACTTTGGGTCGTGCCGGCCACAGTCGGGAGATTGCCCGCCGACTGACTACCGGGCGTCTCATCTGCATTGACCGGGATCAGGCGGCACTGGACGCCGCACCGGCCCGCCTGGCCGAGTGGATGGATCGGGTGACGCTGGTGCACGGCAACTTTCGTGACCTGGCAGAGGTCATGGATCGCCTTGGACTGACGGGAGCAGACGGCATGCTGTTTGATCTGGGGGTGTCCTCCCCCCAACTGGACGACGGCAGCCGGGGATTTTCCTATATGCAGGACGCACCGCTGGACATGCGCATGGATCAGAGCAGTCCGCTGACGGCATATACAGTGGTAAACGAATGGCCGCGAGAGGAACTGCAGCGCATTCTTTACCGCTACGGCGAGGAAAAATGCGCCCCCCGTATTGCCGCCGCCATTGAGCGGGTACGGCAGGAGAAACCCATTGAAACCACTCTGGAGCTGGTGGATGTGATCAAAAGCGCCATGCCGGCTGCCGCCAAGCGAGAAAAACAGCATCCGGCGAAGCGGAGCTTTCAGGCCATTCGGATTGCCGTAAATGATGAATTGTCTGCGGTGGATGAACTGCTGCAGAATGCCGTGCCCCGGCTGAACCCGGGGGGGCGGCTGTGTGTGATTTCCTTCCACTCGCTGGAGGATCGCATTGTAAAAACCGCCTTTGCCGGTTTCGCCAAGGGCTGTACCTGTCCGCCGGACTTCCCGGTGTGTGTGTGCGGCAAAAAGCCTCAGATTAAGCTGACGCCGCGTAAGCCGGTGCTTCCGTCGGAACGGGAGCTGGAGGAAAATCCCCGGGCACGCAGCGCAAAACTGCGGGTGGCGGAAAAATTATGATTGTTTCGTCCTCTTTGGTGGGACAGGATAGATCACTCGATAAGGAGTTGAATGGAAATGGCTGAAACCAAGCGTCAACCGCGTCGCCCCGGCGCATCGACCGCTGGAAACGTGGCCTATAAACTGGATTACTACGGCGATGTGGTGGCGGCACCTAAGTCCCGCATTGAGCCCATGCGCCGGAAGACGGCCGACGTTATGCCTCAGGGCACGCCTACGGTCAACTATCGTCCCCATGAACGCACCCGGGTGCGGGTCAAGGTGCGGCAGCAGCAGGCGGTGGCTCCTCTGGCGATTCTCGGATTTCTCGCAGCGGCAGTGGTCACAGTGCTTTTGTTGGTGGGCTACACGCAGCTGAACAGCGTTTACAGCGAAACGGTGAAGCTGAACAATCAGCTGACCCAGTTGAAGAGCGACGAGGCGGACCTGCAGGCCACCTACGCCAAGGTGTTTGATATGCCGACGCTGGAAGCCGCTGTTGCAGACCAGAGCAATTTGGTGAAAGCCACCGGCAATCAGACGGTATACTTGGATCTCTCGGAAGCAGACAATGCGGTAGTCTACAGCGAGAACCAGATTCCCACCGGCCTGGCCGGAATTCTCCATACGGTGGGCGAGGCAATTGCCACCGCAGTGGAATTCTTCCGCTGAATGG
The DNA here is from genome assembly GCA_963660915.1 of Bacteroides sp. CAG:927. Taxonomy (GTDB): domain Bacteria; phylum Bacillota; class Clostridia; order Oscillospirales; family Oscillospiraceae; genus UMGS1766. The sequence continues at coordinate 99,135 of CAVLAO010000003.1, read as the reverse complement.
AGCGGGGGCAGATAAAAGCCATAATAAAACAAGAGGGCGTAAGAGAAAAAGGCAGCTTTTTTTCTTACGCCCTTCGGTGCTTTCTTCTATGCCGAAAAAGAACCCGAATTTCCCCTAGAGAAAGGTAATCAACATGGAAAATCAACCGAAAAAACGCCCCCGGGACAGCAAGGGCAACCGCATCCTGTTCCGGCGTACCATTATCCTGATGTGTGTCTGCGGTCTGCTTCTTTTTATTCCCGTGTTCTGGAAGCTGTGGGAGTGGCAGATTGTCCGCCACGATGAAATGCAGGAAAAGGCCGCGACTCAGCAGACCAGCAGCCGCTCCAGTTCTGCCTACCGGGGCTCGATTTATGATGCCAACGGCAACACTCTGGCGGTCAGCACTGCCGCGTATGACGTAATTGTCTCACCAAAGGCGATTTCGGAAAAACAGACTGAGCTGAACAAGAAAAAAGCGGCGGCGGAAAAGGCCAACAATGCCAATAATCCTGCCAGCAAGTATGATCTGAACGTGGAAGATCTGGTAGTACAGGAAATGGTCACCCTCTTTGGCGTCGACGAAGCGGAATTGCGGGAGAAGTGCCAGAATACCGACAGCCAGTATGTCCGCATCGCCCAACAGGTGGACGGGGACACCCTTGCTCAGCTGCGGGCTTTTATGGAGGAATACAGCTTTGGCAACAGCGTCTACCTTCAGCTCAATGCCAAGCGCAGTTACCCCTATTCCACCCTGGCCAGCCAGATTGTCGGCTTTACCAATACCGACGGCGGCGCCTACGGACTGGAAAAAACCTTCGACAGCGAGCTGACGGGAACCCCCGGTCTGGTGGTAACCTCCAAGAGTTCCACCGGTAAGGATCTGCTGAACTTCTATCAGGATCGCTACGAGGCAGAGGACGGCAGTGACTTATATCTGACGTTGGATACCAACATCCAGACCATGTGTGAAAACAAGCTGGCGGAGGCCATTGAAAAATATGATGTACTGGAGGGCGGCGTTGCCATTGCCATGCGCTGCAGCGACGGAGCCATTTTGGGCATGGCAAGCTCCCCCAGCTATGACCTGAACAACTATTCCACGGTGATCAATCAACGGCTGTTGGACAAGGCGGACGCCCTGACACAGCAGTACGTAGAGGCGGGAAATGATGAAACCACCGCCCGACAGAAGGCGATGAGCGAACTGGTTCTGACCCAGTGGCGGAACAAGGCGGTAAACGACACCTATGAGCCCGGTTCCACGATTAAGTCCCTGGTAATGGCGGCGGCGTTGGAGGAGGGGCTTACCACAACCAGCGACACCTTTGACTGCACTGGCTCCGTCACCGTGGCGGACTATGTTATCAACTGCTCCAGCCGCTATGGTCACGGAATTCAGGATCTGGCCCTTGCAGTGGGACATTCCTGCAACGTGGCCTTCATCGAATTGGGTCAGCGGTTGGGAACGGACAAGTTCTACCAGTATATGCAGGACTTCGGTATTCTGGACGAAAAGGGCGAGGGTACAAAAACCGGCATCGACCTGCCCGGTGAGAGCACCAGTCTGTTCTGGGCAAAGGACGAGTTCAACATCACCAACCTGGCCACGGCATCCTTCGGTCAGCGTTTCAACGTGACGCCGATTCAGTTGCTGACGGCATTTAACACGGTGATTAACGGCGGCTACTACTACAGACCCTATGTGGTTTCCAGTGTGAAAAACTCCGACGGAACCGTAAGCTATTCCGCCGATACGACCGCACTGCGGCAGGTGATTTCCGAAAGCACCTCGGAAACCTGCCGGGAGCTGCTGGAGGGCGTGGTTTCCAACGGACTGACCGGTAAAAACGCCTATCGGGCGGGCTACCGCATCGGAGGCAAAACCGGCACCTCCCAGACCCTGAAAGATGTGGACGGGGACGGAGCGAACGAGCACATCGTTTCCTTTGTGGGCTTTGCTCCGGCGAACGACCCGGAAATTATTGTGCTGGTCATGCTGGACAGCCCGAAGAATGCGTCCGGCGATGAAAAGAATCCCGTCGCTGCCGACGGAACCTCCATCGGCGGCGGCACCATGGCGGCGCCGGTTGCCGGCGACCTGATCGCCGATATTCTGGACTATATGAACTACGGCAAGCAGTACACCGCCGAAGAAATCGAGGGAGCCGACACACTGGTGCCCTACATGGATGACTATAACGTCAAGCAGGCCCGAGCAGTGGCCGAGGAATTCGGCTTCACCCTGCGGGTAGTGGGAGATGACAGTGATGATACGGCCGTAACTGCCCAGACTCCGGCCGGCGGCAGCTATATTCCGGAGGGAAACGAGATTGTGGTTTATACCGGCGACTCCACGCCGCCGGAGAGCGTCACGGTGCCGGATTTGAAGGGCATGACGCCGGATCAGGCCTCTGCGGCGCTGGACGCGGCGGGACTGTATCTGAAGGCTACCGGCTCGTCGAAGTATTACACGTCCAACACGCTGGCCAGCAGCCAGAGCGAGGAGGCGGGTACAGAGGTTGCGCCGGGAACGGTAGTTACCGTTACCTTCACGGATACGACCGGCGGTGGAACAGACCCTGACGTGGTCAACTAAATGAGAGAGAGGAAACAGGAGAAATGCTTCAGGTTATTGTTAGCTTTGTGACCGCTTTTGCGGTTACGATTGTGGTCGGACGGTTCTTAATTCCATGGCTTCACGCACTCAAGGCAGGGCAGACCATCAAAGAAATCGGGCCGAAATGGCACATGGCCAAGCAGGGAACGCCCACGATGGGGGGCATCATGTTCATTATTGGAATTCTGACGGCTATTCTGGTGGCCGGCTGGAGCGGATTTCAACGGGGAGATTTCAGCGCCCTGATTGTGTTTGCCTTTGCACTGGTGTTTGGCGTAATCGGCTTTATTGATGACTTCTGCAAGGTCAAGTTCCACAAGAACGAGGGCCTGACCGCCCGGCAGAAATTTTTGCTGCAGCTGATTGCCGCCATTCTGTTCGTCATTCTTCTGCGCTATACCGGTCACATCACCAATGACCTGTACATTCCCTTCGTCAACGTGACCTTCCGGGTACCCTGGGGCGTTTACTTTGTTCTGGCGGCCTTTATCATTGTGGGATGCGTCAATTCCGTGAACCTGACCGACGGTGTCGACGGGCTTGCTACCGGGGTGACCATGCCCGTGGCGCTGTTCTTTACGGCCACGGCGCTGACCTGGGGAATGAACGGAATCGGCGTGCTGAGCAGCGCCACCTTCGGCGGACTGTGTGCATTTCTGGTTTACAATTTCCATCCGGCTAAAGTCTTTATGGGGGATACCGGCTCGCTGTTTTTGGGCGGCATGGTGTGCGGTCTGGCCTTTGCGTTGGACGTGCCGCTGGTGCTGATTCTGGTGGGATTGATTTATATCTGCGAAACCCTCAGCGACATTATTCAGGTGACCTATTTCAAGCTGACCCACGGCAAGCGGATTTTCCGTATGGCGCCCCTGCACCATCACTTTGAGATGTGCGGTTGGAGCGAGGAGAAGTTGTTCTGTGTGTTTACCGGCATCACGCTGGTGTGCTGTCTGCTGGCCTACTGGGGCGTTATGGACCGGTTTGTGATATAATTCGGGGGAATACTTTCTTCTCCGGTTAAGATGATTGTCATCCTGAGTACAGTGAAAGACATTATAAAGCAAAAAAATATCTCTCCAAGGAAAAATAAAATGCAAGCAAGATTATCAGAAAGGAGGAATGCGCTGTGAAACGCACCGCAAAGCGAGATCTGACCCGCCAGCAGCAGTTGGCCCGCGGTCCGATCGACCTGCCTTTTTTTGCATTGACTCTGCTGCTGATGGGCATCGGTCTGGTGATGCTGCTCTCCGCATCCTCCTATAATGCATCGGTGGAGGCTGCCTCCCACTATGATGCGCTTTACTACTTCAAGCGGCAGGCTGTGTTCGCGGTAGCAGGCGTGGCGGCCATGCTTCTGATTTCAAAACTGGATTATCAATGGTTCCGTGGGTTTGCACCTCTGGTGCTGGGCATCGCCATTCTGCTTCTGGTGGCGGTACTGATTCCTCATGTGGGCATCACCCACAACAAGGCCACCCGCTGGCTAAAAATCGGCGTAGAATTTCAGCCGTCGGAGATTGCCAAGATCGGCGCAGTGCTGTTTTTTGCCGCAAAATACAGCAAACGTCCTCAGAAACAGCTGACCAAGCTGGATCTTCAGCGGCGGAATACCCGGCACCACAAGCTGCGGGCTCAGCTGAACTACTTCTTCCACTGGTCGGATTTGGATGAATTACTGCCGGACATTGTAATTTTGGGCATTATTTGCGTTTTGCTTATGCGGGAACCCCACCTGTCGGCTATGATCCTGGTGGCGGTGGCCACAGCGGCGGTGCTGTTCGCCGCCGGAGTGAAGATCTTCTGGTTTCTTCTCGGCGGAGGACTGGGTGCCTTCGGTGTGTGGTTTATTCTGGTGGTTGTGGGCTACAACGGAAAGCGCATTGCCGCGTGGAAAGACCCCTGGGCAGACTCCGGCGACACCGGATACCAGATTGTCCAGTCCATCTATGCCATTGCCTCCGGCGGCCTGAACGGACTCGGACTAGGGGAAGGACGGCAAAAATACGGCTACCTGCCGGAGGAGCAGAATGACTATATCTTCTCCATTATCTGCGAGGAGATGGGGTTCATCGGCGCGGCAATCATCATCATTCTGTTCATTCTGCTGATCCTTCGGGGCTATTGGCTGGCCATTCACGCCCGGGACCGGTTCGGTGCTCTGCTGATCGTGGGTGTGACCACGCTGCTGGCGGTACAGGTGTTTTTAAACATTGCGGTGGTCACCAACCTGATTCCTTCCACCGGTATTTCCCTGCCCTTCTTCAGCTATGGCGGCACGGCACTGTTGATTCAGTGCGCGGAAATGGGCCTGATTTTGTCCGTGTCGCGGCAGATCCCTGCACCGGCGCAGGGAGAATGATGCCAAATTCGCCGGTGAGAGAAAGCAATGAAAAGGAGACAGTTCTTATGCCTGTGAAAGTACTCTTTACCTGCGGAGGAACCGCAGGTCATATCAATCCTGCTGTGGCGCTGGCGGGTATGTTCTGCCAGCGAATGGATGCTGAAATTCTCTTTGTGGGTGCAGACGGCGGAATGGAGACCCGTTTGGTGCCCAAGGAGGGATATGCCCTCAAGACGGTTACCATTACCAGTTTTTATCGTTCCTTCAGCGGCGCGGCCATCAAGCATAATCTGACGACGCTGCGGAACCTGAGCCGCTCAAAGGCGCAGGCAAAGGCCATTCTGGATGAATTTCAACCGGATCTGGTGGTGGGCACCGGCGGTTATGCCTCCTATCCTGTGGTGCGGGAAGCGGCCCGGAGAGGCATCCCTACGGCAGTGCACGAGTCCAATGCAGAACCGGGACTGACCACGAAAATGCTGGCAAAATACGTCGATCGGGTTATGGTCGGCTTTGAAGAAAGCCGCAGGCATTATCCCCATCCGGAGCGGGTGGAAATCACCGGAACGCCGGTGCGGGGAGAGTTTTTCCAGCACACCCGCGGGCAGGCTCGGGAGGAGTTGGGCTTTTCCGACGATAAGCCGGTGGTGGTGACCAGTTGGGGCTCTCTGGGGGCACAGGTGATGAATGACCATATGGTGGACTTCATCGTTCGGGAGTGTCAGGAAGGCACCCCCTTCCACCACATTTACGGCGTCGGCACCCGCTACTATCAGCGGGTGACCGAGGCGCTGAAAAACAAGGGCATCAATCTGGCGGACTATCCCATGGTGGATCTGCGGGAGTATATTTACAATATGCCGGTGGTTATGGCGGCGGCGGATGTACTGCTCAGCCGCGCAGGTGCGTCCACTATTTCCGAGCTGACGGCGATTGCAAAGCCCTCTATTCTGGTGCCATCCCCCAATGTTACCGCAAACCATCAGGAGAAAAATGCACGGGTACTCAGCGACCGGGGAGCGGCGGTGCTGATGCTGGAAGGCCAGTCCAGCGGAGACAAGCTCTATGAGACGGTGCAGTCCATGCTGGCGGATAAGACCGGACTGGAAGCGATGCGTCAGGCACTGGAAAAGATGGCGATCGGTGACGCAAACGAGCGGATCTATCAGGTGCTCTGCTCGATTATGAAGAAATAACACAAAGGAGAACAAACCTATGGCACATCACCAGAGAAAGCATCATCGCAGGCATCATCGCCTTCGGTTTACCCGACTGTACGGTGTGCTGTGCACGCTGCTGATTCTGGCCGCTGTTGTGGCCGGCTGCATCATCTTTTTCAAGGTGGATACGGTTGAAGTGGAGGGCAACAGCCGCTATACCCAGCAGGAAATCCTCGATGTGGCGGGAATTCAATCAGGCGAAAACATGTTCCTGTTCAATAAGTTCGACTCCATCAATGCACTGCTTACCAGGCTCAGCTATGTGGACACGGTAACCATCCGCCGCAGCCTGCCCTCTACAGTGCGAATCACTGTGACCGAGTGCGACGCGGCGGCGGCAGTGAAGGATGAGGAACGGAGTTGCTGGTGGCTGGTAAATGACTCCGGCAAGATTCTGGAGCGCATTACGGATACGCCTGCGGTTCCGGAGGTTTCGGGGCTGGCCCCGGTGGATCCCACTGTGGGACAGGCGATGACGGTGGCAGAAGAGCAGAGACTGCAGCTCAGCGCCATGACGGAGCTGTTGACCAGCCTGACCAAGCGGGAGCTGCTCAGCGGAGTGAACAGCCTTGACCTCAGCTCCGGCAGTGTTGCCCTGCTGCAGTACGGTGGCCGCCTTGAGGTGCGGATGAAGCTGTCCTCGGATTTCGACTATGAAATGCGGATGCTGCAGGAGGTTATGACGAATTACGTGGAGGCCAAGTGGAAGGACACCGACACCGGCGCACTGGATTTTACCCTCAGCGACGGGCAGCCCCACCTGATCAAAAACGCGGCATAATTTAATGCAAAAAAAGGCGAATTTCCTGCCTCCGGTACTTGACCCGAACTGGATTAGCGTTTAAAATAGTAAAGTATATATGGAGTAGTATCTAAAAACCACGCAAATGATGAATATACAGGAGGAATGGTTATGGCTTTTGGAGTCGAACCGATGGCAGATACCGTCGTCAATCTGAAAGTGATTGGTGTCGGCGGAGCTGGTAATAACGTTGTCAATCGTATGGTGCGCGCTGGTACGACCGGCGTGGACTTTATCGCTGTGAATACAGATAAGCAGGCGCTGGCACAGTCCGCAGCTACTTATAAGATTCAGATCGGTGAGAAGCTTACTCACGGTCAGGGTGCAGGCGCAAATCCCGAGGTGGGCCGCAAGTCCGCTGAGGAGAACCGCAGCACCATCGCCAAGGCTTTGGAGGACACCGACATGGTGTTCATCACCTGCGGCATGGGCGGCGGCACCGGCACCGGCGGCAGCCCCATTGTGGCAGATGTCGCCCGGGAGCAGGGCGTGCTGACCGTCGGCGTTGTCACCAAGCCCTTCGGCTTTGAAGGCGCTCGCCGCATGCGTCAGGCAGAGGCCGGCATTGAGGAGCTGCGCAAGAAGGTGGACTCTCTGGTGATCATCCCCAACGAGCGCCTGAAGCTGGCGACCGACCAGAAGATCACCTTTGCAAACGCCTTCCAGATTGCCGACGACGTTCTGCAGCAGGCAGTGGAGTCCATTTCCGAGCTGATCAAGAACACCGGCTTCATTAACCTGGACTTTGCTGACGTTACCTCCGTCATGAAGGACGCCGGTCTGGCCCACATGGGCGTTGGCCGCGCTGCCGGCAAGAACAAGGCAGAGGAAGCGGCTCGTCTGGCTATCTCCTCTCCGCTGCTGGAGACCAGCATCGACGGCGCACGGGGCGTTCTGGTCAGCGTGACCGGTTCTATGGACATCAGCCTGGAGGAAGTGGAAGTTGCCGCCGGTCTGGTGCAGCAGGCTGCCAACCCCGATGCCAACATCATCTTCGGTGCTGCCTTTGATCCGGACATGGAGGATGAAATCCGCGTGACCGTAATCGCCACCGGTTTCGATGACCCTGCTCAGGCTGAGGCCGCACCGGCAGAGAAGCCTGCCGCCGAGGAAAAGAAGCCTAGCGAGAAGGATCCCTTCGACGATATCCTGGCTATCTTCAACAAGTAATCTGATACGAAAATAAAACAGGGGATGCCACGCTGTGGCGTCCCCTGTTTGTGTAAAGGAGCGTTATTATGCCGCAAAGAATCACCGGCCACACCGAACTGATCGGTTTGCTGGCTACTCCCATTCGTCACAGCAAATCCCCTATGATGCACAACACCGCCTTTGAGGCACTGGGACTGGACTATGCCTACCTGGCATTTGACATTCAGCCGGAGCAGTTGGAGGACTGCGTAAAGGGATTGAAGGCGTTGGGCGCAAAGGGATGGAATGTGTCCATGCCCTATAAGAACAGCATTATTCCTCTGCTGGATGAGGTCAGTCAGGCCAGCCGCCTGTGCGGCAGCGTCAACACCGTGATCAATCGGGACGGCAAACTCTACGGCACCGTCACCGACGGAACCGGCTACATGATGAGCCTGAAAGACCGGGGATTTGACATCATCGGCAAGAAAATCACCATTCTGGGCTGCGGCGGCGCTGCCACTGCCATTTCGATTCAGGCGGCACTGGACGGAGTGAAGGAAATCAGCATCTTCAATGCCGGAGATTCCTTCTTCCCTCGGGCAGAGGAGAACGCAAAAAAGATTCGGGAAAACACAGACTGCGTTGCCCACGCCTATCCGCTGGAGGATACACAGCGGCTGCGGGAGGAGATTGCCTCCAGCGTTCTGTTGGCCAACGCCACGAATGTGGGCATGGGAAAACTGGAAGGGATCAGCCTGATTACCGACAAGACCATGCTGCGGCCGGAGCTGATCTGCACCGACGTGATTTACACCCCGGAGGAAACCGCCTTCCTGAAGCTGGCGCGGGAGGTGGGTTGCCCCACGATGAACGGCAACGGTATGGTGCTCTATCAGGGAGCAGAGGCATTCCGGCTCTGGACCGGCCACGATATGCCCATTGATGCGGTGAAGGCGGTTCTTTGAGGGTGAACAGACGATGGATTGCCCTGCTCCTGTGCGGGGCAATGGCGCTCAGCCTGCCCGGGTGCGGATTTACCCGCATAGGCAATAAACTGAAACAGCTGACCCATGAAACCGTTCAGGTAGGCGGACAGACCGTCATCGTGGACAAAACACTGGAGCGAAGCGGCTTTTCGGCGGAGGACTTTTCCACAGATCCGGACACCGGACGCATTACCTGCCTGAGTCGGGTGGCGCTGACGGGAATTGACGTGTCCTCTCATCAGGGAGAGATCGACTGGACGGCTGTGGCCGGGGACGGTATTCAGTTTGCCATGCTTCGAGTGGGCAACCGGGGCTACAGTCAGGGCTCGATGAATGCAGATGCCCGCTTTGAGGAGAACTATGCCGCCGCCGTGGAAAATGGCCTTCAGGTGGGCGCATATTTCTTTTCTCAGGCAATTTCCGTAGAAGAGGCAGAGGAAGAAGCGCAGTATACACTGGATCTTCTGAAGGGACGGACAATGAACCTGCCGGTTGTATTCGACTGGGAATCCATCTCGGAGGAAGAGGCCAGAACCGATGAAGTGGACACAGAAACCGTCACTGCCTGTGCACTGGCGTTCTGCCGGCGCATCGAGGAAGGCGGCTACTCCAGTGCGGTTTATTTCAACGCCTCTCTGGGCTATTTGCAATATGACTATGCCCAGCTCAGCCAGTTAGACTCCTGGTATGCCCAGTACGACGAAAGCTGGCCCACCTTTGCCTATGCCTTCGACCTGTGGCAGTACAGCAAAACCGGTACCGTGGCAGGCATCGGCGGAAACGTGGATATGGACCTTTATTTCCTGCCGACAGAAGAAAACTGAAGGCTCATTTGTCAATGGCCTATGCAAGTACAGAGACCAACTGCACTTGCGGGCGCGTGCAAGCGGACAACTACTATTCCTGTCATGAATAAAACCCCCTGCAGTTGCATTTTGCAGCTGCAGGGGGTTCGTCGTATCCGATCGATTTAGAGCACCAGTGCCCCGGGGTGAGCGGCCAGAAGCAGTGCTCCGGCGAGGACGGCGTCATCCTCCAGAGTACAGGGCAGGATCTCGTACCGCCCCTGATTGGCGATAAAGGCCAGCTCCGCCGTTTTTCTGCGGATGCGGTCGAAGAGAATGTCTCCCATTTTGGCAACGCCGCCGCCGATGACCACTCGTGTGACCCCGGTCGTGGCCAACAGATTGGCCAAAGCAATGGAGAAAGACTCCACGATGCGATCCAGTTCCTGACAGGCGAAGGCATCCCCGGCTCGAACGGCCTGCCCAAGCTCCAGTGCAGTCAGAGAGTCTGCAGGGCCGATCTGCAGCAGCAGGGAGTCTTCCGGCACGTAGTCCGGCTCCTGCAGACGGCGGGCAATGCTCCGCCCGGATACCAGAAGTTCCATGCGGGTGGCGGCACCGGGGACACTGCTGCGCCAGTCCGGCACAAGGGTGTTGCCCAGATAGGCGGCGCCGAAGCCGCTGCCGTCAAAGCCTTTGCCTTTGTAATAGAGTCCGCCGCCGATGCCGGTACCGATGTTGGTATAGAACAGCAGGTCAGACCCCTGTCCTGCGCCCACCAGCAGTTCGCCGATGCCGCCGGTGAAGGTGTCGTTGGCGACGGTAACAGGGCAGGGCAGCAGCTTGCGGAACCATTCTGCTAAAGCGAAATCCTTCCAACCCGGCACCTGCAGGGAGGACAGCACCCGCCCGCTGGCCAGCTCCAACGGCCCGCCGAAGCCGACACCGGCGCCGGCGAAGTGGTTTTCCGCCATTAGTTGCCGGATATTCTCCTCCAGCCAGACCAGAATCTCCTTTGCGGTGACGTCCCCCAGCCGCACGGTGCGGCGGCTGAGAATGTTCCCCTCAGCCGTACCAATGCAGATCTGCTGCTTTGTGCCGCCGATCTCAACGCCGAGATAACGGGGCGTATCAGTCATCGGTCTTGCTGTATTTGCGCTCGATGTCGGTGATCATGTCCACCCGCATCGCGTGGCGGCCGCCCTGGAACTCAGCGTCAAAGAAGGCGTCGACGATCATCTTTGCCAGCTCGGAGCCGACTACCCGTGCGCCCATGGCGATGATGTTTGCGTTGTTGTGCTCCACCGTCAGCTTTGCAGAGTAGGGCTCGCTGCAAACGGCGGCGCGGATGCCGGGCACTTTGTTGGCAGCCAGAGAAATGCCGATGCCGGTGCCGCAGATCAAAACGCCCTTGTCAATCTCGCCCCGCTTCAGAGCCTCTGCCACAGCCAGACCCTTTTCCGGGTAGTTGACCTTTACGTTGGGGTCATCGGTGCCGTAGTCAATGCACTCATAGCCCCGTTCGGCCAGATGAGCCATCAGCGTGTTCTTCAGTTCAACAGCGACGTGGTCGCAACCAAAACCAACCTTCATAATCCTTTACCTCCAAAGTTTTTTGAGCAAAAAACAATGCCGGTGGCTGCAGCATTGCTACAACCACCGGCGAATGCTCGGTTTTGTTATGCCTTTTCTGCCTAGAACAGATTACTGCCAATCAGCGGCGTTGTCAACAGTAACAACGATAGCGTCAACAGGAGTCTTCTCGGGGCTGGCAGAAGCGGTGTACTTGCTGGAATTGGTGCAAGCATCGATAACCAGCTTCAGAGCTTCCACGCCGATGGAGGCGGAGTCCTGAGCGACGGTAGCGGCCATTTCGTTGTTGGCAACAGCAGTGATTGCGTCTGCATCGCCGTCGGTGCCGCAGAGCAGGATCTCGCCGGTCTTGCCAGCGTTGGCAATGGCCTGCTTAACGCCCATGGCCATGCCGTCGTTGCAGCAGTAGATGGCCTTCAGGTCAGGATACTGAGTGATCCAGGCAGCGGCGGTGTCCATAGCGGTCTGCATGTCCCAGTCGCAAGCCTTGGAGCCGACCAGCTCCATGCCGGCCTCTTCAAAAGCGGCCTTGGCGCCGTTGGCACGGTCCTCGGAGGAAACGTTGCCGGCGATGCCCTCGATTACAGCGACCTGAGCGCCCTTCTCCAGCTTGCTGCACAGATACTCAGCGCCGGAATGACCGACAGCCACGTTATCGGAAGCAACATAAGCCACGCAGGTAGCGCCCTGAGACTTCATTTCGTCAGCATCGAACTGCTCGTCAACGTTGACGATGACGATGCCGGCGTCATTTGCCTTCTTCACGCCGGTGATCATGTTCACTGCGGAGCAGGGAGCAATGCCGATGCCGGCATAGTCACCGCTGTTGATGCAGTTCTCCAGGATAGCCAGCTGACCTTCGTAGTCAGAGTCGTTCTGAGCTGCGAACAGGTCGACTTCCAGATTGTTCTCCTTGGCATATTCTTCAATGCCCTTCCACATCTTCACCCAGAAGTCAGTTGCCTGAGTCTTCAGGATCATGGCATACTTGGTGCCGGTGGATGCAGCGGGAGTCTCCTCCTTGCTGCTGGAAGCAGAAGAGGTGCTTTTTGCGGCACTCTTGCTGCTGTCGTTGGTGGTGCTGCTGCCGCAGGCTGCCAGAGCGAATACCATGGCCAGGCTGAGGAGCAAAGCTACGAGCTTTTTCATTGGGAATTTCTCCTTTTCTATTTTCTATAACAACCGCTTCTGCGGTCATTACCGGGTTATACGGACTGGCCGAACCAGTCCATGGCGGCGATGCAGCCGCCCACCACGCCGCTGGTCTGTGCGTCGGTGGTGTAGACAAATTGGGTGTCCTCCGAGGGGAGCGGATGCCGCGCCCGGCGGCGTACCTCTTCCTCCAACAGGGCGATGGGGAAATCCTTTGCCGCAATCACGCCGCCGCCCATCAGGACGTAGTCGGGATCCAGCAAGGTCACTTCGGTGGCAATCACCAAAGCGCAGTCTTTCACGAACTGAATGATGCGGGGATCGTCGCCGTGCAGGGTGAAGACATCCCCCACAAAGCAGTCGGGGAATTCCCGCGCCACCAGTTCCGCCAGTGCCTGCCCGCAGCAGCGGGTTTCTACGCAGCCCACCGCGCCGCAGCTGCAGATGTCTTCCACGCCGTAGAGGGGAATGTGTCCCAACTCACCGGCTACGCCGTGCTTGCCGTTATAGATGCGGCCGTTGAGGTAGAGGCAGTTGCCAAAGCCGGTGCCGAGGTACATGCCAATAATGGAGCGGTTTCGCTGAGGGTCCAGCCCCAACGTCGCCACGTCATACAGCAGCAGCGCCTCCACATCGTGGGCGATGTATACGGGCTTGTTCAGCGCCTGAGACATGCGGCTGCCCAAATCGGTGTTTTGCAGTCCCTGCACTTTAGGGACGGAGTAAACATGGTTATGGTCCTTGTCCACTGCGCCGGGGACGCCGATGGAAACGGCACAGACCTTCCCTTCCGGATCGTTTCGGGCAAGATAATCCAACAGAGCCGCGGCCAGTTGGGCAACGGCATCCTCGTTCAGCAGCTCCTTGCAGCTGACCCGCTCATAGCCCGTCAACTGCAGTTGGCTGTCCACAATGCCCATGCGCACATTGGTGCCGCCGACGTCAACACCCAGATAATACTTTGTTTCCTTCTCCATCTCAGCCGTTGACCGCCTTGTTGAAGTTTTCCATCAGCATGTCAAAGGCTTTCTCCAGATCCGGATCGTTGTTAAACAGACCGGAGGTGCCGACGATGAAGGACTCGATGCCTGCATCCGCCAGAGTTTTGAAGGTCTTGGCATTGCAGGAGCCGTCGATTTCGATGATAAAATGGTACTTCTCCGGGTTCTCCGCCTTCAGTTGTCTGGCCTGACGCACCTTGTCCAGCACTTCGGGGATGAAGGGTTGACCGGCAAAGCCGGGATCTACGCTCATGAAGGTGATCTTGTCCAGCTTGTGGAGATAGGCCTCCACCATGCTCAGGGGCGTTTCCGGGTTGATGGCAACGCCGGCCTTGAATCCCGCCTGCTTGATCTGGTCAAGGATGCGGAAACCGCAGCCGTTGATGACCTCTGCGTGGGGACTGTAGTAGCTGATGATGCCCCGGGCAGTCATGGACTCCACCGCCTTGCGGCAGGGCTCGATGTACTGGGCGGGATCGGTGACCATCATGTGGAAATCCATCGGGATGTCGCAGGCCGGAGCCATGGCCTTGGCCAGATCCGGGGACAGGGTGATGTTGGGCACATAGTGGCCGTCCATAATGTCGAAGTGATACAGATCCGCTCTGGTGTTCAGAACCTCCAGCTGGTGCTTCATGTCCAGAAAGTTCATGCACATCAGGGAAGGATTGATAATTGGCTTCAAGGGAAAGACCTCCTAAAAAATCGGGTAAAGGTTGCTTGTCTTACTTCTTGGAGGAGACAGACACGAAGTGGTCGATGGTAACAGCGATGATGATCAGCGCGCCCATGACGATCTTCTGGAAGGAGGACTCAATCATCAGAACGGTCATGCCGTAGTTGATGATGCCGATGATCAGACCGCCGATGACGACGCCGGGAATTTTACCGATGCCGCCGAAGAAGCTGGTGCCGCCGATGATGGTAGCGGCGATAGCATAGGTCTCGTAACCGGAGCCGGCAGTGGGAGCGGCGGAGTTCAGACGGCCGATCAGAACCACACCGGCCAGACCGGCGCAGGTGCCGGAGATCATGTAAACGATCATCTGGTGCAGGTGGACGTTAATGCCAGAGTACCAGGCAGCCTCCCGGTTGCCGCCCAGAGCATACAGGTTGCGGCCCAGCTTGGTGCGGGTGGTCACAAACCAGAGAACTGCAGCGGCCAGAAGGGCGATGACAGCGCTGACGGGCAGGAAACCGCCGATATCGGTGGAGATGAAGTTGGAGAAACCGCTGGGGAAACCGAAGATGTTTTTGGAGTCGGAAACGACCAGCATGACACCGAAGTAAATGGTCTGAGTACCCAGGGTGATGATGAAGGGGTGCAGACCGGTCTTGTTGATCAGCAGGCCGTTGATGGCGCCGATCAGGGTGCCGGCCAGTACGCCGATGATGCAGGCCAGAACCCAGGGCAGACCCCAGGATGTCATGGCGGTGGCGGCGATCATACCGGTCAGACCGCAGGCGGCGGAGACGCTCAGATCGATGTAGCCCAACAGGATGGCGAAGAATTCGCCCAGAGCCAGCAGGATGTTAACGGAAGACTGCTTCAGGATCTGAGGCACAGAGGTGCTGGTAAACACGGCGCTGGGCTTCAGAATAGCAAGGATAATCAGGATCAGAAGAAGGATACCGATGGTACCATACTTCTGCCAAATGGTGCCGAAATTAAGTTTTTTCTTCTTTGTTTCACTCATCTTTGTTTCCCCCGTACTAGATTTACGATATTCATTTTCTCTTAGCTCTCTTATTCATTGGTGGAGATACGGACGATCTCTTCCTCGGATGCATCGGCGTTGTTAAGAATCTGCTGCAGCTCGCCGCCGCGGAACACGGCGATGCGGTCGCACACGCTGAGCAGCTCCGTCTGCTCCGAAGAAACCATCAGCACGCCTCGCCCATCATCCGCTAGACGGCGCATCAGGCGGTAAATTTCGCTCTTACTGCCCACGTCGATGCCCTTGGTGGGCTCGTCGAAGATAACAACTTCGGTTTCCGCCGCCATCCATTTGCCCAAAATGACTTTCTGCTGGTTGCCGCCGGAGAGGTTTGTGGTCATCTGTTCCACGCTGGTGCACTTGATGCCCAGACTTGTCCTCTGCTCTTCGGCCCAGGTCTGCTCCTGCTTTGCATTGAGCAGGCCGCCGATGCCGCCGGCAGTGGAGGTTTTAATATAGGGCACCTGAGCGATGTTCTGCTTGCAGGTGAAGTTGTGGGCAAAGCCGGTTTCACGCCGATTCTCCGTCAGCATGCCCAGACCCTGACGAATGGCGTGGTAGGGGCTGTCGATTTTGATTTCCTTGCCGTTCATAAAGATCTGGCCGCTGCTCTTCGGTACTGCGCCGAAGATGGCTTCCATGGTTTCCGTACGGCCGGAACCGACCAGACCGGCAAAGCCGAGAATCTCGCCCTTGTGGAGCTGGAAGGAAATATTGCGGCAGAGCCCGTCGGCACGGGAGATGTTCTTTATTTCAAAGATAACCGGCTGCTTTTCCGGGTCGAATCCGTCGGCCTGCAGATAAGTGCCGCTGATCTGGCGGCCGACCATCAGGGTGATCAGCTCGTCGATGGTGATCTCGTTCACGGGATAGGTGCCCACATAGCATCCGTCCTTCAAAACGGTGATGCGGTCGCCGATCTTGTGCAGCTCGCTCATCTTGTGGGAGATGTAGACGATGCCGCAGCCCTCTGAGCGCAGATTCCGGATCAGGTTGTGGAGGTTCTCCACCTCGGAAGTGGTCAGGGAGGTGGTGGGCTCATCCAGCACGATGACCTTTGCACCGGAGACCAGTGCCTTGGCGATTTCGCACAGCTGCTTTTCCGGCATGGGCAGGTCGCCGACCATGGTTTTGGGGTCGCGATGCAGGCCGACCTTCTTCAGCACTTCGGCGGCTTTCTGGTTCATCAGCTTGTAGTCCACGGTGGGAATAAAGCCGGCCATTTTCTTTGTGGGCAGCTTACCGACAAAAAGGTTTTCCAAAATGGACAGTTCGTTGATGACACTGAGCTCCTGATAAACGATGGCAATGCCTTCGTTATAGGAAGTCTTTGTGTCCAGCTGGCTGTACTCGTGCCCGTTGCAGATGATCTTGCCGCTGGTGGGGGTATAAACACCGGACAGGATCTTCATCAGGGTTGACTTACCGGCACCGTTCTCGCCGATCAGAACGTGAACTTCGCCAGGCATAATGTCCAGGCTGATGTTGTCCAGCGCCTTGACACCGGGGAATTCCTTTGTGATGCCGACCATTTGAATCAGCGGTTCCATTCAATCCCTCTCTTTCTCCCCTAATCCGGCTTGCAAACGGAACGTTCGGTTTGGTCAGATGAAGGGATGTGCTAAAATTCAAAAAGGGGAAAAAGTCTTTAATATCAAGATCTTTTACAAAAGAAATTGACAAAAAATCACGTATCCCCTTGCGTTTGTGAATTATAACATATCCTTTTGCTAAATGCCAGTGCAAATTTGGTTGAAATACAATTTGTTGTAGAAAAATTTGATTAAGATATTCCAAAACGATTATAAGTCTATGCAAAAGAGGCATGAGAAAGGCGGTTAAAAAATCCATATGATTTGTTTTGATTTAAGATGATTGAATGTGATGGAATTATGGGGCGGTTGCAGATTTCAGCGCACTGAGGTAAGATGACAGCAGCAAAAGAAAAAGGAGAACCGATATGATTGCAAAGCAGATTTGTGAGCGGGTGCTGCAAAGGGCGGTTTCTACCGGCGGAGATTTTGCCGAGCTGTTTGCAGAGGACACCCTGAACCACAGCATTCATATGATTGACAACCTGGTAGACGACGTTCTGGACGCCCGGGTTGCGGGGGCATCCGTGCGGGTGTTTCAGGGATTGCGCAGCGTCACTGCCACCACAGTAGATACTTCGGAGGCGGGCTTGCTTCGGTGCGCGGAGCAGGCGGCCGCGGCACTGGGAGAAAGCCGGGCAGCGGCGGAGATTCATCTGCAGGAGGTTCGTTTTGAAGACGCCCATCCGGTGAAGGTGGTTCCATCGAAAACAGCAAATGCCGGAAAAGTGGACGTGCTCCGCAGCGGCTGCTATGCCGCCCGGGATTACCACGAGGCCATTTGTCAGGTCAGCGGCACGCTGTTGGACGTGGATCATAAAATCCTCGTTGCCAACAGCGAGGGACTGTATACGCAGGACCGGCAGATCCGCACCCGATTGATGGTGGATGCCGTGGCGGAGCGGAACGGGGAGACCCAGACCGGCTCCTGCCGTCCCGGCCGCCGCATGGGACTGGAGATGTTTGATTTCATCGACCCAAAGGCGGTGGGAATCCACGCCGCCCGACAGGCGGTTACCATGGCGGAGGCCGGTTATTGTCCGGCAGGCGTGATGCCGGTGGCCATCGACAACGGCTTCGGCGGCGTGATTTTCCACGAGGCCTGCGGCCACTCCCTGGAGGCCAGTGCTGTGGCCTATGGAGGATCGCCCTTTGTGGGGCGGTTGGGAGAGAAAATTGCCAACGAGAAGGTGACGGCGATCGATGACGGCACCATCCCCAACGCATGGGGATCGATCAATATCGACGACGAAGGCACCCCGGCGCAAAGAAATGTGCTGATTGAGAACGGAATCCTGAAAAGCTACATGGTGGATCGCTTCAACGGTCGCCGCATGGGCATGGCATCCACCGGCAGTGCCCGCCGCCAGAGCTATGCCTATGTCACCACTTCCCGCATGACTAACACCTACATTGCACCGGGAACCGATCGGGAGGAGGACATCATTGCCTCCATTGAATACGGTCTGTATGCAAAGGAGATGGGCGGCGGCTCGGTCAATCCTCTGACGGGAGAGTTCAACTTTGCAGTCAACGAGGGCTATCTCATCCGCAACGGAAAAATCTGCGAGCCGGTGCGGGGAGCCAGTCTGGTGGGCAAAGGCTCCGAGGTTATTCAGAAAATCGACATGGTGGGAACCAATCTGGACATGGGACAGGGCATGTGCGGCGCCTCCAGCGGCAGCATTCCCACCAACGTGGGGCAGCCAATGATCCGTGTGGCGTCCATCACCGTGGGCGGAAGATAAGGAGGACAGGGTATGGAGCTGATGCAATTTCAACAGGCGGTCATCCGTGGGGCACAGAAGCAGGGACTTGCGGACTATGAGCTTTATTTTCGCTATGCCGACGGAGTGAGCGTGGACGTTTACGGCCGGGACGAGGTCAAGGATTTCTGCTCCGCCACCGAGGGCGGCGTCTGCTTCCGCTGCGCGGTACAGGGTAAAATGGGATATGCCTCCACGCAGCTGCTGAGCGAGGAAGCGGCGGAGGAAATTGTCCGTCGGGCGATGGACAATGCCGCTGCATTGGAGAAGGAAGAACCGATTTTCCTGAGCTCGGGGGAGGAGGAATACCCGGCCGTCCCGAACTCGGAGGAAACCATGCCGGACAGCAAGGCACTGATCCAGAAGGCACTGCGCCTGCAGGAGGCGCTCTATGCCACCCACCCTGGCGTAGGAATCGGAACGGAGAACGAGGTGGGGGCAAACCACACCACCATCCGCATTTGGAATTCCAGAGGACTTGATCTGAACTATGACCGCACCTTCGCCACAGCGGTCGCCGTTCCGGTGGTGGAGGAAAACGGAGAAAAGGACAACGAGGCCGTTATGGCAGTAGGCCGGTTTAACACATTGGATGTGGAAAAGCTGGCCCGAAAGGCGGTGGGACAGGCGCGGGAGAAGCTTGGAGCAGAAGTTCCCGAAACGGGGATTTATCCGGTGGTGTTTGCCCCTGATGCTATGAGCAGTCTGCTGGCGGCTTTCTCTACGGTTTTTTCCGCAGAAACGGCGCGGAAGGGGTTGTCCCTGCTCCGAGATCGCGAGGGAGAGAAAATTGCCGCATCGGTTGTGACGATAGTGGACGATCCCCTCAGTGAGATGAGCGCCATGCCCATCCCCTTTGATGCAGAGGGTGTGCCGACCCGACGCAAGAATGTGGTGGAGAAGGGTGTACTGACTACGCTGCTCTATGACCGGCGCCGGGCGGCGGAGGCGGGCAAAACCACCACGGGAAACGCCTGCAAGCGTTCCTATGCCGCACCGGTTTCTGTGCAGCCCTTTACCTTCTACCTTGCGGCAGGGGACTGCAGCGAGGAGGAGCTGGTTCAGAAGGCGGGAGAGGGAATTTACATCCGCACGGTGGGAGGGCTTCACGCGGGAGCCAATCCGATTTCCGGCGATTTTTCCCTTCAGAGCAGTGGATTCCAAATTGAGAATGGGAAAAAGACCAAGCCCATCCGATCCTTCACCGTGGCGGGAAATTTCTTCGATCTGTTGAAGCGGGTTGTCGCCGTGGCGGATAATCTGGAAGTGCCGGCGCCCGGTGATATTACCTGTTATGGATCACCGTCGGTTCTGGTTGATGGACTTTCCATTGCAGGCCGCTAAAGCAAAAGCAAAAGGACATGTACCCTAACGGTACATGTCCTTTTTGAATTTTGGCTGAATGAGCTGCGCTTTACGGAACGGAACCTTTGAAAGGGCGGAGGATCAGAAAGCCGAGACTTACCAGTCCGATCGTCACAGCCCATGAAAGCGGAAATGCGTGATAGAGCATCGGAAGCGTGGGGGCGACCTGAAATACCGTACAGATCCAGAGAATGCGAAACACACAGGTTCCGAGGGTGGTACTGACTGCCGGATACAGCGCATGACCGCTGCCCCGGAGAACGCCCGCCGGTATTTCGAAGAAATTGCAGAGCGGTTCAAACAGCAGGATACACAGGATGCGCAGGGAGGCACTCTCAAGTACAGCGGTTTCCGGGGTGAAAAGAGAGGAGAAAAAGCCGCGGAACAGAACGATCATAAAAATCGGAATCGAACTGCACACGGTTGACAGGCTCAGGCACCGCCGCAGAATGCGCCGGCATCGATCCAACTGTCCGGCGGCGTAGTTCTGGCTGGTAAAGGTTGTCGCTGTCTGTCCAAAGGCCGTAATAATGTAATAGGTGAAGTATTCAAAATTCATGGCAATGGTGCTTCCGGCAATTGCCGTTTCTCCGAAGCGGTTGACGGATGCCTGCACAAAGAGATTGGCAAAGCAGAACACAGCCCCCTGTACAGCAGAGGGGATACCGGTTTTCAGAATATTCCGCGCAATGGATAGGGAAAACCCCGGTCTGCGGAATGAAAGGTGAAACATGGCGTCCTTTGTCAGGCGGTGCAGTATGACAAGCGCCGAAAGCAGCGTGGAAAGATCGGTGGCAATCGCAACCCCGGCAACGCCCATACGGAATGCGATTACAAAGAGCAGATTGAGACCGACATTGGCAATGCCGGAAATCAGCAACACAAGAAAGGGATAACGGCTGTCTCCCCGCGCCCGCAATGCGGCGGCGCCGAAATCGTACAGCAGCAAAAACGGGTAGCCCAGCATATAGATTTGCAGGTACTGCTTTGCCGGATCAAAAATGCCGTCCGGGGTCCGGATCAGCCTTAGCAGCGGTGCTGCCGCGGTCTGCCCCAGAAGCAGACCGGCGAAACCGATGAGAATTGCCAGAAGTATTGACGTTTGTACCACAGCAGGCAGTTCCGCCGTCCTGTTCTGCCCGATATAGGCTGCGATCAGAATATTTGCGCCGAGGGACAGGCCGGAGGAGACGGTGACGATCAGTGCAATGATCTCGGTATTTGTTCCTACTGCCGCAAGTGCGCTCTCGTTGCCGAAATAACCGACAACGGCGGTGTCCGCTGCGTTGAACAGCTGCTGAACCATACTGCTCAGGGCGATCGGAAGCGTAAATAACAGCAGTTTTCCGGTCAGCGCTCCGTGCAGCATATCGATTTTCGATGCGTTTAATTTCATATTCCCTCGCTCCTGAATTGATCTTGCAATATCATACAAGAGATCGTAGAATGTGAAAAGCGAATATAATAGATAACTAAAATCGAAGAATGGAATGGATATGTTATGGATAATCCTCTGCTGAAATATCTTGCTTTTGTCAAAACGGTGGAACGGGGCAGTTTCACCCGTGCGGCGCAGGAACTGGATTATGCGCAGTCCTCCATCAGCAAGATGGTTGCGGATCTGGAGAGCGAGTGGGGCATGACCCTGCTGGAGCGCAGCAAAAACGGCGTCCGTTTGACCTCTGCCGGAGCGCAGGTGTTGCCGTTTCTGCGCAAGGTTCTGAACGACCATCAGGAGTTAGAGGGACAGATCTGCCGAATGAACGGGATAGAGACCGGCGTTGTCCGCATCGGCACCTTTGCCAGCACAGCAATTCACTGGCTTCCGAACATTTTTTCTGCCCTGCAAAAGGACTATCCCGGCATCGAATATGAAATGCTGCTCGGCGACTATGATGAGGTGGAGCAATGGATCAAGGAAGGTCGGGTGGACTGCGGATTTTTGCGCCTTCCGACGAGTCCTCAATTTGACACGATTTTTCTGAAGCAGGACGAATATAAGGTTGTGCTTCCGGCAGGCCACTGCCTTGCAGAAAAAGAAACGGTCGCCATTGAGGAATTGGACGGTCTGCCGTTCCTGCTGTTGGAACACGGCGGAAAAACGGAAGTTTCCGACCTGCTGGAGCGTTCCGGGGTGCAGCCGGACATTCGCTTCACCACATGGGAAGACTTTGCGATTATGGCAATGGTGGAAAAGGGAATGGGGGTCAGCATTCTGCCGGACATGATTTTGCAGCGCATTCCCTATCGGGTTGAGATACGGCCGCTGAAAAAACCGTATTATCGCGCAATCGGTTTGGCAATTAAAAATCGAAAGCATATCACGCCGGCGGTAAAAAAGTTCATCGATTATCTGCCGTTTCGGACAAACGAAGAAGAATAGCGTATTTGGGGGGCAAGGCATACAAGTCGATTGTCACACGGCGGTGCCGCCTTTCCTATCCTACAAAATCAAAGGACGAAAGCAAAACCCGAAGGAAGGGGATTGCTTTCGTCCTGATTGTTTATGAATCATTGCGTCCGGCGGTTGAGTTGGAAGAATAGGGAAGATTAGTCCTTGATGGCCTTTACCTTGTCGAACTCATCGGTGATTTCCTTGGAGGGAGCCGGGGTCAGCAGGCTGACCACAACGATCAGAATCAGACTGATCAGGAAGGCGGGCAGCAGCTCGTAGATGCCGAACACGCCGCCTAAGGGCTTGATGGCAAATTTCCAGACGAACACCATCACGCCTCCGCCGATCATGCCTGCCAGCGCGCCCCAACGGTTGGCGCGTCTCCAGAACAGAGCGCACAGTACCACAGCGCCAAAGGCACCGCCGAAGCCGGCCCAGGCGAAGGAGACGATCTGGAACACGGAGGAATCCGGATCACGGGCCATAAAGGCGCCGATGAGGGAGATAATTACCAGAGTCACCCGAGCGATAATCATGCTGGTCTTTGTGCTGATCTTCATGCCGAACACACCCTTGAGGATATTTTCGGAAACGGAAGAGGAGGCGGCCAGCAGCTGGCTGTCGCAGGTGGACATGGTGCAGGCCAGAATACCTGCCATGACGATACCGGCCAGAAGGGCGGGAATAATGCCGAAGGTGGAGAGCTTCGTGGCAATCATAATCAGAATCCGTTCCGGATCGGCGGCGGCTTCAATGGAGCCCTCATGCACCATGGTAAGACCGACCACGCCGATGAGGACGGCGATAAACATGGAAATGAACACCCATACCGTGGCAACGCGGCGGCTGGTTTTCAGCTTGTTGGGGTCGCCGATGCCCATAAAGCGGAGGAGAATATGGGGCATGCCGAAGTAGCCCAGACCCCAGCAGGCGGTGGAGAAAATGGGAAGGAAGCCGCCGTAGGACACGGCCGTGTTGGTGGCGGCGTCGTGGGTGTTGACAAAGGAGAGGTAGCCTTCCAGAGTGGAGACATAATCAATGGTGTTGTTTATGCCGCCGGCCATGGAGAAGCCGAACACCAGCACGATGACCAGAGCGACGGTCATGACAATGGACTGAAGGAAGTCGGTGATGGACGCGGCGAGGAAGCCGCCCATGGCGGTGTAGATTACGATTACGGCGGCGGAGACCAGCATGGCGGCGATGTAGTTCATGCCGAACAGGCTGGAAAACAGCTTGCCGCAGGCGGCGAAACCGGAGGCAGTGTAGGGCACAAAGAAGACCACAATGGCCAGAGCGGAAATGCCCATCAACAGATGGCTTTTGTCCCGGAAGCGGTTTTCAAAGAAATCCGGCACGGTGACGGAGTCGCCGGCGACCACAGTGTAATGGCGCAGCCGTTTGGCCACGATCAGCCAGTTGAAGTAGGTTCCGAGACCGATGCCGATGGCGGTCCAGCCCACGTCGCAGAGACCGGAGGTATAAGCCAGACCGGGCAGACCCATCAGCAGCCAGGAGGACATGTCGCTGGCTTCGGCGCTCATAGCGGTGACGAAGGGGCCCAGTTTGCGGCCGCCCAGATAGAACTCCTCGGCGGAGTTGCTGGCCTTGGAGCAGCGGAAGCCCAGATAGAGCAGCACGGCCAGATAGGCGATAATGGAAATCAGGATGCAAATTTGGGATGAACTCATAGGAAAAGTCTCTCTTTCACTTTACTCAATAAGATTTCACTACTATAGCAGGGAACGGAATAGAATACAATACAGAATGGTGTCTATACAAATTCCGATTTAATCAATAAAAATACTGATTATTTCAGAAAATAAAGCTGTACAATATTATATATAAAATCGAAAATTTATTTTCGAATGTGAAGCAGAAAGATGGGCATCATTTTGCCGGCGTATTCCCGCAGGGAGTAGGTTCCGTCACAAATGCACCAGTCATAGATCAGGGCGCGCTCGCAGAGTGCATAGGTCTTCACAATCTCGCCGGTGGGCAGATCATCCCGGAGTTCTCCCCGTTCCTGTCCCTGACGGGCAATTTGCCGCAGCAGACGATAGTAGAGCCGGTCCCGATCCAACAGGTGCTTTTCCCCCTTGGTGGTCAGCTGAGCGGCATACATCTGCGCCAGCAGTTCCACGGAAACCGTGTGTTCGATCATGGCGAACAGCTCCTGATTCAGATACATCAGGATATCGAAGCTGTTCTGATTCATGTCCAGTGTTTCTGTCAGCTCCGCATACTTGTCGTCGAACAGATAGTTTAAGGAGGAAAGCAGGTCATCTTTTCCGTCAAAATAATGGTAGAATGAGCCGCGGGATGTCTGGGATTCCTCAATAATTTCCTCCACAGTGGTATTTTCATAGCCCTGACGATAGAAGAGATCCCAGGCGGCAGTAACGATTTTTCCCTTTGTATTCCGGTTGTTTTTCTTTGCCATTGTCTGTCCTCCGTTCTGGTTTTTGTACATTATAGCGAATGGGGAGGCCTGCTGTCAAAGCGTTCTCATAAGGAGAGGTAAATTCTCATAATGAAAGCACGTTTTGCATGATTTTGTGCAATGAGTGGGATATACATTGCGAAAAAAATCAGTATAATGGGGTGGTAATGAAAAAATCTCCCTGAATAGGAGGACAACACCATGAAATTTACCAAGATGCACGGCTGCGGCAACGACTATGTCTATGTGGACTGCACCCACGAAATGCTTCCGGACCCATCTGCCGCCGCCATTGCGGTGAGCGACCGTCACTTCGGCGTTGGCAGCGACGGACTGATTCTGATTTGCCCCTCCGGGACGGCGGATTTCCGCATGGCAATGTACAATGCCGATGGCAGCGAGGGCGCGATGTGCGGAAACGGGATTCGCTGCGTGGCAAAGTTTGTTTACGACAAGGGACTGACGGATAAAACCACATTGAATATTGAAACGAAGGCGGGAATTAAAACTCTGCTGCTGACGGTGGAAGAAGGAAAGGTTGCTCAGGTTCGGGTGGACATGGGCGAAGTGAGCAGCTGTGCGGCCGATGTTCCGGTTGTCGGCATGGGAGACGAGGTGATCAATCGGCCCGTCACCGTGGCAGGACAGGACTGGAAGATGACCTGCATCAGCGTGGGCAACCCCCATGCGATTGTCTGGGTAGACGATGTGGATGCGGTGGCATTGGAAGAGATCGGCCCCCAGTTTGAGCACCATGCCATGTTCCCGGAGCGGGTCAACACCGAATTTGTCCATGTGCGCAACGATCACGAAGTGGACATGCGGGTCTGGGAGCGGGGCAGCGGCGAGACGCTGGCCTGCGGCACAGGGGCTACGGCAACAGCTGCAGCAGCGCATTTGTGCGGCCTGACGGGAAAGGAAGTTACCGTCCATCTGCGGGGCGGCGACCTGAGCATTGTTCTGGGGGAAGACGGCCACGCCTATATGACCGGTCCGGCTACCACCGTATTTGAAGGAGAAATGGAACTATGAGCGGAAATTTGATTCAGCTGGTCAAACGCATGGGCTATACCCTGCTGCAGGGAAGTCTGGAGCAGGAAATTTGTGATCTGGTCTATGATTCCCGAAAGGTGAGTCCGGGCAGTCTGTTTGTTTGCATCAGCGGTGCGGTCAGCGACGGACACAAGTATATTCCGGATGTGATCGCAAAAGGCGCGGCGGCGGTCGTGGTAGAGCGGGATGTGCGGGAGTATGAAATTCCGTCGGATATCGCGGTATTAAAGGTGGACAACAGCCGGACGGCACTGGCGGAGTTGAGCGCAGCGTGGTTTGGCTATCCGGCGGAGCAGCTGACCACCATCGGCGTTACCGGCACCAAGGGCAAGACCACTACCACCTATATGATCCGGGAAATGATGGAGCATGCTGGTCTGGCCACCGGGCTGATCGGCACGATCGAGGTAATCATCGGGCAAACCCATATCCCTGCTGTCAACACTACGCCGGAGTCCTATCTGGTGCAGAAATATTTTCGGGACATGGTGGATGCCGGGATCGGTTACGTGGTGATGGAGGTGTCCTCTCAGGCACTGAAGCTGGAGCGGGTTGGCGGATTTACCTTTGATTACGGCATCTTTACCAACCTGGAGGAGGATCACATCGGTGGAGCGGAGCACCCGGACATGGCCGATTACATCCGCTGCAAAGGCCTGCTGTTCCGTCAGTGCAAGCTGGGACTGGTGAATGCGGACGCAGATTATCTGGAACAGGTGCTGGAAGGGCACACCTGCCCGTTGGAGTCCTTCGGCCTCCACGACAACGCAGATCTGTGGGCGGCAGACATTCATCGGGTACAGCGCCCCGGCTATCTGGGGGTGGAATACGACCTGAAGGGACTGGAAAGCTACCATGTCCGGGTGGATATTCCCGGCGACTTCACGGTGTATAATTCACTGGCCGCGATTGCGCTGTGCCGGCATCTGGGTGTCAAGCAGGCGGATATTCTGGCGGCACTGGATGAAATTCAGGTAAAGGGGCGGTTGGAGATCGTGCCGACCCCCGGAAAATATACCCTGATGATCGACTATGCCCACAATGCCATGAGCCTGGAAGCGCTGCTGGTGAACATCCGGAAATACGGTCCCAAGCGCATCCTCTGCCTGTTCGGCTGCGGCGGCAACCGGGCGAAGTCCCGCCGGTACGAGATGGGAGAGGTGTCCTCCCGGTTGGCGGATCTCACCGTTGTCACCAGCGATAACCCCCGCAACGAGGAGCCGATGGACATTATCAATGACATTCTTGTGGGCGTTCACAAAGCGGACGGCGCCTATGTTACCATCCCGGATCGAAAGGAAGCCATTCGCTACTGCATGGAGCAGGGCGGCGAGGGAGACGTCATTATTCTGGCGGGCAAAGGCCACGAAGACTATCAGGAAATCTGCGGCGTGAAGCACCACATGGACGAGCGGGAGCTGATTGCAGAGATCATCGCCGAGGGAAAATAATTTACCATTTTTTACAGAAGGGCGAAGATGCAAAACCCCTTGCATTTTTCGCCCTTCGTGGTATAATGCCCCTGAGGAACTATGCCTGTTTACAGGCAATATGTCAATGGAGGTATATTATTATGGCATACAAGATTTCTGATTCCTGCATCATGTGCGGTGCATGCGAGAGCGCATGTCCCGTGGGCGCTATCTCTGCCGGCGATACTCAGTATCAGATCGACGAGAGCGCCTGCATCGAGTGCGGCGCCTGTGAGGGCACCTGCCCCGTTGGTGCACCTGCTCAGGCATAAGCGGTTGCGACGGAATAAAAGCAGAGGGACGCAGAGTTCACTCTGCTTTTATTCATGTTTAACTGAATATTCACTGGATATAGTGAATAAATATGCAATGAACAGAAAATATATTCGAAAATATATGAATACTTATGCAAAATGATGCTTGCATTCTGAATTTTGCTGTGGTAAGATATGCACACAATAAAAAAGCGACCGAAATCATTCGGCACTGATATAAGTAGGAGGAACTACATCATGGCTGATAAGCAGATTAAGAAAGTTGTCCTCGCCTATTCCGGCGGTCTGGATACCTCTATTATCATTCCCTGGCTGAAGGAGAACTACAATAACCCTGAAATCATCGCCGTTTCCGGCGACGTGGGTCAGGGCACCGAGCTGGACGGTCTGGAAGAAAAGGCTCTGAAAACCGGCGCCAGCAAGCTGATCGTTGCCGACCTGACCGACGAAATGGTGGACGATGTCATCATCCCCTCCGTCATGGCCGACGCCAAGTACGAGACCTATCTGCTGGGCACTGCTTTTGCCCGTCCTGTCATCGCCAAGAAGCTGGTGGAAATCGCAAAGGCAGAGGGCGCAGATGCCGTTTGCCACGGCTGCACCGGCAAGGGCAACGATCAGGTGCGTTTCGAGCTGGCCATCAAGCGGTTTGCTCCTGAGCTGACCATCATCGCGCCCTGGCGTGAGTGGGATATCGTGTCCCGTGATCAGGAAATCGACTATGCCGAGGCTCACAACGTGCCCCTGAAGATCAGCCGTGAGACCAACTATTCCAAGGACAAGAACCTGTGGCATCTGAGCCATGAGGGTCTGGATCTGGAGGATCCCTCCAACGAGCCGAAGTATGAGGAGCCCGGCTTCCTGGAGATGGGCGTCTCCCCCATTGATGCCCCGGACAAGCCCACCTATGTGACTCTGGACTTTGAGAAGGGTCGTCCCGTTGCCATCGACGGCGAGAAGATGAAGGCCAGCGACATTATCCGCAAGCTGAACAAGCTGGGCGGCGAGAACGGCATCGGCATCATCGATATCGTAGAGAACCGTCTGGTCGGCATGAAGGATCGCGGCGTTTACGAAACTCCCGGCGGCACCATCCTCTACTTTGCCCATGAGCAGCTGGAGATGCTGTGCGTGGACAAGGACACCCTGCATGAAAAGCAGAAGCTGAGCGTGGACTTCGCCGACCTCATCTACAACGGCAAGTGGTTCACCCCCCTGCGGGAGGCTCTGTCCGCCTTTGTGGAAAAGACCCAGGAGTATGTCACCGGCACCGTGAAGCTGAAGCTCTACAAGGGCAACATCATTCCGGCCGGCACCACCTCCCCCTACACCCTGTATTCCGAGGAGCTGGCTACCTTCGACGAGTCCGATTACGACCAGAAGGACGCCGATGGCTTCATCAATCTGTGGGGCCTGCCCACCACCGTGCAGGCACTGCGTGAGCAGGGCAAGCTGAAGTAAGAAAAACAGCGCAACACTCTGTGAAAGAAACGATTGCCACGCGGGAAAACCGGAATTTTCCCTGCGTGGCAATCTGCGCATGAATACAAAGGAGAAAATGATATGAAATTATGGGCTGGACGCTTTCAGAAAGAGACCGACACCCTTGTAAACGACTTTAATGCCTCCATCAATTTCGACTCCCGTCTGTATCGGCAGGATATTACCGGCTCCATTGCCCACGCCACCATGCTGGGAGAGCAGGGCATTATCACCAAAGAGGATTCCGAGGCGATTGTCAACGGACTGAAGGCGATTTTGAGCGACATTGAAAACGGCGGCGTGGAGTTCTCTCTGGACAACGAAGACATCCACATGAATATTGAGACCATCCTGACCCAGCGCATCGGTGCGGCAGGCAAACGTCTCCACACCGGCCGCAGCCGCAACGATCAGGTGGCGGTGGATTTCCGGCTGTTCGTAAAGAATGAGATTCCGAAGATCATCGATCTGCTGCTGAAGCTGGAGCAGGTGCTGATCCGGAAGGCGGAGAATAATCTGGATGTGGTTATGCCCGGTTATACCCACCTGCAGAGAGCCCAGCCCACTACCTTTGCCCATTATATGATGGCCTATGCCAACATGATCCGCCGGGATATCACCCGGTTTGAGGACTGCATGGAGCGAATGGACGAGTGCCCTCTGGGCGCCGGCGCATTGGCTACCTCCTCTTATCCCATTGACCGCCAGCGCACAGCACAGCTGCTGGGCTTCAAGAAGCCTACGGAAAACAGTCTGGACTCCGTGTCGGACCGCGACTACGCCATCGAGTTTTTGAGCGCCTGCTCCCTGTGCATGATGCATCTGAGCCGTTTCTCCGAGGAGATTATCCTCTGGTGCAGCTGGGAGTTCAAGTTTGTAGATCTGGACGACGCCTACTCCACCGGTTCCTCCATCATGCCCCAGAAGAAGAATCCAGACGTGGCGGAGCTGGTGCGGGGCAAAACCGGCCGGGTGTACGGCGACCTGATCACTCTGCTGACGGTGATGAAGGGTCTGCCTCTGGCCTACAACAAGGATATGCAGGAGGATAAGGAACCGGTATTCGACGCCATTGACACCATCGAAATGTGCATTCCCGTGTTCTCTGCCATGCTGGACACCCTGACCGTGCGCCCCAAGAACATGGCAAAGGCGGCCGCCGGCGGCTTTATCAACGCCACCGACTGCGCCGATTACCTGACCAAGAAGGGCATGCCCTTCCGGGAGGCCTATATGATTGTCGGCCGGCTGGTCAACATGTGCATTCAAACCGGTGAGACACTGGACACCCTGACCCTGCGGGATTTTCGCGCCATCTCCAACCTGTTTGACAGCGACATTTACGACGCACTGGATCTGAAGCACTGCGTGTCCGCCCGCAAGGTCTACGGCGGCCCGAGCCATGAGGATGTGGAGCGGCAGATTGCCTATATCAAGGACTTTGTCGCCCTGCGCCAGGAGAATTGAGACATGCGGATCGTCTATCGGGAGGGAGAATCTCTTCTGCTGGCTGAGGCGGATGAGATTGGAATTCAGGGCAGTACGCTGACGGCCAGACTCCGCAGCGGTAAGACCATTCAGCGGCCGTTTCTCAGCGAGCAGGTACTGAGAGAATTTTTTGACGAAGTCATTTTAAATTCCGATGATCGGCCGATTCATTTGGAAAACACCAACTTTGACCCCCGCCTCGGCGAACTGCTGAATGCGTGGGATTCGATGTACGAAGATTGAAGGAGGCGGACGACCCATGGAACCTGTTGTTTATATCGACGGCCAGGAAGGCACCACCGGCCTTCAGATTTACGAGCGGCTGGGAGCGCGACGGGACATTTTCCTGCTGCGGATTGACCCGGAAAAGCGCCATGATGTGGAAGAGCGGAAAAAGATGATCAACGCGGCGGATCTGGTTTTCCTCTGCCTGCCGGATGGGGCGGCAAAAGAGGCGGTAACGCTGGTGGAAAATCCGAATACCCGGATCATTGATGCCTCTACCGCTCATCGGGTGGCTCCCGGTTGGAATTATGGCTTTTCGGAGCTGTCCGCTGCCCATCGGCAGGGGATTCAGTCCAGCAAGCGGGTTGCAAATCCCGGCTGCCATGCCACCGGTTTTATTTCCTCCGTCTATCCTCTGGTACAGGCGGGATTGATTGCACCGGATCAGTTTTTGACCTGCTTCTCCCTGACCGGTTATTCCGGCGGCGGAAAGAAAATGATTGCCCAATACGAAGGGACGGATAAGCCGCAGGGGTTCTTTTCACCCCGTATTTACGGGTTGAACCAGAGCCACAAGCATCTGCCGGAAATGCAGCAGATTTGCGGATTGACCACAGCGCCGGCCTTCAGCCCCATTGTGGACGACTACTACAAGGGGATGGCTACCACCATCGCCCTGCCTGCTCCGGCGGAGGCGGTTCATGAGGCCTTGGCCGCCCATTACGAGGGGGCAAAGCTGATCTCGGTAGCACCCCTCGGTTGGAGCGAGAGCATGATCGCCGCCAACACCGCTGCCGGAACGGATACGCTGACGCTGATCGTCAACGGAAACGAGGCGCGGTGCACGGTTACCGCCCTGTTTGACAATCTGGGCAAGGGTGCATCTGGTGCGGCGGTACAGAACATGAACCTGATGCTGGGCTTCGACGAAGCGACCGGCTTGAACCTGTAAAAAATAAAGGAGCATCGCTATGAAAAAAATCAAAGGCGGCGTAACTGCCCCTCTGGGCTTCACAGCCAACGGTGTCCATGCCGGCGTAAAAGCAGGCAGCGACCCGGCAAAAAATGACCTGGCCCTTATTGTTTCCGAGAAGGAATGTGCCGCGGCGGCGACCTACACCCTGAACCGGGTGAAGGCGGCCCCTCTGTATGTCACTATGGGACATCTGGAGGACGGCACAGCCCGCGCCATTATTGCCAATTCCGGCAATGCAAATGCCTGCGCCCCTTACAGCCATGAGTATGCCGAGCGCACCTGTGCGGCGGCTGCGGCGGCACTGGGACTGCAGAAGGACGACATTGTGGTGGCTTCCACCGGCGTGATCGGCCAGACCATCAATGTAGAGGCCATCGAAGCGGCAATTCCTGCCCTGAAGGAAGGCTTGAATCGGGACGGTTCGGACGCGGCGGCTACTGCAATTATGACCACCGACACCGTGAAGAAGGAGTATGCGGTCGAGGTGGAAATCGGCGGCAAGGCGGTTAAACTGGGCGCCATTGCCAAGGGCTCCGGCATGATTCACCCCAATATGGGCACCATGCTGTGCTTTATCACCACCGACTGCGCCATTACCCATGAGATGCTGGAGCAGGCGCTGCGCACCGTTGTGCCCCGCACCTTCAACCGGGTTACAGTAGACGGCGACACCTCTACCAACGATATGTGCGTTGTACTGGCCAACTCCATGGCGGAGAATCCCCTCATTGAGTGGAAGGACGCCAACTATGCCGCTTTCACGGCGGCGCTGACGGAGCTGTGCACAGATCTGGCCAGAGCCATCGCCGGGGACGGGGAAGGCGCCAGCCGCCTGATCACCTGCACGGTGGAAGGCGCACGAAACGAGGAGAGCGCAGAGCGGCTGGCAAAGAGCGTGGTCGGCTCCTCTCTGGTCAAGGCGGCTATGTACGGTTCCGATGCCAACTGGGGCCGGGTGCTGTGCGCAATGGGATATTCCAAGGCGCCGTTCCGCCCGGAGCATGTGAACATCAGCTTCCGATCCGAGGCGGGAGAGATTCCGGTCTGCCAACACGGCGAAGGTCTGAACTTTGATGAGGACGTGGCCAAGCAGGTGTTGACGCAGGATAAGGTTGAGATTCTGGTTGCGCTGAACGAGGGCGATGGCAAAGCCTCCTGCTGGGGCTGTGACCTGACCTATGACTATGTGAAGATCAACGGGGATTACCGAACCTGAGTTTGTCCCCGGCAATGAATTGAGGACCGTTCAGGGATATTTCTCGGAACGATTCAAAAAATAAATTTCTTCCGCCGCCTGCGGGCGGCGGAACTCTGTAAGACGAGGAGGCATTCCTATGCCCTTTTCCTATCTTGATCGTGCCAAGGTGCTGGTGGAGGCACTGCCTTACATTCAGAAGTATCACGGCAAGACAATTGTAATCAAATACGGCGGCAACGCCATGATCTCCCAGGATCTGCGCCAGGCGGTTATGAGCGACATCGTTCTGCTGAGTCTGGTCGGCATTCATGTTGTGGTTGTCCACGGCGGCGGTCCGGAGATCAATGAAATGCTGGGTAAGGTGGGCAAGCAGTCTGAATTTGTGGACGGCCTGCGCTACACCGATGACGAAACCATGGACATTGTCCAGCAGGTGCTTTGCGGACGGGTGAATAAGAACCTGGTGGCAACCCTGAACCGCATGGGCGGCCGGGCTCTCGGCCTGTGCGGTCTGGACGGCGGACTGCTGCAGGCAGTAAAAAAAGATCCCCGTTACGGTCTTGTGGGAGAGATCAAAGAGGTGGACCCGGATCCGGTGATCGGAGCCATCGATAAGGGTTACATTCCGGTGGTGTCCACCGTTGCAATGGGCATCGACGGAGAAACCTCCTACAACATCAATGCAGACACGGCGGCGGCAAAGCTGGCAGTTGCGCTGAAGGCGGAAAAACTGATTCTGCTTACCGATGTGCGGGGGATTTTGCGGGACCCCAAGGACGAGGAAACGCTGATCCATGTGGTGCATATGTCCGAGGTGCCGGTGCTCATCAAAGAGGGCATTATTAAGGGCGGTATGATTCCGAAACTGGAGTGCGCGGTGGAAGCGGTGCGCAGCGGTGTGTCCCGCGCCCACATTCTGGACGGCCGCGTGCCGCACTCCATCCTGATCGAGATTCTCACCGATCAGGGTATTGGCACAATGCTTTTGTAAACAAGATCAAACGCCGATGGGAGAAGGCGGCTTCTATCCAATCGCTTTCTGCCCTCGGCATTTCATTTCCTTGAAAGGGGACAGATACATGACTTCAGAACAGATCAAAGCTCTGGATCACCAGCACGTGATGCAGACTTACGGCCGGTTTGACGTGGCAATCGACCACGGCATCGGTTCGAAACTCTACACCCCGGAGGGCAGGGAGTATATCGACTTTGCCAGCGGAATCGGCGTTGCCAGCGTGGGTTACGGCAATCCGCAATGGATCGAGGCGGTGATTGCGCAATCGGTCAAACTGCCCCACATTTCCAACCTGTACTATTCCGAGCCCTATGTCAAGCTGGCGGAGCGGCTGTGCAGCCGCACCGGCATGGCAGATGTGTTCTTTGCCAACGGCGGCGGTGAAGCCAACGAAGGCATGATTAAGCTGGCGCGGAAATATTCCTTTGATAAGTACGGCACCGGCCGCGCAACCATTATCACGTTGCTGGATTCCTTCCACGGCCGCACCATTACCACGCTGAAGGCCACGGGACAGGAAGTGTTCCACCAGTATTTCTTCCCCTTTACCGACGGATTCCGCTATGCTGCGCCCAATGACATCAAAGCTCTGAAGGCACAGGCAGGAGAAGATGTCTGTGCCGTGATGATGGAGCTGGTGCAGGGCGAGGGCGGCGTCATGCCTCTGGATAAGGACTATGTTGCCGCAGTGAAAGCTCTGTGCGAGGAGAACGACTGGCTGCTGCTGATCGACGAGGTGCAGACCGGTGTGGGCCGCACCGGCACACTGTTTGCCTTCCAGCAGTATGATCTTTTGCCGGATGCCTGCACCTTCGCTAAGGGCATTGCCGGAGGCCTGCCGATGAGCGGTATTATGGCAAATGAAAAGTGCCGCAATGTGCTGTCTGCCGGTACGCATGCCACCACATTCGGCGGCAACCCGGTTTGTGCCGCGGCAGGCTGCGCGGTGCAGGAAATCCTCACCGATGAAGTGTTGGCGGAAGTGAAGGAAAAGGGCGCCTACCTCCGCCGTCAGATCGAGGCTCTGGGATCGCCTGCCGTGGCAGGAACCCGGGGACTGGGCCTTATGATCGGCATTACCCTGAACGAGGGGTATCACAACGGAGAGCTGGCAGGGAAGCTGACCCAGGCCGGACTGCTGGTGCTTACTGCCGGACAGAATGTGATCCGTCTGCTGCCGCCGCTGGTGATCACCAAGGAGGAGATGGACAAGGGTATTGCCATCCTCCGTCAGGTGCTGTGCGAAAGCGAGGCGTAAGGCGTGAAGGATTTGCTGAAAATGTTGGATCTCAGCCGGGAGGAGATCTATGAGGTTCTCGACCTGGCGGATCAGTTGAAATATAATCAGCGCCACGGAATTCCCCACCGTTGTCTGGAGGGGAAAACACTGGCTATGATTTTTGCCAAGAACTCCACCCGTACCCGGGTGAGCTTTGAAAGCGGCATGTTCCAAATGGGCGGACAGGCGGTATACCTCAACGCTCGGGAGAGCCAGATTGAGCGGGGCGAGCCAATTGAGGACACCGCCCGTACCCTGAGCCGTTACTGCGATTGTGTGATGATTCGCACCTTTGCTCAGGAGGAGGCGGAAACTCTGGCGCGGTATGCGGACATTCCCGTGATCAACGGATTGACGGACTTTGCCCATCCCTGTCAGGTACTGGCGGATCTGATGACCATTCGGGAGAAGATGGCGCTGCTGGATGGAGTGAAAATGTGTTTCATCGGCGACGGCAACAACATGGCAAACTCCCTGATCGTCGGCTGTCTGAAGTGCGGTCTGTCGGTTTCTGTTGCCACGCCAAAGGGACTGGAGCCGGACGAGCAGGTGATGGAATTTGCCGCCAAGTACGGAGATCAATTCCTCCTCTGCCACGATCCGAAGGAGGCCATTGCCGGAGCGGAGGTCGTGTTTACTGATGCCTGGACCAGCATGGGCCGGGAGCGGGATCCCGCGGAGCGGCGGGAGCTGTTTCAGGGCTTTACCCTGACGCCGGAGCTGATGCGCTATGCGGCGGAAGGGGCGATGGTGCAGCATTGTCTGCCGGCCCATCGGGGAGAGGAAATTTCCCCGGAGGTGTTTGAAGCCCATGCGGACGAAATCTTTGAGGAAGCGGAAAACCGGCTTCATGCCCAGAAAGCGGTTCTGTGCCTGCTGATGGGAGCAAAACTGAATCATTAAAAGAGGAAAAAAGACGCCCCGGAGTACAGTCAGATCGCTGTGCCCCGGGGCGTTGGCATATAATAAAGATCAGGCGATGGTGATAGGACGATCGGTGTCGCAGATGCAGATGTAGGTGGTGCCGACGCCGAGATTCAGGGGAGTGCCGTCGGTGTTGGTCAGCTTCAGCTGGTCATACAGGCCGCCCTTTTCCCAGTTGATTTCCACATAGGACCCGCCGCAGATGAAGTAGCCTGTGCCGCCGCTCAGATCAAATTCCTGCAGCTGGCCGTCCTCCTTGGTGGACTGGGCGGTGGGAAGGATCAGAACGTTGGTCACGCCCACCTGCTCGCCGGAGGTGGCATCGGTGTAAGGCTCGTCGAAGGCGTAGACCATGTATTTTCCGGTGTCTGCATCATAGACAAAGTGCGTGTCTTTGTAGCCGGAGAAGGACACATCTACATCTGTTGCAGCGCTTCCGCCGGCGGGAGTGCCGTTATCCGTGAAGGTGAAGGAGCTGACATAGCCGTCCTCATGGGTGGAGCGGATGGTGTCGGTCTCTGCCAGATAGCTTTGGATGTTGTCGCTGGAGGTGTACAGGCTGTGCTCTGTGCCCAGTCGGGACTTGCGGTCAGCATCCCGCCAATAGAGGTCGCCGTGGCTCATGAAATTCAGCGTGGTGTAACCCTCTTCGTCCAAAATTGCTTTGGCAGAGTAGCTGGCGCCGGCGTGGGCCAGAACCGCATCCAGACCCATTGCCATGGAGACAAAGTATTCACGGGTGGAGCGGACAGTTCCGATGTCGCCTACACCGGTGGGATCCTGAAATACCGCCATAATACGGGTGATGCCGCCTTCTTCCGGGATCTCAAACAGCATGTCCGCGCTGCCGCAGCCGCTCTGGGGCAGTGCCTTCTTCAGGGTGTTCAGCATAACGGCCAGAGGGCGGTTGCTGGAGATGTCGCTTTCCACTGCCTCACCGGTCAGAGGGTTGGTATAGGCCGGGACTACAGGTTCCGGCTCAGGCTCCGGTTCCGGTTCCGGCTCCGGCTCTGAAACGGGGGTCGATGATACGGCAGGGGCTTCACTTACCGAGCTTGTTTCGGCCGTTTTTCCACAGGCGGCCAGACTGAGCGCCATGACAAGCGCCAAAAGCAGGGCAATCCATTTTTTCATTGCGTTCTCCTCCTCAAGTTCCATCGGGGTTTTCTATTGACCATCATACCCTCTTACCCTTTTTCCGTCAAGAAGAACGGAGGCGGCGCTCCTTGCGTTTTGTTTAAGAAGTGGATATAATAAGGGTGAAATTTCTCTTTTTTAATTCCGATTGAGAGGTGTTTGGTATGGAGGGCGGCTTCATTCAGGGCAAGCTGGAGATCAAGCTCCTGCTGCTGTATATTCTCTGCCGCACGGAGGCGCCGGTTCCGCTGGACACGTTGGCAGACGTTGCTCTTTGCGACCCGGGCGTGACTTACTTTGATCTCTCCAGTGCTTTGGCGGAACTGACGGAGAGCGACCATGTAACTTTGTCCGATCAGCTTTATCAGATTACCGATAAGGGGCGGAAAAACGGGGCAATCACCGAAGATCACCTGCCTTATTCCGTCCGCTTGCGCTGCGACCACCGTCTGGCGGAGATCAACCGCCAGCTGCGGTACGATCGGAGGGTACACGCCGAGGTAATTCAGAAGGCAGACGATCGGTTTCAGGTTTCTCTTGTGTTGGACGGAGAACGGGAACCGGAATTTACGCTGACATTGCTGCGGGATACAAAGGAAGAGGCGGAGCGTCTGGAAGCGCATTTTCGCCGCAATCCGGAGGAATTTATCCGAAAATTAGACACCCTATAAACCATCCCCCTGTCATTGTTCCTGCGATGATCAGGGGGGATTTTACAGAAAGGCCATTTTATATGAACGAACCGTTGCTCTTTGGCATACCCATCACCCAGATGTTCCTCTATTTTTGCTGGTATTCTCTTCTGGGTTGGATGATGGAGTCAACTTACTGCTCTGTGATGGAAAAGCACTGGATTAACCGCGGCTTTCTCCACCTGCCCCTGTGCCCGATTTACGGCGTGGGCGTGCTGATCATGATTAATTTTTTTGCCCCATTTACCGGAAACCCGCTGCTGTTTTATGTCATGGCAACGGTGGTGATGTCTGCATGGGAGTATCTGGTGGGTTGGCTGTTGGAAGTGACTACCCACATAAAATACTGGGACTACTCCCATAAAAAGTTCAACCTGAAGGGGCGCATTTGTCTTTCCAACTGCCTGTGGTGGGGCATTGCCTCCTATCTGGTTATTTTCTGGCTGCATCCGGCAACGGAGCGGCTTCTGGATCACATTCCCACGCTGCCCCGGCAGGTGATTGCCGTTGCGCTGGCGGTGGTTGTACTGGGGGATACCGCGATCACCATTCGTCAGCTGGCGCTGTTCAGCAAGGCCATGGCAAAGGCAGAAGAGGCACGAGTCCAGCTAGAGCTGGGGAAAAAGGAATTGCAGCAGCAGCTGGCCGTTCGGAAGGAAGAACTGGAGCAGAGTCTGGCCGAAAAGCGCAGCGAGCTGCAGTCCAAGGCGGATAAGGCCAAGCAGGCAATTGATATGAGCGGATTGGAGAACCTGAAGGAAAAAACAGTGGGCGAGGCCATGCGCCGTTCCGGTCGGTTCCTGAAGCACTATTCACACCTGTCCTCCCGGAGCTATTCCGGCGCGCTGACGGAACTGCGCCGTCGCGGAACGGAGAAACTGAAGGAGAAGCTTACAAAGAAAATCGGCTGATGCAGTCAAAGGTTCAAGGAGGCGCTTATGGAGCTTACCATTTTGGGCACAGGGAATGCCATGGTTACGGAATGTTATAATACCTGCTTTGTCCTGGAGGAAAACGATCAGTATTTTATGGTGGACGGCGGCGGCGGAAGCACTCTGTTC
This sequence comes from Bacteroides sp. CAG:927, assembly GCA_963660915.1. Classification (GTDB taxonomy): domain Bacteria; phylum Bacillota; class Clostridia; order Oscillospirales; family Oscillospiraceae; genus UMGS1766. The sequence goes on along the minus strand of CAVLAO010000003.1, from coordinate 59,966 downwards.
CGGCAATTGCGCCATTGCGGCATGGACTGGCGGAAAATGCGGACGATCTTTGTCACCCATAAGCACCTGGATCATATTACGGGCATTCTCTGGATGATGCGCATGATTTGTCAGGAGATGAATCGGGGGGAGTATGAAGGAGAAGCCGTCATCTACAGTCATGACGAGGTGATTCGCCTGCTGCAGGAGATGGCAAAAATGCTGCTGAAAAAGGCGGAGACAGATTTCATCGGCCGGCGGCTGCACCTTGTGTCCGTTGCGGACGGTGAGCAGAAGGAGATATTAGGCAAAACGGTCACTTTCTTTGACATCCATTCCACCAAGGCAAAGCAGTTCGGCTTTTCCATGGACTTGGGGGAGGGAAGAAAACTGACCTGCTGCGGCGACGAACCCTACCATCCGAGCGAACAGGCCTATGCCCGGAACAGCACCTGGCTGCTTCATGAGGCATTTTGTCTGGACAGTCAGGCGGAGCGCTTTCACCCATATGAAAAGCACCATTCCACCGTAAAAGACGCCTGTCAGCAGGCCCAGCGGCTGCAGGTAAAAAATCTGCTGCTCTACCACACGGAGGACGTGAACATCGCCCACCGGAGAGAACTCTATCAGGCAGAGGGAAAGCAATATTTTCAGGGGAATCTTTTTGTGCCGGAGGATCTGGAACGGATTTCTCTTGATTCGTAAAAAACAGACCGATGGGGGCAAGCGACCATCGGTCTGTTTGCTGTAAAAATTGCTTGAGAGAATGCGCCGCATCTGATATAATTTACTGTCAGTTCCTTGCGTGGAACGGGACGTAGTTTTCCGAAAAACGACAGAACGATCGTAAAAAATGCAACATTTTTAAGGAGATGCAGGAAATATATGAAACTCGGTATCGTCGGTCTGCCCAACGTGGGCAAGAGCACCCTGTTTAATGCAATCACATCCACAAAGAACGCGCAGGCGGCGAACTACCCGTTCTGCACCATTGAGCCGAACAGCGGTGTTGTGGCCGTTCCGGACGAGCGGCTGGACAAGCTGGCAGAGGTATGGAACACGGACAAGAAAACTCCTGCCGTGGTGGAGTTTGTGGACATTGCCGGTCTGGTAAAGGGTGCCAGTCAGGGTGCCGGCTTGGGCAACAAGTTTCTGGGTCACATTCGGGAGTGCGATGCCATTGTCCATGTGGTGCGCTGCTTTGACGACGATACCATCATTCACGTGGTAGAGGATGCCACCAAGCCGGTGGCCGTGGATCCGGAAGGGGACATGGACTGCATTGATACGGAGCTGATTCTGGCCGATCTGGAAATGGTGCAGAACCGCATTGCCCGCATTTCCAAGTCTGCCAAGAGCGGCGGAAATAAGGCGGCCGCGGCAGAGCTGAAGTGGTTGGAGCCCCTGTGCGCGCATCTGGGCGAGGGAAAGAGTGCCCGTACCTTTGAATTTGACGACAAGGATGAGGCACAGCTTCTGGTACGGAAAGAGATGGGACTGCTGTCGGCAAAACCCATTATCTATGCCTGCAACATGGATGACGACGGCGTGGCCGAACCGGAGAGCAACCGCTATTATCAACTGGTGAAGGCGCGGGCAGCCGAAGAGGGTGCAGAGGTCATTCCCATCTGCGCCAAGACCGAGGAAGAACTGGCCGAACTGGAGGCGGAAGACCGGGCTATGTTCATGGAGGATCTGGGGCTGACGGAGTCGGGTCTGGACCGGCTGATTCGGGCCAGCTATTCTCTGCTGGGGCTGATCAGCTTCCTCACCGACGGTAAAAAAGAGTGCCGGGCATGGACGATTGTGAAGGGTACGAAAGCACCCCAGGCCGCCGGCAAAATTCACTCCGACTTTGAGCGAGGCTTCATCCGCGCTCAGGTGATTGCCTACAACACGCTGGAGGAGTGCGGATTTGACTATGCGGCGGTGAAGGCAAAGGGCGCTCAGCGCACAGAAGGCAAGGAGTATGTAGTCAATGACGGGGACATTATCGAGTTCCTGTTCAACGTGTAAGCAAAGCAATCCATTTGCAGAATATTTGATGGAGAGGATGTTCCCCTATGTCCTGTAAGGAAGAATTTATTGAAATTTTCACCGAGCACGTCACCCGCCCCGGCGCAGAAGCCATGCTGGATTACCTGACCAACAAATGTGATTTTTTCACGGCTCCGGCCTCGGCCCGCTACCATGGAGCTTACGAGGGAGGCTTGTGTGAGCACTCTCTGAATGTGTACCATTGCCTGAAGGAGTATCTGGAGCGGGAGCGGGTGCAGGAGCTTTACGGCCTGCACTACAGCGACGAGACCATTGCCATTGTTTCTTTGCTGCACGACGTGTGCAAGATTGGCTGCTATACCGCCGGCGTGCGGAACGTGAAGGGACCGGACGGAAAATGGACGCAGGTTCCTACTTATAATTTTAATGATCCCATGCCTTACGGGCACGGGGAGAAGAGCGTCTATGTCGTCAACGGCTTTCTGCGGCTGACCCGGGAGGAGGCATTTGCCATTCGCTATCACATGGGCTTTTCCGGAAATGAGGACAATCGGCAGGTGGGCAATGCCTTCCAGATGTATCCGCTGGCCTTCTGCCTCAGTGTGGCAGATATGGAGGCAACCTATTTCCTGGAGAACGAGGGATGACAGCGGAGCAATACCGCCGCCTGTCCGCTCCCTTTCGCCGGGAAGGTCGAAGAAAAGCGCTGTTGGGAGTCAATCGGGTGCTGACCTATGGCTGTTATGCGGCCTATCCGCTGCTTCTGGCTGTGCTGGCAGTTCAGCGGGACGGACGGTTTTGGCGGGCATTGCTGGTGCCGGGGATTTCGTTTTTGCTGGTGTCCCTGGTGCGGCGGTGGATTAATGCCCCCCGCCCCTATGAAACGTTGGAGATTGACCCGCTGATTCATAAGGACACCAGGGGCAAAAGTCTGCCCAGCCGCCATGTGTTTTCCATGTTTGTCATTGCCATGACGTTTTTGTGGATTTTGCCGCCTGTGGGAGTGCTTTTGCTGATTTGCGGCGGAGTGCTGGCGGCAGTGCGGGTCATTGGCGGAGTGCACTATCTGCGGGATGTTGCGGCAGGTGCTGCGGCGGGCACAGCGGCGGGACTGTTGGGATTTTATGTGCTTTGAGCGTGTTGGGCGATGCGACACGCAGTTAATGAAATGAGGTGCACTGCATTTGCAGTGCACCTCATTTTTGCTGTTAATGTTAACTTTCGATGCAGGATCAGGCCAGAGCGGCGGTGATCAGAGCCATCTTGTAGACCTCGTCGGCATCGCAGCCGCGGGACAGGTCGTTGATGGGGGCGTTCAGACCCTGCAGGATGGGGCCGTATGCGGCGAAGCCACCCAGACGCTGAGCGATCTTGTAGCCGATGTTGCCGGACTGAATCTCGGGGAAGATAAAGGTGTTGGCCTGACCGGCGACAGGGGAGCCGGGGAACTTCAGCTGACCAACCGTGGGGGAGACAGCAGCATCGAACTGCATTTCGCCGTCTACCTTCAGCTCGGGATAAGCAGCCTTGATCTTTGCAGTGGCGTTGGCAACCTTAGTCACGTCGTCGCCCTTGCCGGAGCCCTTGGTGGAGTAGCTCAGCATGGCAACCTTGGGATCGATGCCGAAGTAGGCAGCAGTCTTAGCGGTTTCCACAGCGGTTTCCACCAGTGCATCCTCATCGGGAGCGATCTGGATGGCACAGTCGCCCATGGCAATGCGCTCTTCCACACCGTCCTTCTCACGGACAAGAATAAAGCAGGAGCTGACGTTCTTGTTGCCGGGCTTGGTCTTGATCAGCTGCAGAGCAGGACGCACAGTGTCGGCGGTGGAGTAGGTAGCGCCGCCCAGCAGAGCGTCGGCAACGCCCATCTTCACCAGCATGGTGCCGAAGTAGTTGCCCTTCTTCAGGTTTGCCTTGACGGTATCCATGTCCATCTTGCCCTTGCGCAGTTCAAACATGGTCTGAGCCATAGCATCCATATCTGCATAGTTTTCCGGGTCGATGATCTCAGCGCCCTCAACGGTGAAACCGCCCTCTGCGGCAGCGGCCTTAACGGCTTCCACATTGCCCACCAGAACGGGCTTCAGGAAGGTGCCGGCCTTGAGCAGCTTGTCCGTAGCGGACAGAATGCGGGCGTCGGTGCCCTCGGTGAAGACGATCTTCTTGGGATTCTTTTTCAGGGTCTCAGCCAAAGTTTCAAACAAATCCATGTCGTATTCCTCCAGTAGATAGTTTCCGGTGTAATGCCCGGAACCGATTACTTTAAATTTAGCACTATCGCCCTCATATTGCAAGACTCCCTTTCATTTTTTCTGAGGAAAACCCCGCTTTTTTCAGTTTTGCGGTAAAAAACAGGGCAAAATAAACACTATGGAATGGATTGTAAAAATCTTTCTCCAATGATGCAGGAAAGCTTTCTTTTTCCACCGGACTGTGCTAAGATAGCATCAGCCAAAGCACAATATTATCGGCTGATATGCCGATTGATTAGGAGGAATTACCGTGATCAAAGTTGATTTATCCGCCATCTCTGATTTCGTCTCTCCCGCCGAGCTGGGCGCTATGTCCACCCGCGTTGCCGCCGCACATGATGTGCTGTCCCAGGGCACCGGAGCGGGCAATGATTTTCTGGGCTGGCGCGAACTGCCGGTCAATTACGATAAGGAAGAGTTCAGCCGCATCCAGAAGGCGGCAAAGAAAATTCAGTCCGATTCTCAGGCACTGGTTGTCATCGGTATCGGCGGCAGCTATCTGGGTGCCCGGGCGGTCATCGATCTGATCCAGAGCCCTAACTATAATTTGAAGAAAAAGAACACGCCGGATGTATTTTTTGCCGGAAATACCCTGTCTACTGATGCAGTACTGGAAGTGCTGGAACTGGTGGGCGACCGGGATTTTTCCGTAAACGTGATTTCCAAGTCCGGCACAACCACCGAGCCTGCTGTGGCCTTCCGTATTTTCAAGGCGGCACTGGAACAGAAGTATGGTAAAGAGGAAGCGCGCCGCCGCATCTATGCCACCACTGACGCCTGCAAGGGCGCGCTGAAGAATCTGGCAGACGCCGAGGGCTACGAGAGCTTTGTCGTGCCGGACAATGTGGGCGGCCGCTACAGTGTGCTGACGGCGGTGGGTCTGCTTCCCATTGCCGTAGCAGGCATTGATATTGAAGAACTGATGGCCGGTGCTGCGGACGCGATGCAGCAGCTGAACGCCGACCGTTCCATGGAAAATCCGGCGTGGAAATATGTTGCCGCCCGGAACTGCCTCTATGAAAAGGGCAAGAAGGTGGAACTGTTGGCCTGCTTTGAGCCTGCATTCCGGTTTATGAGCGAGTGGTGGAAGCAACTTTACGGCGAGAGCGAAGGCAAGGAAGGCAAGGGCCTGTTCCCGGCCAGCGTGGAGTTTACCGCCGACCTGCACTCCATGGGTCAGTACATCCAGGAGGGCGAGCGCATTATGTTCGAGACCGTGGTTCGCTATGATAAGCCCCACGGAAAGCTGGTGATCGGTGAGGATGCCGACAACGTGGACGGCCTGAATTTCCTGGCGGGAAAAGATCTGCATTTTGTCTGCGAACAGGCGATGCGGGGCACGCGTCTGGCTCACGTAGACGGCGGCGTTCCCAACATTTTGATTGAGGCGGAGACCATTTCTGCCCGCACCACCGGCGAGCTGATTTACTTCTTCGAACTGTGCTGCGGTATCAGCGGTTACGTCCTGAATGTGAACCCCTTTAACCAGCCCGGCGTAGAGGCTTACAAGAAAAATATGTTTGCTTTGCTGGATAAGCCTGGCTATTCCGATCTGCGGGCAGATTTGCTGCAGCGCCTTGAAAAATGAGTAAATTCAGGGTTTCACTGGATTGAATGTTATCAAAAGGGGAAAATTCAATAAAAACCAGTTGAAATAAAAATGCGCATATGTTAATATAGCACCAACATCACCTGTGCGATGTACGGGCTGCGAGCCGGGCGCACAGGCAGAACAAGGAGTGACACACTATGGTTAGAGTCATCATGGGCAAGAAGGGTTCCGGTAAGACCAAGCAGATGATCGATCTGATTAACTCCGCTGTCGGCACTGAGCACGGCAACGTGGTCTGCATCGAGCGTAACCGCGCCCTCACCTATAACATTGACTACAATATTCGTCTGGTTGAGGCCAGCGACTATGATATCCAGTCCTTTGAATTCCTGAAGGGCATGATTTCCGGTCTGTATGCCGGCAACTATGATATCACCCACATCTTCATCGATTCCCTGTGCCGCGTCGTTCCCTGCGACGGCGACCCTGAAGTCGAGAAATTCCTGGATTGGCTGGATGCCTTCTCCGAGAAGAACAACATCAAGTTCACCGTGACCATTTCTGCCGATGCTGAGCTGGCACACGAGGGTGTTCGCAAGTATTTCTAATCTGTCGTTGGACGGTAAAAATCTGCATTATCCGGGACTGCCGCGGTTTGCGGCAGTCCTTTTTTGCCTGTAGTTCTGTCAAAATTCCGGGGAGACTGTCGGTTTTGCAACATTTCCGCCATATTCGATGGGGATGCAATCGTCAAAATCTCCAAAGTCGAAAAACTTTACTTAGATTTACTGCAAATTATAAATTAGTCTGCTATAATACGATTAAGAAAATGTTTTTCGAAAGGAGGTTTCCCGCGATGTCTAACAGTTCTAAGATTAGAGCTCTGAAAGAGAGCCGGGATAACCATACTTTGAAGGCAACCAGTGCAATTATTGCTGTTATGCGAGATCCGGAGGATCCCGCTTCCATGCCGCTCATGCTGCGTCCCCTGTTGTTTGCCCCTGCCGTAACCTGGCTGGTGCGTACCCTTCAGGATGCCGGTGTTGAGCGGTTTTTACTGCTTACAGAGGCGGATTTGGCTGCGGAGGCAGAAAAATCCTTCCCGGACGGAACGCAGGTATGTCTTGTCGAGAATGAACAGATGCAAACGGCGATTCGCGGCTTTGCCGCCGGGGCGCAGGGAGAGATTATCTGCGTTCTGGAGCCGGTTTGGATCAGCCGGGGTGCGGCACAGCTGCTGACGACCCTGAAGTATTTGCCGGATTCGGATGAGGGAGAACCGGTTGGTATAAGTCGGCTGGATGCATCCGATTTGGCGGAGACCGGCGACTTGACTGCAGGGGAGGCTTTTGCTCCGCCAATGGACGATGTGCCTTTGGCACTGATGCTGATAGATGCCGAGACCCTCGATGCCGCACAATACTATGGCCGGCTGGATCAGGCAGAAAGACTGATCGAGCAGGGCGTTCGGCTGATCGATCCGCAAGCGGTCTATGTGGACCCCACTGTTTCCGTTGGCGAGGGCACAGTGCTGCTGCCCGGCACCATTCTGCGGGGGAGCACGGTGATCGGCGCCAACTGTGAAATCGGGCCAAACACCATGATTCGGGACTGTACGCTGGGGGACGGCTGCATCGCGAATGCCAGCCAGCTCAACGAGGCAAAGTTTGGCGCCAACGTCAACATCGGTCCCTTCGCCTATGTGCGTCCGGGAACGCAGGTTGCGGACAACTGCAAGGTGGGCGACTTTGTAGAAGTGAAAAATGCCGTGATCGGCGAGGGAACCAAGCTGCCTCACCTGATCTACGTGGGAGACAGCGATGTAGGAAGCCACTGTAACTTCGGCTGCGGCTCCATTACCTGCAACTACGACGGCAATTATAAATACCGCACCACGGTGGGAGACAATGTTTTCATCGGCTGCAACACCAATCTGGTGGCTCCGGTTACAGTGGAAAGCGGAGCGTTCACGGCTGCCGGCAGTACGATTACCGACACCGTGCCGGAGGATGCTTTGGCAGTGGCCAGAACCCGGCAGGAATTGCGGGAAGGCTGGGCGGCGCGCCACCGGGCAAAGAAAAAACAGAATTAAATTGTGCCTATGCGGTCGATGACCGCCTTTGATAGAAAGAAACGGCAAAAGAGAAACAGAATTACAGAACTTGAGAAAGAAGGATGGGTCACTAATGATTTCTCACGGTAAAGACATCAAGATTTTCAGCGGCAACTCCAATCCGGAGTTGGCCAAGGCCATTTGCGCCAAACTGGGATTGCCTCTGGGCAGTGCAGAGGTAAAAACCTTCTCCGACGGCGAAAGCTCCGTCTCCATCTATGAGACGGTTCGCGGCAGCGACGTGTTCGTCATCCAGTCCACCTGCATTCCGGTCAACGATAATCTGATGGATCTGCTCATTATGATCGATGCCCTCAAGCGCGCCTCTGCAGGCCGCGTGACTGCGGTTATCCCCTACTTCGGCTATGCCCGCCAGGACCGCAAGACCAAGCCCCGTGATCCCATCTCCGCCAAGCTGGTGGCCAATCTGATCACCCGCGCCGGTGCAGACCGGGTGCTGACCATGGATCTTCATGCAAACCAGATTCAAGGCTTCTTCGACATTCCGGTGGACAACCTGTTGGGTGCACCTCTGTTTGTGGACTACTTTACGGAGAAGTTTTCCGCCGTGCACGACGAGACCATCGTGGTCTCCCCCGATGTAGGCAGCGTAGCCCGCGTTCGTTCCTTTGCACAGAAGATGGGCATGCCTATGGCAATTGTGGACAAGCGCCGCCAGAAGGCCAACTCCTCCGAGGTTATGAACATCATCGGCGACGTGCGGGACAAGCATGTGATCCTTCTGGACGACATGGTGGACACCGGCGGATCCCTGTGCCATGCAGCTGAGGCACTGGTCAAGATCGGCGGCGCACGGGATGTGGTTGCCGCAGCTTCTCACGGTGTTCTGTCTGGCCCTGCGGTGCAGCGCATCCAGGACAGCTGCATCAATGAGGTGTTCTTCCTGAATACCATTCCTGCTAACGAGAAAGCACTGGCCTGCCCGAAGATCAAGTTTGTCAACGTGGCAGACGTGTTCGCCGAGGCAATCAGCCGCATCTTTAACGAGACTTCCGTGTCTCCGCTGTTCCAGTAATCCATTTGCGTGTGCGGCGGCAAATCTGCCGCACACGCAAAAACAGAATAAATGAAAGAGGGGTACTGCTGTGCAGTATCCCCTTTTGGACGTTATCGAAAAAACGGTTTGAGGTGTCACATGGCCATATCATTGTTTGGAAAGCAAAAGAAAAGCAGCTCGCTGGACTGGATTCTGGTTTGTTTGGGCAATCCGGGGGATGCCTATGAAAATACCCGTCATAATGTGGGGTTTGCCACGGCGGATGCGCTGGGGGAGCGGTTGAACAAGCCGATCCAGCGGCTGAAGTTCAAGGCGCTGACCAATGTGGTGGAGTATGGCGGTGCAAAGGTTCTGATCATGAAGCCTACTACCTATATGAACCTGTCCGGTGAGGCGGTGCGGGAGGCCTGTCAGTTTTATAAGCTGCCGCCGGAGCGGGTGCTTGTAGTGTGTGACGATGTATCCCTGTCGGTGGGCAAGCTCCGCCTGCGCCGCAACGGAACAGCGGGAGGACACAATGGCCTGCGGAGCATTATCGGCCAGCTCCACTCGGATCAGTTTCCGCGGGTGAAAATCGGCGTGGGGCAAAAGCCGCATCCGGACTATGATATGGCGGATTGGGTGCTGGGCAAGTTCTCCAAAGAAGACCGCAAGACGATTGATGCCACGATAGAACGGGCGCTGGATGCCATCGAGTGTACTTTTTCCAAGGGGATTGATCAGGCTATGAGCCGTTATAACGGATAAAGCGGAGCAGGTGATAACGATGCACTCTCTATTGAATACTCTGCAGCGGGTTCCGGAATTTCAGGATCTGCTGCTGCGCATTGACGCAGGGCGCTGCCCCATCGCCGCCAGCGGTCTGAGTCCGGTGCACCGGGGATTTCTCTCCGCCGGAATTGCGGCGGAGAGCCAACGGCCGACAGTTCTTCTGTGCGCCGATGATGTGGATGCGGCGCGGATTGCCCGGGATCTGGCGGCACTGACGGAACAGCCGGTGCTGCAGCTGCCAAGCCGGGAATATACCTTCCACGATGCCGCAACTGTGTCCCATCAATGGGAGCACCGGCGCATCGGTGTGTTCCGCGCGATGGCCGTCGGCCGCGCTCCGCTGGTCGTTGCCACAGCAGAAGGATTTCTGCAGCGGACATTGCCGCCGGAGACTCTGAGCCGCGCCTGCTTTACACTGGAGCAGGGGCAGAGCTATGACCTGAATGCCCTCTGCGATCGTTTGGTTGCGGCAGGATATCTTCGCAGTCAGCAGGTGGAAGGACCGGGACAGTTTGCGGTGCGGGGCGGAATTCTGGACTTTTTCTCCCCCAGCAGAGAAAAACCGGTGCGGTGCGAATTCTGGGGTGACGAGCTGGACAGCATGGGGGTGTTCGATCCTTCCACCCAGCGGCGGGAGGAAAACATCCGCTCAGCAGAGATTTTGCCTGCCGCAGAGACTCTGCCCCATTTGGCTCCCGGCGGACTGCTGGGACTGGCAGGGGATATCGACCGCCGCAGAGCGGAAGTGGATGCGGCGCAAAAGCGGCGAAAACTGCCGGCTTATGCAGCCCTTTGCCAAACGCTGGAGCGGGATGCCCAGACGCTGTCGGAGCTAGGCAGTCTGGGTGCGGCAGATCGCTACCTTGACCTGATTTATCCTGACTTTGCCTGCGGGGCGGATTACCTTCCGCCGGATGCCATTGTGCTGATCTGTGATTCCCCTCGGGTGACGGAGGCGGCAAAAAATTACCGCTGGCAGCAGGAGGAGGATCGAACTACCCTGCTGGAAAACGGACTTCTGTGGGGAGAAGCAGGGCGTTACACCGCGGATTTGCAGCAGCTGATGCACCGCATGGCAAAGGATTTCCCGCTAGTCTATCTGGACAGCTTTCTGGTCAGTGAATATCCGGCGCCTCCAAGGGCGACTTTGAGTTTTACCTGTAAACAGCTGCCCAGTTTCGGTACCAGTCTGGAGGCGGCGGTCAGTGACCTGAACCACTATCAAAAAGCGGGTCTTGCGACCATAGTGCTCTGCGCGGCTCAGGGACAGGCCAAAGCACTGCATGATATGCTGCGGGACGAGGGCGTTGTTTCTGCACTGGATTTCGACTTGCATACCCTGCCGGAGGCAGGGCAGATTACACTTTGTGTAGGCGGCCTGTCTGCCGGCATGGAGTGGGGAAGTATTGCCATTCTCACCGAGGGCAATGCCCCGATCGCCGGGACGCGAAAAAGTCGGGAATCGAAGGCAAGAACGCAAAAGAAGGCGTCCAACCGACAGAAACTGCAGTCGTTTACCGATCTTTCTCCCGGTGATCTGGTGGTACACGAACAGCACGGCATCGGCCGGTTTGTGGAAATGACCACCATCAAAATGGATAAGGTGGAGAAGGATTACATTAAAATTGCCTATGCCGGAGCGGATACCCTCTATGTGCCGGCAACCCAGCTGGATCTGGTGAGCAAGTATATCGGTGCACCGGAGAGCGAAGAGGGGGGCCGAACCAAGCTGAGCAAGCTGGGGGGAACCGACTGGGCGCGGGCAAAGGCAAAAACCCGCAAGGCCACAAAGGAACTGGCAAAGGGATTGATTCAGCTTTATGCCCAACGTCAGCGCCAGCCCGGTTATGCATTTCACCCCGATGATCCGTGGCAGAGGGAATTTGAGGACAAATTTGAATATCAGGAAACCGGCGATCAGCTCCGCTGCATTGCAGAAATCAAAGCGGATATGGAGCGGCCGGTGCCTATGGATCGCCTGCTCTGCGGCGATGTGGGCTACGGAAAAACAGAAGTTGCCCTGCGTGCAGTGATGAAGTGCGTGCTAGAGGGAAAGCAGGCGGCAATTCTGGTGCCGACCACCGTTTTGGCCAACCAGCATTACCAAACGGCCCTGCGCCGCTTTGAAGGGTATCCGGTGCAGGTGGCACTGATCAGTCGATTCCAGACCGGAAAAGAACTGAAGAAAATTCTTGCCGATCTGGAAGCCGGTTATATCGACGTGCTGATCGGTACCCATAAATTGCTGCAGAAGGACGTTGTGTTTAAAGACCTTGGACTGCTGGTGGTGGATGAGGAGCAGCGCTTCGGTGTGACCCACAAAGAGCGGCTGAAGGAAATGAGCCGTCAGGTAGATGTGCTCACCCTGTCGGCAACGCCGATTCCCCGCACGCTGAATATGGCGCTGTCCGGTATTCGGGACATGTCTACCATTGAGGAACCGCCTATGGATCGTCTTCCGGTGCAGACCTATGTGCTGGAGCACGACTGGTCGGTTCTGGGAGATGCCATCCGCCGGGAAATCGGCCGGGGCGGACAGGTGTTCTTTCTGCATAACCGGGTGGAGACGATTGAGAAAACCGCGTCTTATCTGCGGGGTATGCTGGGCGAAGACGTCACCATTGCTGTAGGACACGGAAAAATGAGTCAGGAAGAGCTTTCCCGGGTTATGGACCGCATGGTGGAGGGTGAAGTGCAGGTGCTGGTGTGTACCACCATTATTGAAACCGGTATTGACATCGCCAACGTCAACACCCTGATTATTGAGGATGCAGACCACATGGGTCTGGCGCAGCTGCATCAGCTTCGGGGACGGGTGGGTCGTTCCAATCGGCGCGCTTATGCCTACCTGACCTACCGCAAGGGAAAGGTGCTTTCCGAAGTGGCGGAAAAGCGGCTGAATGCCATTCGAGAGTTTGCTGAGTTTGGCTCCGGCTTTAAGATCGCCATGCGGGACTTGGAAATTCGGGGCGCAGGCAATATTCTGGGGCCGGAACAGTCCGGCTTTTTGATGAGCGTGGGCTATGATCTGTATCTGAAACTGCTGGAGGAAGCAGTTCTGGAGGAGCGGGGAGAGGCCGTGCCCCGTACGGAGAGCGTAGCGGCGGATCTTGCAGTGTCCGCAAACATCCCGGAAATCTATGTGGAGTCTCCGGAGCAGAGAATGGATCTCTACCGCCGCATTGCCCGCATTCGCACCGAGGAGGATGCCGACGATGTGGTGGACGAGCTGGTGGATCGCTTTGGAGATCCGCCACCGTCGGTAAATCACCTGATTTCGATTGCCCTGCTCCGCGCCCGCTGCGCAGCCTGCGGTATGACCGACATCAGCCAGAAGGGACTGGTGCTGACCTTTACGCTGCAGGAATTTGATCTAAAGAACGTGGCGGCGCTTACCGCTGTGCCGCGGTATAAAGGACGGATTCTCTTTTCCCCGGCAAAAGAGAAAAGCGCCCTGTCCCTGCGGCTGAAGCCGGGAGAAGACGTGCTCGCAATGGGCATGAAACTGGTGGAAACTTATCAGGAGCTGTTGGAAAAGACGAAGAAACCGGACTGATATGCCTGCACACAGGCATATCAGGGGGAATTCATCGTGCAGCCGGTGGATTTCACATGGATTTGCATTGTAAGCAGGGTGAAAAACTGATATAATAGCGGTTGAATTCAAAAAAGGAAAGGAAAACGATTCCATGAAACATTTGCGTATGCTCGCCCTTGTCCTGGCGATGGCAATGTGCCTGACCGCCTGCGGCAGTTCCGGCGCATCCAATTCCAGCAGCATCTCTGCGGAGGATACCAATGCCGATCTGCCTGCCGAAGCGCTGACCGATGTGGTGAGCTACCTCACAGACGGAGCTTATAACGCCGACACCGTGATTGCCACAGTGGGCGACGTGCAGGTCACTGCGGCAGAGGCCCTTTACTGGGTGGCCTATCAGCGTTACAGCATGACCTATTATTACTATGCCAACTATGGCTATTCCATGGACATGACTTCCGACATGGGAGACGGCACTACCATTGGCGAATATCTGTTCAAGTCGGGCATTGAAACGGCGCTGACCTATGCCGTGGGTGCGCAGAAGGCAAACGAGCTGGGGGTTTCCATCAGCGAGGACAATGCTGCGACCATAGCCAACCTGACGGAAACCAACGTGGAAAACTACGGCCTGGATCGTTGGAATACCTATGTGGATGCCGGCATTATTAACGAAGATGACTATACCGACGAACAGAAGGATGCGTTTGTCAAGGAATTCGGCGAGGTGTTCTATAAGCACTCCCTGATGTATTATTCCTGCACCAGCGACATCTATCTGGACGTTGTAAACCATTATTATCTCTATGCCAGCCTGCAGGACCATCTGTTTGATGACGGCGGGGAGATGGCACCGACGGACACAACACTGAGCGATTATATCCAGAGCTACATCAATGACAACGGCGTGCTTTGGGGCCGCTGCATCCTCTTCTCCACGCAGGACTGTGCGGACGATGCGGCCAAGGAAGAAGTCAGGAACCTGGCGCAGCAGACCTATGAGATGCTCTCCGGACTCTCCGGTGAAGAGTTGGAGAACGCCTTCACGGAGCAGCAGAGCCAGTATGACGAGAGCGGCTACACCGCCGGCGAAGTTCAGAATTATACCAGTTCAGACAGCCTGGTAGACGGTTACTACTCCGGCCTGCAGGCACTGGGAGCCGGTCAGGTGGGCATTACCGGCGAGACAGATTATGGCTATTTTATTCTGCTGAGAGAAGCCGATCAGCCGGATGATCTGATGGATACCGCAAAGAGCGAATACATTTCGTCAACCTATGCGGCACAGATCGATCAGTGGATGGCGGATTACGGAGTTTCCACAGACAGCACCGCACTGAGCAGCCTGGACGTGACCGCCTTCTATGAAAAGCTTTCTGAGCTGCAGAACGCACTGCAGGAGGCCGACACGGTGGAGAGCGTGAACGAGGACAGCAGTGATGCCTCCTCTTCGAGCAGTTCAAACAGCTGAGCAGACAAAAGTACATAATGCACAGCAAAGCGCACGCCGCAAATTTTGCGGCGTGCGCTTTTTGGTTTGAGCATTATGCGATGTCTGCGGGGAAGAATTCCCCCGGATTACCCGCCAGGGGGAGCTGCAGCTCCGCTTTGAACAGATCGCCGTCCACAGAAAGAGACAACGTTCCGTCCATGAGCCCTGCCAGACTCTGGGCAATGGAAAGCCCAAGTCCGCTCCCCTCGGTGTTGCGGGAGGTATCTCCGCGGACAAAACGCTCCATCAGTGCGTCTGCACTGATGTTCAGCCGGTCACGGGAGACATTTTTGATCGACAGAACAGCGCGGCTGCCGACATAGGAAAGGTCGAGGTAAACGCGGGTGCCGGCCAGCGCATATTTGCAGGTATTGCTCAGCAGATTGTCCATGATCCGCCAGAGATACCTGCCGTCGGCGAGAGCAAAGATACGTGTTTCCGGAAGGTCGATAATGGCTTTCAGATTGACCTTTTCCAGCCGATCTTCGTATTCACCGACGACCTGATTTACCAGTTCGCCCAGATCGATGGTGGTGATTTCCACGGGCAGATTACCGGTGGAGGCCTTGGAGGCCTCTACCAGATCCTCCGTCAGCTTTTTCAGCCGCTGGGACTGGCGCTGCAGCACCTCAACATAGGGCTTTGCCTGTTCCGGCAGTTCTACTTTGCTCAGAAGATCTGCGTAGTTGACAATGCTGGTCAGGGGAGTTTTCAGATCGTGAGATACGTTGGTAATCAGTTCTGTTTTAAACCGTTCGGACTTCAGCCGTTCCTCCACGGCGATGGAAATGCCGGCGCCGATACGGTTGAGATCCTCTCCGTGGCGGCGATAGTCCAGATACATGTGGCTGGTGTCCACCCGATAGTCCAGGTTGCCGTCTGCCACTGCCTTGCAGCCCAACTGAAGCTTTTTCATGTTCAGCACGGCGGAAAGAATGATCAGTGCAACCACCACATTGAATAACACAATGGGGTACACCAGAGAATCCCAGTACAGAAGAGCAAGGCAGAAAATTTCCAGAGGGATCATGATCACTCCCAGCACCATGGTTTTCCAGAGCAGGGGCAGGTTTCGCAGCAAATCGCCCAAGCGGCGGAGAGGATGGTGGAGAACGCCGCCGATACTGTCAGCACAGCGGTAGAGAATGCTGTTGTGTCCCCAGTCCGGCACTTTGCAGCGGGCGGAAAGCGTAAGGGAGAACAGGAGAAACAGCGTTGCTCCGCAGGCAGAAAACGCCGCAACCGGGATGAAATTATGCAGGGAATAAAACTGACGGAAAAGGTCGCCGTAGCAGGCGATGAACAATCCGATTCCGCCGGCAAACATCACTATGGTGAGCAGCGCCAACAGATCCCATGGGACACGGTCGATGAAACGAAGGGAGATTTCCTTCGTTCCCGGTCGGCGGCCGGCGCTGTACATCAAAAATACAAACAGAATTAAAGAGGCGACGCCGCTGCCGGCCATGCCGATCAGAATATCCGTGCGATGGCGATACAGCGTGTTGCCGAGGCGGATTAAAGAGGCATAGGCGTCACCGCTGACCAGATTGTCCTTGCGGATATAGCCGGTGATGACCACGTGACGGGTGTCACCCGAAGAGGTGGATTCATAGGGAAGATAGCTTGTCTCCAGCATCTCCGAGGAATTCACGGTGCTGTAACTGGAAAGATTCTTATTGGTAACGTCACTGGCATACGTATCGTAGGAATAATAGTTATCCAGAGAAGAAGGGTAGAGATATGCATCCTGCCGCAGAAAATATCGATAATTGGCGTCGTAGTTGCTGAGCAGAAGTTCCTGAGTGTCATAGTCCGTAACCGTAAAGAACAGGTTGCTGTTTTCTTCGGAATAGTGAGAGGTGTACTCATTGATGGCATCCTTTGTCCATTCTTTGTTGCTCAGCACCAGAGAAGTGTATTCACAAATTGCATTGATGTCGATGTGAATCTGCTGTGACAGCGTCTGGTTGACAAAGGTGGTTTGATCAATCGAGGAATTGTAGCCATTGTTCTGTGCGAGAAGGTTGACGGAAATGGATCCGATGACAAATACTGTAATGCTTGCAATGAACATAAGTCCGGCCAGTACTTTTGCAAATGTGCTGCGGGACAAATTCATTTCGTATCCGCCTCCATTTTATAGCCATGCCCCCACAGGACCTTTAAATAGCGGGGGTTGGCAGGATCAAGCTCCAGCTTTTCCCGCAAGTGGCGGATGTGAACGGCCACAGTAGCGTTGGCGCCATAGGGCGTGTCGTTCCATACAGCCTGATAAATTTCGTCAGAGGAGAACACCTTTCCGGGGGACTCCATCAACAGCTTGAGAATGCTGTATTCCAGCGGCGTCAGAGAAACCGGATCTCCGTCCAGGGTTACGGCTTTGCTGGTGTCATCCAAAGTGATGTTTCCGACCCGCAGAATGGTGTCCTGCTCCTGGGGAGCACCGCCCAACTGCATATAGCGGCGCAGATGCGAACGCACCCGGGCACACAGTTCCACAGGATTAAAGGGCTTTGTGATATAATCGTCGGCGCCGACGTTCAAACCGAGAATCTTGTCCGTGTCTTCACTTTTTGCAGTCAGGAACAGAACCGGCACGTTGCTGATTTCCCGCAGTTTTGCCACAGCGGTCAAACCATCCATTTCCGGCATCATGATGTCCATCAGCACAAGGTCAACCTGCTTTTTATGAATGATGTCCAGTGCCTGCGCTCCGGAAAAGGCCTCCAGCACATCATATCCCTCACCGGTGAGGTAAATGCGGATGGCAGACACAATGTCCCGCTCATCATCGCAAACTAAAATATGATACATAGCAATCCCTCCCATGTTAACAAAACTATACTACCACACTTGGGATTAAGATGGCAGAGGGAATTGTCTTAAAAGTTCATAAAGATAAGGGAATTTCAGCTGCCGCACGCTGCATCCCTGTGCGACGTGAACCATGATGGGGGCGGTACAGTGCAGTCCTTAGGTCTGTCATTCTGAGCGAAGCGAAGAATCTTATTGCATAGATGTCTGCTGTTTGCACAGTTATTGTAAAGGATGGAGTTTAAAGATCCTTCACTGCGTTCAGGATGACAGACGGAGGTAGGCTTCCTAAAACCTGTTGTATTTCTCCAATTTCGCTGTGCTCAGCTACCTCCAGTGCTTGATTACATTTTCTTACACAAAACCAGTGGTGCAAAACAGCAAGCGCACCGCCTGCAGGCGGTGCGCTCTTGGTTAGATTGATTAGATGTAAGTAAGACGATAAATTACTGCTCCAGTTTCTCCCGAATGGCAAGAATAAAGTCCCGGCTGTTCAGCACAGTGACGTCCTTCATAGAGGTAATCAGAGCCAGATCCTTGGTCATCTTGCCGCTGGCAATGGTGTCCAGCGTGGCCTGCTCCAGTTTGTCGGCAAAGGCCATCAGCTCCGGCAGTTCATCCAGTTCGCCCCGCTTGCGCAGTGCACCGGTCCAGGCGAAGATGGTTGCAACGGAGTTGGTGGAAGTTTCTTCACCCTTCAGATGCTTGTAATAATGGCGCTGCACGGTGCCGTGAGCGGCTTCGTACTCAAAGTAGCCGTGGGGGCTGACCAGAACACTGGTCATCATAGCCAGTGAGCCGAAGGCGGAGGAAACCATGTCGCTCATAACGTCGCCGTCGTAGTTCTTGCAGGCCCAGATAAATCCGCCCTCGGCCTTCATGACCCGGGCGACGGCATCGTCAATCAGCGTGTAGAAGTATTCAATGCCGGCGGCATCAAATTTCTGCTTATACTCTGCCTCGAAGATGTCGGCAAAGATGTCCTTAAAGGTGTGATCATACTTTTTGGAGATGGTATCCTTGGTGGCAAACCAAAGGTCCTGCTTTGTCGCCAAGGCGTACTCAAAGCAGCTGCGGGCAAAGCTGGAGATGGAGGCGTCCAGATTGTGCATGCCCTGCACCACGCCGGCACCGGTAAAATCATGCACCAGCGTGCGCTCTTCTGTGCCGTCCTCGGCGGTGTAGACCAGTTCTACGCGACCGGGACCGGGAATGATCATTTCAGCGTTTTTATACACGTCGCCGTAGGCGTGACGAGCCAGTGTAATGGGCTTTTTCCAGTTCTTCACGCAGGGTTCAATGCCCTTTACCACGATGGGGGCGCGGAACACAGTTCCGTCCAGCATGGCGCGGATTGTTCCGTTGGGAGAGGGCCACATTTTGTGAAGGTTGTATTCCTCCACCCGCTGAGCGTTAGGGGTGATGGTAGCGCACTTGACTGCCACGCCATACTTTTTGGTAGCGTTGGCAGAATCTACAGTTACCTGATCGTTGGTTTCGTCCCGGTGCTTCAGGCCGAGGTCGTAGTATTCGCTTTTCAGGGCGACAAAGGGAAGAATCAATTCATCTTTGATGATCTGCCACAGCACACGTGTCATTTCATCGCCGTCCATCTCCACCAGAGGAGTTTTCATTTCAATCAGAGACATATCAGAAACACCTGCTTTCGGTTCATTTATTCTATTATAACGAAGAGGAAGAAAATATACAAGGGTGAAAGGATGGAGTTTTCTTTTGTGCAGGATTGAAAAAACAGCATCTCGTAAATTGTATAAAACATACAAATAAAAGCAAGAATTAGAAAAATATTTGAAAGATATTGACAAGGATAATTTTGGCTGTTATAGTAAACAATGAAAACAGGGAGGCGATACCCATGCAGAGATAAAATGAGAAATGCATGCTATGTTACACCGTGTGATGAAAGAATAACTTAAAGGCAGAAAGTAAGAAGGGAGTAAAATCATGAAAAAATTCAGACAAATTATTTCGGTTCTCCTGGTTGTATTGACTGTATTTAGTTTCTCTGTTCCTGCATTGGCAATCAATTATGATGATCAGGTGCAACCGTGTGTTGTTGTTGCCAGAATCAATATTCCAGCGGAAAATTGCAAAGAAGCATACAATGAAATGAAAAATTCAAGTGCATGGTCAAACGCTATTGTTGCAGGTGTTTCATCGGCACTTAGTCCGGCGGTTGGGGTTGCATATGCTGCTGGTGAATGGTTGCTCCAGTTTAATTATAATTCGACAAAAAAAGCTTTTAAAAAGGGCGCAGAATCAGGGAAAGGATGTACGATGCTCGTCTACGACACAGCACTTCCCTGCGTGATTGCCAATAATTAAAAAGCAAGGATGGCGGTGTAGAATGAAGAAGATTATGGAATATCTTTCGGTCGCTCTGTATGCTGCAGTGGTGGTCTTATTAGGAATTCTGGAAAATCGTATGCAGGTTTCCGAAATAGTAAAAATTCTGCTTTGGCTGCTCTTTGGCATCGGATTGGGATTTATTCTTCCGATTATCCACAGCAAGACACGCTGCTTCCCTCAGTTTGCGCTTTCTACGGCGGTCATAATAGCTGTTTGTGTTGCAGTTAGTGCCATCCACAGTCATATAACCGTATTGCGTGTTGCAGAAAATGTTATCTTGTTTGCCTCTTCTGCACTGGGTTGGTTTCTTTGGAACAAAGCCGGTTGTCCGAGCAGAAAGAAACTGGATATTGATGCATGATGAGCGGATAGGCCTTAGAGTATGATTTGCACATCAAAACACATAGAATAATCCCGCTTCTGTTTACCAGAAGCGGGATGTTTTCTTGCTTTACGCAGGAGATTCCTCTTTCTTTGCCTTTGCGGCCATGCCTTTTGCGTTGGCCAGCATCAGCTTGATGCGGTTTTCCTGATTGATGGCGGTGGCAGAGGGATCGTAGTCGATGGCGACAATGTTGGAGTTGGGATAATTGTCCTTCAATGCGCGGATCATGCCCTTGCCCACAATGTGGTTGGGCAGGCAGCCAAAGGGCTGAGCACAGACGATATTATTTGTCCCGGAGTGGATCAGCTCCAGCATTTCCGCAGTGAGCAGCCAGCCTTCGCCCATTTTGCAGCCGTCACCCAGATAGCCCTTTACCAACCGCTGCAGATCAGCAAAGTCGCCGGGTGCGCGGAAGCGGCCGGAGGCGTTCAGCGCGTCGATCATGTCATGCTGACATTTTTCAATGTAGCCCATGAAGAACTGGCAGACCTTCTTTTTCAGCAGGCTGCCGCCGTAGATGTTCACGTCCACAACGCGGTTGTAGATTTTGAAAATCATGAAGTCCGTCAGGCCGGGTACCACCGGCTCTGCCCCTTCCGAGAGCAGGAACTGCTCCAGATGGTTGTTGCCCAGAGAGGAGAATTTGACGTAGATTTCTCCTACTACGCCGACACGCACTTTTTCTGCAGGGGTGTAGGGGATGGTTTTGAAATCGTTGCAGATTTCGTCAAAACCGGCTCGCATCTGTTTGCGGTTCATGCCTTTTCCGGCGGTGAAGCGATCGATGAGTTTGCTGCACCAGAAGTCTACCATTCTGTCCGTGTCGCCGGGATTGTTTTCGTAAGGACGAACCTGATTGGCCACATTCATGATCAGGTCACCGTACATCATGGCGTAGATCAGTTTGCGAATCAAGGGAATGGTCAGAGAGAAGCCGGGGTTTTTCTCCAGACCGAAGGAGACGGAAATAACCGGAATGTATTCCATACCGGCCTTTTTCAGTGCCTTGCGGAGTAAATGAATGTAGTTGCTGGCGCGGCAGCCGCCGCCGGTCTGGGTGATAAACAGGGCGACCTTGTGGGGGTCGTAGCCGCCGTCTTTGATGGCGTCGATAAATTGCCCGATAACCAGCAGTGCAGGATAGCAGGTGTCGTTGTGGACGAACTTCAAACCCTCGTCCACAACGGCGCGGCCGTCGTTGTTCAGCTGATCCACATGATAGCCTTCCAATTCCAGCATTTTGCGGAACATGCCGAAATGAATGGGCAGCATCTGGGGCATCAGAATGGTATATTCCTCCTTCATCTCCTTGGTGAAGAGAAGGCGGCCTGTGTTGTCATAAACTAATTCAGCCATGGGTTAAACCTCTTTTTTTTCTCTCCTCGATGGCGGCGATCAGGGAGCGGATACGGATTTTCACCGCGCCGAGGTTGGAAATGTCGTCAATTTTCAACTGGGTATACAGTTTTCCGCCGTCCTCCAGAATGGTGCGCATTTCGTCGCCGGTGATGGCGTCCACGCCGCAGCCAAAGCTGACCAGCTGGATCAGCTCCATGTCCTCCTGTGTGCAGACATAGCGGGCGGCGTTGTACATTCTGGCGTGGTAGGTCCACTGGTTCAGTACGGTGCGGGGCTGCTTGTCCATCTTCCATGCAACGCTGTCTTCGGTGATGAGGACGAAGCCGAAGCCGGTGATCAGGTCATTGATGCCGTGATTGATCTCCGGATCCATGTGGTAGGGTCGGCCGGCTACCACCATGATGGGATGGTCGTTGGTGCGGGCATAGTCGATATACTCCTGCGCGGTCTTGCGGAGATCCGCCTCATAGGCGGCATAGGCCTGATAGGCGGCGCGGGCAGCGGCGACGGTCTCTTTTTTCGGAATGGAAAAAGCATCGGCAAAGTAAACGCCGGCGCGCTTCTCAAAGTCCTTTGGCCGGTGGAGACCAAAATACTCATGGATGAAGTGATGGCCTTCCAGGGCGGGAATATTGGCGGCGATCAGATCGGGATAGTAAGCCACAACGGGGCAGTTGTAGTTGTTGTCGCTGATGTGTTCGTCGAAGTTATAGCTCATGCAGGGGTAGAAAATGGCGTCCACGCCCTGCTCCAGCAGGCTGAGCACATGGCCGTGTACCAGCTTGGCCGGATAGCAGACAGTGTCAGAGGGGATGGTGCGCTGTCCCTTGATGTAGAGCTGGCGGCTAGACTCGGGAGAGAGCACCACCTCGAAGTTCAGCTTGGTAAAAAAGGCAAACCAGAAGGGGAGATTTTCGTACATATTCAGAGCAAAGGGAATGCCGATTTTGCCCCGTGCTCCTGTGCCGTCGCCTTTGCCCTGCAGGGAGCGCAGCTTGTCGTATTTGTACTTCATCAGGTCGGGCTGCTGTTCTTTCTTTCCGCCCAGCGGCTTGGAACAGCGATTGCCGGAGATGAAGCGGCGGCCGCCATCAAACTGGTTTATGGTCAGACTGCAGTGGTTGGTGCAGCCGTTGCAGGTGATGGGCTTGGCGGAATGCTGGAAGGCTTTCAGTTCCTCGGCAGAAAGAATGGAGCTTTTGTCCAGTGCCAGTTCCTTTGCGGCCAGTGCCGCACCGAAGGCACCCATGATGCCGGAGATGGTGGGGCGGGTAACGTTGCGGCCCAGCTCCTGCTCGAAAGCGCGGAGCACAGCGTCGTTATAGAAGGTCCCACCCTGTACCACGATGTGCTGTCCCAATTCGTCCGCAGAGGACATGCGCAGAACCTTGTAGATGGCGTTCTTTACCACGGAGATCGCCAGACCGGCGGAGATATCCTCCACACTGGCGCCGTCCTTCTGTGCCTGCTTTACGGAGGAGTTCATGAACACGGTGCACCGGGAGCCGAGATTTACCGGCTTTTCCGTAAACAAACCGATTTTGGCAAAGTCAGCGATTTCATAGCCCAGTGCCCGGGCAAAGGTTTCGATAAAAGAACCGCAGCCGGAGGAACATGCCTCGTTGAGCATGATGGAATCCACCGTACCGTTGCGGATCTTGAAGCACTTCATGTCCTGCCCGCCGATATCGATGATAAAGTCCACGTCCGGATTGAAGTGTTTGGCGGCATTCAGGTGGGCAACGGTTTCCACCAGACCCAAATCGCAGCGGAAGGCGTTTTTGATCAGGTCTTCGCCGTAACCGGTGACGGCACTGCCCTTGATGGTGATTCGATCGCCGCAGAGAGCATAGATATGTTCCAACTGCTCCTTGACAATGGCCACCGGGTTGCCCTGATTGGAGTGGTAATAGGTGTACAGCAGTCCGCCGTCCGGGGCGATGAGTGCCAGTTTTGTAGTGGTGCTGCCGGCATCAATGCCCAGATAGGCATCGCCGGTGTAGGTGTCAACATCCACCACAGGGGGATGGCTGGCATTGTGACGGGCACAGAAGGCATCGTACTCTGCCTGATCCTTGAACAGCTGAGGAGCCGTATTCACCAATGTGGTGGCCTCGCGGCTTTCCTCCAGCAGGCGCAGTACTTCATCAAAGGGCATGGCTTTGTAATCCGTGGCGCACAGCGCGGCACCGATAGCGGCGAAACAGTCGCCGTCTTCAGGGAAGATGGCATGCTCGCTGTCCAGTGCCAGCGTTTCCACAAACCGTTCCCGCAGTCCCTGCAGGAAGTGGAGCGGGCCACCTAAAAACACGATCTTGCCCTTCAGTTCCCGACCCTGAGTCAGGCCGGCGATGGTTTGATCCACCACAGCCTGAAAAATAGAGGCAGCCACGTCCTCTTTGCGGCCGCCCTGATTCAGAATGGGCTGAATGTCGCTCTTGGCAAATACACCGCAGCGGGAGGCGATGGGATAAATTTTCTCGTGCTTAAGAGCGAGGGCGTCCAGTTCATCGGCGGTGACGTTCATCAGGGTTGCCATCTGGTCAATGAAGGCGCCGGTGCCGCCGGCGCAGGAACCGTTCATGCGTTCCTCCAGCGCGCCGCCGAAGAAAATAATTTTTGCATCCTCGCCGCCCAGTTCAATGACGGCGTCGGTGTCCGGGATGTATTCATTCACTGCTGCAGCAGTGGCATATACCTCCTGTACAAAGTCTACTCCGCTGGCCTTTGCAACGCCCAGACCGGCAGAACCGGTGATGACCAGCCGCACATCCTGACCGGAGTAGGTTGGTGCGATGGAGTGCAAGACCTCGCAGGCCTTTTCCCGCACCTTGGAAAAATGACGCTCATAGGAGCGGAACAACAGCTTGTTCTGTTCATCGAGAACAACCACCTTGACGGTGGTGGAACCGATGTCGATACCAATTCGAAGGCTCATAAGTGTCCACCTTATCTCATAATAATACAGTCTACATTATAACAGATTTTATTGAATTCACAAGGTTATTCTACCATAGAACTGTGAACAGGCTGTAAAAAGAAACAACGAATGAAAAGAAAATTTCGGCAAGGTTGACTGACTTTCCTATAGGAGGGAAATATGTTATAATAAACACAAGCAAATTCGGAAACAGCAGAGAAAAGCTTTTGGTGCTAAGTCAACGTTTCCTGAAAAATGGAGGAACTGTTATGCCGGCTGAAATGAAGTTAGATCACCCAGATTACCACTCTCAAAAGGGAATGCAGGAGTATATGGAGGAGGTTGCCCGTTATTTTCGCGAGGATTTAACCGGAACCATTGCGGAACGGATTCCGCTGTATATCCACGAAGTGAACTATGAGAAAAAGACACTGACCACCGTGCTGAATCCAACGCCCTGGATGGCAGATCGTACCGGAGGAATGAGCAACGGTGCCTTTTCTGTGGCATTGGACGAAACCATGGGATTTCTGGGTCTGTACATCGCGCATCTTCCCATGACCCCTACGGTCACTATGCAGCTTTCCCTGCTGCGCCCTATTCCCATTGACAAGAAGCTTTATATAAAAACCCGCCTGATGGGGACGGATGGAGTGAAACTGGATCTGACTGCCACCGCATGGAGCGAGGGTATGAAGGACAACCCGGCCTGCACCGCGGTGGGCATCTACTTTGCACCAAAGCAGAACGCATGAACGAGGAAGAGTTTCAGCGGGAAGTGAAGCTGATTCAGGAGATGGGATTAAAGACCAGCCCGCTGCGGAGAGAATATGAACAGCGGGTGGCGGCACTGCAGACGCTGACGCAGAAATTGCTTGCTTCCGGAAAGACAGAAGAGCAGGCGGCGCGGATTCTCCATGCGGAGCGGCGGGCACTGGGGCGGCAATACAAACAGGCGGCTCCGCCCCTGTTTCGAGAGTACATTTACGCCGCCACCGCGGCGAAATACAGCGATCCTCTCGGGCCGACCTTTGACCAGCTGCGAAAAAGGAAAAGCTGTGCTCAGATCATAGCCTCCGCTTCCAGACCAATTGAAAACCTTGATGATCGGCTGACGTTGGATGGCTTCAAAAAATGGTATCGGGAACAGAAAAAGTAAGAGCAGCGCCGAACCCGGCAAAATGGGTTCGGCGCTGTTTTTGTAGGGTTGGGTCTATCTATTTATGATCGGGAGTATGCAATCAAAAAGCCGGACGGATGAAAATTCCGTCCGGCTTTCGTATAAGCAAATTAAAATCAGAGAAAATTACTTCTGAGCCTGCTGCTCGCGGATCTCCCGAAGAGCGTCCTTGTGGCTCAGGTTGACGCGGCCCTTTTCGTCGATATCAGTGACCTTGACCCAGATCATATCGCCGATGTTGACCACATCCTCTACCTTGGCAACGCGATGGTTGGCCAGCTTGGAGATGTGCACCAGTCCGTCCTTGCCGGGAGCCAGTTCGACGAATGCACCGAACTGCATGATGCGCACAACCTTGCCGAAGTAGAGAGAACCGACCTCGGGCACGAACACGATGGTCTCGATGGCCTTCTTGGCTGCGTCTACGCTCTCTGCATCGGGACCGGAGATGAAGATGTCGCCGGTTTCTTCGATGTCGATCTTAGCACCGGACTCGGCCTGAATCTTCTGGATGACCTTGCCGCCGGAACCGATGACGTCGCGGATCTTGTTGGTGTCGATCTTCATCTTAGTCATCTTGGGGGCATTGGGGCTTACCTCGGCGCGGGGCTCAGCGATGCAGGGCAGAATGACCTGATCGATGATCTCGAAGCGGGCGTCGCGGGTGATCTCCAGAGCGTCCTGAATGATTTCCATGGTCAGACCGTCGTTTTTCAGGTCCATCTGGATGGCGGTGATGCCGCTCTTGGTACCGGCAACCTTGAAGTCCATCTCGCCGTGGAAATCCTCAACGCCCTGAATGTCGATGAAGGTATTGAAGGTGCCGTCATCATCCTGAATCAGACCGCAGGAAATGCCGGCCACAGGAGCTTTAATGGGAACACCGGCGTCCATCAGTGCCAGAGTGGAACCGCAGATAGAGCCCTGAGAGGTGGAACCGTTGGAGGAAAGCACCTCGGAGACTACGCGAATGGCATAGGGGAACTCCTCAATGGAGGGCAGCACCGGCAGCAGAGCGCGCTCGGCCAATGCACCGTGACCGTACTCCCGGCGGTTGGTGCTCTTTGCACCCCGAGCCTCACCGGTGGAGTAAGCGGGCATGTTGTAATGATGCATGTAGCGCTTGGAGTCCTCTTCCCAGATGGTGTCCAGCTTCTGAGCGGCAGAGAGTGTGTTCAGCGTGGCAATGCTCAGCACCTGAGTCTGGCCGCGGGTGAACATGCCGGAGCCGTGCACCTTGGGCAGCAGACCAACTTCGGCGCCCAGAGGACGAATTTCGTTGCGCTTGCGGCCGTCAACCCGGTGGCCTTCCAACAGCCATGCCTTGACAATCTTCTTCTGGAACTTGTAGGTGAAGGTTTCCAGATACTTGTCCATATCCGGATAGTCCTCCAGAAACAGCTCATGCCAGTGCTCGATCAGCTTGTTCCAACGCTCTTCCCGGACATTCTTGTCGTCGGTGTCCATAGCGGCCTTGGCTTCCTCCATGGTAGCCTCGACGATCTTGTCGAACAGCTCCTGGTTGAAGTCCGCATGCTCATAGGTGAACTTGGGCTTGCCGATCTCCTCCACCATCTTGTTGATGAAGGCGACGATGGTCTTGTTGGTCTCGTGAGCGGCCTTAATGCCCTCGAACATGATCTCGTCGGGGATCTCGTTTGCGCCGGCCTCGATCATAACGACCTTCTCGCCGGTGGAGGCGACGGTGGTGTCCATCTGGCTCTTAGCGCGCTGCTCCTGAGTGGGGTTGATGACGATCTGACCGTCCACATAGCCCACTTCGCAGCAGCCGATAGGACCATTCCAGGGAATGTCGGAGATGGCGACCATAGCAGAGGCACCGATCATAGCAGTGACCTCGGGAGAGCAGTCGCGATCCAGGCTCATGACGGTGCAGGTGATGCAGACATCATTGCGCAGGTCGCTGGGGAACAGGGGACGCATGGGGCGGTCGATCAGGCGGCTGGCCAGAACAGCAGGCAGGCTGGGACGGCCCTCGCGGCGCATGAAGGAGCCGGGAATGCGGCCGACAGCGTACAGCTTTTCTTCGAAGTCAACGCTCAGAGGGAAGAAATCCACACCGTCCCGGGGACGGGGGGAAGCGGTGACGGCCACCATGACGGTGGTCTCGCCGTACTTCACCATAGCGGCGGCATTGGCCAGCTCAGCGTACTTGCCCACTTCGATAGAGAAGGGGCGGCCCGCCAACTCCATCTCATATTTTTTGTAGTTGGGGAATGTCTTATGAGTGATAATTGTAGACATCGATTGTCCTCCTTTTCTTTGGAGGCAGTCTCATGCTTTTTAGCACTTGAATCCGACTTTCGTAGAGCCAAAGGGCAGATTCAACTGCTAAAATAAGCGCAGACTTGCCTCACTTTTTGATTTGCTGCAACGGAAATCAGGGCGGTGCAAGGGATTGCACCGCCCTGACAGAGAGCACTTACTTACGCAGGCCCAGCTTGGCGATCAGAGCACGATAACGCTCGATGTCCTTATCAGCCAGATAAGCCAGCATTTTGCGGCGCTTACCGACCATCTTCAGCAGACCACGACGGGAGTGATTGTCATGGGGATGCTCACGCAGGTGATCAGTCAGCTGCTGGATGCGTGCGGTCAGAATAGCGATCTGAACCTCGGGAGAACCGGTGTCGGTCTCGTGAGTGCGGTTTGCCTCGATAACGGCGGTCTTTTCTTCTTTGCGGATCATAACGATTCCACCTTTCTTAGATGTATCCCAAGGGGCTGAGTCGTGGGCTGGTGGCGTCCCGCAGCAATGCAGGCGAAAAGTCCCAGAACCAAGCCGGTGGGCGACAGAGCATAAACCTATGCTCAGCCTTCACAGTCTATCATAAATGAAAAAGCTTGTAAAGAAGAACCTTTTAAATTCAGCAGTAATTTTGAAAAAGCCGTCAGAAGCAAACGAATGTCCGCCAAAGGCGGACATTCGAAAAGAGAAAAAAGAAAAAAGTTTACGCAATAGAAAAAAAGAAAAGAAATCGAGAAAGTAAAGAAAAAAATGCTTGCAATATCAGAAAATGTTTGTTAGTATAGATGCATTGAGACCGACGTCAATTTGCACTGGCTTCGCAATCGCGTTGCCGGGGGGGTGCGAATCGATGTCGGCCTTTGTTTTTGTCAGGTGTACACCCTTTCGAGAAAGGATACTTCGCCTCTGTCAAAGGAGAATCAACAGCCATACAACGGAAACGATCGCAAGAGAGCTCAGCAGGCACAGTCGATCCATCTGCTCAGAAGACTTCTTTTTGCCTTGTTTTGCACGGATCGGACGGGGCTGCGGTGTTTTTGCGACAGGTTTTCTCTGACGGCGGGGTGTGCCGCCGGTCCAGACAGATTCATCAATTTCCCAGTGGAAGGTCAGCTCATTGCCCGCCGCCGCAGCCTGCCTGCCCAGTATCCGGTCCCGATAGGCGCAGAAATCGATGACATTATTCCGGTGGCGGGGAAATTCTGTTTTGCAGCAAGTGGTATTCATGATGAAGACAACCTCCCGTAAATTCGTTATCGTGATTGTAGCAGAACCGATGTCCCAAAAAACGGACTTGTTCCCGATAACGGAAAAGAATATAATGTGGAAGAACCAAGAGACCTGAAATAAAAGGAGTTGCAAAGAATGAAATATTGGAAACGAATCCTGTCGCTGGTGCTGTGTGCTGCGACGTTGGTCAGCGTATTGATGCTCCCTGCAGGGGCAGAAGAAGCGGACAGCAGCAAGCCGTATCTGGTACTGGGACAGGATCTGAATGATGATCAGCTGGCTACGGTGCTGGATTTGCTGGGCGTAAAGGATCCGGAAAACTACAAGCAGAATTATAATGTATACTACACGACCAATGCAGAGGAACATGAGCACTTCGACAACTATCTTTCCCAGTCGGTCATTGGCACGAAAGCCTACTCCAGCATTCTGCTCACACCGGGGGAAAAAGGCAGCGGAATTCATGTTACCACCCGAAACATCAGCTATTGTACGGTAGAGATGTATCAGAATGCACTGATCACAGCCGGCGTGTCCGACGTGGATCTGGTTGTCGCAGGACCGACCAACATCAGCGGAACAGCGGCACTGGTGAGTGCAATGAAGGCCTATTCCATCATGACCGGAGAAGAACTGGACGACACCAGCGTTGATGCCGCCAACAACGAGATTGTGGTTACCGGAGAACTGGGGGAAGAACTGGGCGACTCTGACAAGGCAGCAGAACTGGTTGCCGCACTGAAGAATGAACTGTTCGCCGATGGAAAGAACGTCACCGAAGACGACATCAATGAGGCGATTGATAAGGTGTGTCAGGAACTGGGGATTACCATCAGCGACAGCCTGCGCCAGCAGATCATCGACCTGATGAAGAAGATTGCCAATTCCAACTTTGATGTCTCCGCATTGAAGGAGCAGGCAAAAGACCTGTTCAATCAGATTTCGAACCTGGTAAATGACGTCAGCGGCGGGGATCCACAGGGATTTTTCAGCCGCATCTGGAACCAGATTGTTGCATTTATCAAAAATCTGATCGGATAAAATCGAACGATCGTTCCATATAGAATATAGCACAACTGTTCTAGTTTTGTCAAGAAAAATCGCACATATGTACGAAAAAGGGGCGCGCCACAATTTGTGACGCGCCCCTTAAAATTCAGACGAATGGGAATTACAGCTCTTCTTCCTCAGCGGCAGGAGCCTCTTCCACGGGAGCTTCTTCAGCGGTCTCCTCGGCAACGGGAGCCTCCTCCGCGGGAGCTTCCTCAGCGACTGCATCTTCTGCTTCAGCGGAAACTTCCTCTGCATCCTCCAGATCAATGTCCTCTGCAGTGATGATGACTTCCTCAGCAGCCTTCATCTCTTCCAGTTTTGCATTGTTGGCGGCGATGGTGGCGAGAGCGGCATCGGCCTGAGCGAACAGAGCGGCATAAGCCTCGTCGGGCTGACCGACCTTCTCGGCATAATACTGCTTGCCAATAGCCAGATATGCCTTGCGCAGAGTGTCCTTCTGGGACAGGTTGTCGCTCTTCAGCTTGGCAATCGCAGCCACCTTCTTGCTCTGGCTTACACCGGCCTGAACCAGGTTGCCTGCCTTTTCTTTAATCGATTCAAAATCAATGGTAAAGCTCATAATGAAATCCTCCTTAGTATAGTGAGATCCCTCTGGAGATCATGCTATTTCTTGTGGACAATTCTACCCTTTTATCGAAAAAAACACAAGGGGATATTGGCATATTTCACAGTTCATTCAATGATTTTAAATCTGTTTTTAATAAAACAAAGAGGAATGCTTAAAACAGGCCGGTGATGACGCCGTTTTCATCAATGTCAATCCGTTCTGCCGCGGGAACCTTGGGCAGGCCGGGCATGGTCATGATGTCGCCGGTCTGCACCACAATAAAGCCAGCACCGGCGGAAACCTTTACCTTGCTGACGGAGACGGTGAAGCCCTCAGGACGCCCCAGTTTGCCGGCGTCGTCGGAGAGGGAATACTGGGTCTTTGCCATGCAGACAGGCAGGTCGCCGTAGCCCAGTTCTTCCAGCTTGGCGATGGACTGATTGGCGGTCTTGGAGTAGGTCACGCCGCTGCCGCCATAGATCCGGCGGACGATCTCGGCAATCTTGTCTTTGATGGGCTGATGGAGATCATAGGCGAAGTGAAAGTCCTTGGGCTGCTCGCACAGACGCAGCACTTCCTCAGCCAGTTCAATGCCGCCTTTGCCGCCCTTACCCCAGACTTCGCTCATGGCAACATTGACACCCAGCTCCGCGCACTTGCTGCGAATGAGTTCCAGTTCTGCGTCGGTGTCCTGCACGAAGCGATTGATGGCCACAACGCAGGGCAGGCCGAATACCTGGGTGATGTTTTCCACATGCTTGAGCAGGTTGGGCAGACCGCGCTCCAGTGCCTCCAGATTTTCCGCACTCAGCTCGGTCTTTGCCACGCCGCCGTTATATTTCAGTGCCTTGACCGTGGCGACAATGACCACAGCGTCAGGGGTCATGCCCGCCGCGCGGCACTTGATGTCAAGGAATTTCTCCGCGCCCAGATCTGCACCGAAGCCTGCTTCCGTGATGACATAGTCCGCCAGCTTGAGGGCGGTGTCAGTGGCGGAGACGGAGTTGCAGCCGTGGGCGATGTTGGCGAAGGGACCGCCGTGGACGATGGCGGGGTTGTGCTCCAGTGTCTGTACCAGATTGGGCTTGATGGCGTCCTTCAGCAGGACGGTCATCGCACCCTCCGCCTTCAGGTCGTGAGCAGTGACCGGTGCGCCGGAGCGGGTGTAGCCCACAATGATACGGGCCAGCCGGGCTTTTAGATCCATGAGGTCAGAGGCGAGGCAGAGCACGGCCATGATCTCACTGGCAACGGTGATGTCAAAGCCGTCCTCACGGGGCACGCCCTGCATCCGGCCGCCGATGCCGTCGATGATGTTGCGCAGCTGGCGGTCATTCATGTCCACGCAGCGCTTCCAGGTGATGTTCTTCACGTCGATGTCCAGTGCGTTGCCCTGCTGAATGTGGTTGTCCAGCATGGCGGCCAGCAGGTTGTTGGCCGCGCCGATGGCGTGGAAGTCGCCGGTGAAGTGGAGGTTGATGTCCTCCATGGGGATGACCTGGGCATAGCCGCCGCCGGCGGCGCCGCCCTTCACGCCGAATACCGGGCCGAGAGAGGGTTCCCGCAGGCAAAGCATCGTCTGTTTGCCCAACTGCACCATGGCGTCGGCCAGGCCGACGCTGGTGGTGGTCTTGCCCTCGCCGGCTGGGGTGGGGTTGATGGCGGTTACCAATACCAGTTTGCCCTTCCGGGGCTTGTCCCGCAGGGGGGTGATGTCGATTTTCGCCTTTACTTTGCCGTAGTATTCCAGAAGTTCTTCGTCGATGCCGGCTTTTTCGGCCACCGCACGAATGGGCAGCATTTCCGTGCCCTGTGCAATTTCAATGTCCGTTTTCATGATGCTTCGTTCCTTTCTCACATAGCAGTTCGATTCTGTGCGGGGATACGAAAACAGCCGACGCATCCCGGCAGCAAGTGCCCAGACGGTCGGCTCAACACACGCCATACTCCCCGTGGTCAGTTCCACTTCCGTCAGTCATATGGCTAATACTAACATACACAAATTATTCCGCTTTGTCAAGAGCGGAGCCATCCCACGGGATACAAAATACTTCCGGGCTTGAAATATTATGAGTGGTCTATCGTATAAATTTTCGTCAAAGTCACGATTTTTGCACTTTACGGTTGCAGCAGGCAGACTTTTCTTGCTTTTTGTCGAAAAATATGTTATCCTTGCCCAGATATTTATGCGGGGCAAGAGACTCGCAACAAAAAAAGAAAGGATTTTCTATGGACACAAACCCTCCTCCCTTATGTGGGCTGCAATTGAAATTGAAAAAAATCGGCGCGCTGTTTACCGGCCTGCTGTTCAGTTTGGCGATGATGCCCGCTGCATTCGCCGAAGAGACCGGGGAAACGGCGGCAGAGTCGTCAGACCCCATGGCGTGGATCGTTATGGCGGTCAGTGCGGCAGTGATTCTGGCTTTTCTTTGTATTGTTGGCCGCAAGCGCAACCGAAAGAGATATAAAAAATAAATCCATCCGAAATAAGTCCTGAACCGACAACTTTGTCTGGTTCAGGACTTTTTAATTTGTATTAAATTTTGTGCGCATTGGACCTCGTAAGACCGGTTTTATTTTGCGTATATTTGACATTCCCTTTACGGTTCTTTGGTTTCAGACGGAAAAAAGGCTGGGTATAATACAGGGGAAGGAGCGATATGCCATGAGAAAAAGAGCCGCGGGCATTGCGGCGCTGATACTGGGGATAGCCTTTTTGGCTGCGGTTATTTTGTTTGACTGGAACAGTATCAACAGCTATGTAAAATTTAATTCCGACTCCCTTCACTATGTCAAAGGCCGGGTCATCAGCATTACCAGTGAGCGGCTGGAGCTGGACACGGCGGATGCTTCCCTTTACTTGGGGGAGCAGGAAGTTGTGGTAGAACTGCTGGAGGGAGAGCAAAAGGGAGCGCAGGTGGAAATTGACAACTACCTGACCCAGATTCATAACATTCGGGTTTCTGTGCATCAGCGGGTGATTGTCTGTGCGGATACGCCGGAAAACGCCGCCCCCTACTACACGATCTTTAACTACGACCGCACTTTGCCGCTGTATTCGCTGATCGGAGTGTTTGCACTGGCGGTCGTTCTGGTGGGGCGAAAGAAAGGCATTCGCGCACTGCTGGGCGTTGGATTTTCTCTTTTGATTGTTGTTCTGTTTTTGGCTCAGGCAATTTTCCACGGATTTAATCCATTGGCGGTCACTCTGCTGACGGTTTTGCTGGCGACCGGAGCAAGCTTGCTTCTGCTCAATGGGTTCAGCCGCCGTACGGCAGTGGGCGTTCTGTCGACTCTGGCCGGTGTGTGCGTGACGGGCATCATTTTTGCCGCTGCGGCATGGACACTTCATTTGTCCGGCTACAACAGCGACACAGCGGAAGAATTGCTGCTGGTGCGGGATGCCACCGGACTTTCTGTTCGTCCTCTGCTTCTGGCAGGAGTGCTGATTTCTGCGCTTGGCGCAGTCATGGACGTGGCAGTGTCTCTGGCGGCTGCGTTGGAGGAACTGGTGGAGGTAAATCCGGGAATGAGTCGGCGGGCACTGGTGCAATCCGGATTTAACATCGGAAAAGATATGATCGGCACCATG
This sequence comes from Bacteroides sp. CAG:927, assembly GCA_963660915.1. Classification (GTDB taxonomy): domain Bacteria; phylum Bacillota; class Clostridia; order Oscillospirales; family Oscillospiraceae; genus UMGS1766. The sequence goes on along the minus strand of CAVLAO010000003.1, from coordinate 25,507 downwards.
AGCAACACCTTAATTCTGGCTTTCGCCGGAACAGCGCTGAATACCATGATCAGTCTGCTGGCCTTTGGCTATCAATTCCGCCAGTTGTTTTCTTCGGATTATATGGCCATTGAGCTGACCCAGGGACTTTGCGCCACCATCGGCGTTGTGCTGACGGTGCCCATTGCCACAGGAATTTCCGCGTTGCTGTTTGTACGCAGATCAACCGCCTCGAATCCAGTGGATTCTGATGGTTGAAGATAGATCCATATGCAAAAGGAAAAAGAAAGGTGAATCAAGTGAAAACAAAATTGACCAGATTATCCGCTCTGGTAATGGCCGCTGCGATTACCACCAGCATCAGTGTTCTGCCTGCTGCGGCAGAGGGTGCGGTAAGTCCGACGGCCATAGACCAGACCACACAGTGGACGTACCTCGATACAGGGGCGGATCCCGCCGGTGATTCCTCTGCTGAGGGCTATGTCCGCACCAGTTGGACAAAGGCCGGCTATGACACCACCGGTTGGAAGACGGCACAGGGGTCCTTCGGAGCAAAGAAGGGTGCGATTGCGGATCTTGGCGGAAACTGTACGCCCAACACGCTGTTGACCCAGTATAAGGAAGACGGAACCACGGACATTGAGGCGTTTTTCTTCCGTACTACCGTCAATGTGGACGATCCCTCCGCAATTCAGTCCATTACCGGCACGGTGGTTTATGATGACTCCGCTACGGTGTACATCAACGGCACAAAAATTGCCGGCTTTGATGACGACAGCATTACCGCCAACCTTCAGTACGGCGGTTCCAACGAGGGTGACCCCAAAACCGGCACCATTTCTGTGACGGAGAATGTCCAGAATCTTCTGGTGAAGGGCGAGAACGTTGTGGCAGTGGAGATTCATCAGGGCCGCGAGAACAGCTCGGATATCTACTTCAACATGCCCAGCCTGACCTTCAGCACAGAGGCGCCTGCAGATCCGGAAACGGAGCAGGGCAGCATCTCCATCTCCATGGGCAGCAACGAAACCCAGCGGAACTTCACCTGGTACAGCAATGTTTCCGGAGAGGGCACGCTGCTGATTGCCAAGGCTTCCGATGTGAAGAACGGCGAGATGCCCGACAATGCAGACAGCTATCCGGCTGCCGTGAAGGAAGCGACCAATAAGGCCGGCTACTACAGCTATCAGGCCACGGCGCTTAATCTGGCGGGCAATACCACTTATGCCTATCAGATGGTGAACGGCGATGCTAAGACCGAAATCAATACCTTTACCACCGGTTCCGGCAATGCATTCTCCTTTGCCTTTGCCGGCGACCCCCAGATCGGCGCCAGCGGCAGTACCGTCAGCGATACCGACGGATGGGAAAAGACCCTGAGCCTGATCAACGAGAACTCGGTTATGGGCGGCATTGACTTCATGCTCTCTGCCGGCGACCAGGTCAACCGCGCCAATGACGAAACGCAGTATGACGGCTACCTGCTGCACACCAAGCTGCTGCAGCTTCCTGTGGCTACTGTAGTCGGCAACCATGACTCCAGCTCCGTTGCCTATGATGAGCACTTTAATGTGCCCAACGAGAGCAGCTATGGCAGCACCAATGCCAGCAGTGACTACTACTTCGTTTACAACCATGTGCTGTTCATGGTTCTGAACAGTAATAACCGTTCCACTGCAGAACACGAAGCCTTTATGAAGCAGGCCATTGCGGACACTGCAAATCAGGATATCACCTGGAAGATCGTTACATTCCACCACTCCATCTACTCCGTAGCAAACCATGCCGCCGAGACAGACATTCTGGAGCGCCGCAATCAGCTCTCTCCCGTCTTCAAGGAACTGGACATCGACGTGGTGCTTATGGGCCACGACCACGTGTATTGCCGCACATATATGATGGATGGTCTGACCCCCATGACAGACGCTTCCATCTACGACGATGATAACTACAGCTCCATCACCAATCCGGAAGGCATTCTGTATGTGACTGCAAACTCCGCCTCCGGCTCCAAGTTCTATACCATCCAGAACAATCTGGACTTTTCCTACTCCCGCGTAATGAATCAGGAGCGGGTGCCCAACATTTCCCGCGTGGATGTGTCCGATGATCAGTTCACCATTACCACCTATCGCACCAGCGACCTGAGCGTGGTGGACACCTTTACCATCTATCACAAGGATGCCTATAACGTTACTGTGAATGCCTCCGAGCATGGCACCGCCTCGGCAGACACCGAAAGCGCGTACGCCGGCGACACCGTCACTCTGACGGCAACTCCGGACGAGGGCTATCGTTTTGTGGGCTGGACTGTGGTCAGCGGCGACGTGACGGTAAACGAGGACAACACCTTCACCATGCCTGCCGGCAATGTGGAGTTGAAGGCTGAGTTTGAGCACATCCACACCTACAGCAAGGATTGGAGCAGCGACGAGCAGAAGCACTGGCACAGCTGCACAGGAAACGACGGCGGCATCAGCGATGAAGCTGAGCACACGATGGCCTGGGTTGTGGACAGCGAAGCTACTGCAACAAAGGCCGGCGTTAAGCACGAAGAGTGCTCCGTCTGCGGCTATAAGCGCAGCGAGAATACGGTGATTCCTGCTACCGGCACAAATACAAACACCACTGACACGAATGCGAACAAAACCAACAAGACCGGCACGGCAAAGACCGGCGACAACAGCCATGTTGTTCTGGCTCTGACTGCTCTGGTCGCCACCGGAACGGCCATTACCTTCATCGGTATTCGCCGCGGTAAGAATCAGTAAGATTTGCAGACTGCAAAGAAAAAGCGCACCGCAACAAAGCGGTGCGCTTTTGCCATGCGCGAAGATACGAACCATGGGGAGATTCAAAAGGTCATCTGTTTTTGAAGAAAACTGTGATAAAGGAAAAAGCCGACGATTGTGACGATGGTTTCCGTGATGGGGAACGTAAGCCAAAAGGAATGCAGGCCAAAGTGCGCCAACAGCCAGCCAAGAGGGACAAATAAAACGACAGTGCGCAAAATCGTCAGCAGAGAGCTTTTTAAGGCACTGCCCACTGCCTGAAAGAACACGGGGAACAACAGGGAAGTGACCATGGGGAGAAAGCTGAGACCGATCCAGTGAAAACCATAGCTTCCGATGGAGATGACGTCGGCGTCCCCGGTGAACACCTGCAGCATCGGACCGGGGAGCAGTTCGAAGCAGAGGGTTCCAACCGCCATCAGGGCAATGCCGGAAAGCAGCGACACCCGAACTGTCTGACGACAGCGAATACGGTTTTGGCCGGCGTAATTGTAGCTGACAATGGGCACCATACAGGTTTGCAAAGCGCCCAGGGGGATAAAGAAGAAGGTTTGCCACTTATAGTATAATCCCAATGCAGTGACAGCCTGATCCGAAAAGCCGGACAGAATGAGGTTCAGGCCGAGAATATAGAAGGTATAAGCGGACTGCATCAGGATATTCGGCAGTCCAAGATGATAGATTCGGCGGATATAGGGGAGATAACAACGCAGAGGCGGGCTTTTCCGCCGACCGCGGCCCATGACGATCAGCGCAGCGACCCATTGTCCGGCTACAGTGGCGATGGCCGCACCGGCAATGCCCAACTGAGGCAGACCGAAAAGGCCGAAAATCAGCAGGGGATCCAATACAATATTCGTCAGTGCGCCGGCAATTTGAGCGATTGTAGGGGTCTTCATGTCGCCTTCTGCCTGCAGAACCTTTGTCCAGATGCTTTCGCAGAACAGGCCGGTGCTGAACAGACAGACGATCCGACCGTAGCAAACGACCTCCTGAATGACGGCGGCAGAGTTGGTGGACATGCGGGCGTAAGCAGGCATGATGCACCAGCAGACAGCGGCAAAAACTGCCCACAGGACAAGGGCAAGGGCAGTGCCGACACCGGCAATTTCCCTAGCCTGCGCGGTTCGGTGTTGGCCGAGAAAGTGGGCGATTGCCGTATTAAGACCCACACCGGTTCCAACAGCCAGAGCGATCATCAGCAATTGCACGGGATAAATAATGGAAAGGGCAGTCAGTCCTTCCGCAGAGTATTTTCCCACAAAGAAGCTGTCTACAATGTTATACAGTGCCTGAATCAGTTGTGCCAGCATGACCGGCGGGGCAAGGCGGAGCAGAATGCGGGTGATTTTTTCTGTTCCGAAGAAAGAACTGTCCATTCGTCGTACCTCAAATCAGAATTCCGCTGCAGTGGTCCATCTCGTGCTGAATGATCTGTGCGGTCCAACCGGTGTAGGTTTTGGTTCGCATCTGAAACTTTTCGTTTTGCCACTGAACCTTGATGGTGCGAAAGCGCCGGGCGGTACGGGTTCCGGACAGGGACAGACAGCCTTCTTCCGCTTCATAGCGGTCAGAGGCCTTTAGAATGGTGGGATTGAACATAACCGTGTAATCTGAGCCGTCTGCAAAGGCAATGATGTTTTTTGCCGTGCCGATCATATTGGCGGCCATGCCGACGCAGGTGTCTTTGTGGGCCGTCAGCGTATCCAGCAGATCCCGGGCAAGGGGAAGATCTTCCGGCGTTGCGGGCTGCGCCTTGCGGGAGAGCAGAATAATGTCTTTGCAAATGTCCTTTACCATGGTGAAAACTCCATTCCGGGAAGATTTGAGTGATATTCTACTACGATTGCAGAAGAAGCACAAGAAAAATTCTCCCCTGCACCGCAGAGGAGAATTTTTGATTATTCTTCCGGGAATACAACCACCAACTGCCATTGGAAGGGCTGATTTGCCCGAATGGAGTGGGGCAGACCGGCAGGCATCAGCAGGGATTCGCCGGCCTTGACGATATGGGGCGTTCCATTCACGGTGAAGACGCCCTCGCCGGTCAGAACGGTTACCAGCGCGTCGCCTTCGGAAGCGTGGGTGGAAATTTCCTCACCCTGATCGAAGGAAAAGAGGGTCAGGCTCAAATGGTCGTTTTGCGCCAGAGTCCGGCTGACCACCTGACCGGACTGGATGGTCACCAGATCCGTCAGCTTTGTTACCTCTTCCCGGGGCATATTCTTAATCAATGCGTCCATTGTGCCGCCTCATTTGTTCAGTGCTTCGTTGACAGCAACAGCTACAGCCACGGTTGCGCCGACCATGGGGTTGTTGCCCATGCCGATCAAGCCCATCATTTCCACGTGAGCAGGAACGGAAGAGGAACCAGCAAACTGGGCGTCGGAGTGCATACGGCCCATGGTATCGGTCATGCCATAGGATGCAGGACCTGCTGCCATGTTATCCGGGTGCAGGGTGCGGCCGGTGCCGCCGCCGGAGGCAACAGAGAAGTACTTCTTGCCCTGCTCAATGCATTCCTTCTTGTAGGTTCCGGCAACGGGGTGCTGGAAGCGGGTGGGGTTGGTGGAGTTGCCGGTGATGGACACATCCACGCCCTCATGATGCATGATGGCAACACCTTCACGGACGTCGTCGGCGCCATAGCAGCGGACAGCTGCCCGCTCACCCTTGGAGTAGGCAATTTCACGCACGATCTTCAGTTCGCCGGTGTAGTAATCAAACTGAGTCTGAACATAGGTGAAGCCGTTGATGCGGGAGATAATCTGGGCGGCATCTTTGCCAAGACCGTTCAGGATGACCCGCAGAGGCTCCTTACGGGCCTTATTGGCGTTGCGGGCGATGCCGATCGCGCCTTCAGCGGCGGCAAAAGATTCATGACCGGCGAGGAAGGCAAAGCATTTTGTCTCATCCCGCAGCAGCATGGCGCCCAGGTTGCCGTGGCCGAGACCAACCTTGCGGTCGTCAGCGACGGAACCGGGAATGCAGAAGGACTGCAGACCGATGCCAATGGCTTCGGCAGCTTCTGCAGCGGATTTTACGCCCTTCTTGATGGCGATGGCCGCGCCCACGGTGTAGGCCCAGCGGGCGTTTTCAAAGCTGATGGGCTGCACACCGGCGACGATGTCGTAGGGGTTGAAGCCGTAGCTTTTGCAGATGTCGAGGCACTCCTCCACAGAGGAGATGCCATACTCAGCCAGAACAGGGGTGATCTGGTCGATGCGTCTTTCGTAGGATTCAAACAGTGCCATGCTAATCACCTTATTCCTTTCTGGGATCGATGTACTTGACAGCGCCGTCTTCGGCGTTGAAGCGGCCGTAGTGACCCTTGGCTTTTTCCAGAGCTTCGTTGGCATCCATGCCGTTGCGGATGGACTCCATCATCTTGCCCAGATGCACGAATTCATACCCGATAATCTGGTTCTCTTCGTCCAGTGCCAGACGGGTGATATAGCCTTCGGTCAGGGACAGGTAACGAGGGCCCTTCTCCTTGGTGGAGAAGATGGTGCCGACCTGACCGCACAGACCTTTGCCCAGATCCTCCAGACTGGTGCCGATGGGGAGACCGCCTTCGGAGAAAGCGGTCTGGCTGCGGCCGTAGACGATCTGCAGGAACAGCTCCCGCATAGCAGTGTTGATGGCATCGCACACCAGGTCGGTGTTCAGGGCTTCCAAAATGGTTTTTCCGATGAGAATTTCACCGGCCATAGCAGCGGAGTGGGTCATGCCGGTGCAGCCGATGGTTTCCACCAGAGCCTCTTCGATGATGCCGTTTTTGATATTCAGGCTCAGCTTGCAGGCGCCCTGCTGGGGTGCGCACCAGCCCACACCATGGGTAAAACCGCTGATATCAGAGATTTCTTTCGCCTGCACCCATTTGCCCTCTTCAGGAATGGGAGCGGGGCCGTGGTATGCGCCTTTGGCGACCGGACACATGTTCTGTACTTCGCTGGAATAGATCATAGTCACACAAATCCTTTCTCACCCTCCGCCCTCAAAAGAGCGGAGGGATAAATTACAATAAAGGTTTATCAGGCGAGAATCAGACTCTCTCCGTTCATCTCTACCGGCTTTTCCATGCCCATCAGGTCGAGCATGGTGGGAGCGATATCCGCCAGACGACCGTCCCGCAGCTTCACATCCGCACCTACAATGCAGAAGGGCACAAGATTGGTGGTGTGGGCGGTGAAGGGGCTGACCCCATCCTCCTGAAGCATTTGCTCTGCGTTGCCGTGGTCGGCGGTAATCAGAGCGATGCCGCCCATCTCCTGCACGGCGTCTACCACTTTGCCCACGCAGGTGTCAACGGTTTCCACTGCTTTCACAGCGGCTTTGAATACGCCGGTATGACCGACCATGTCGCAGTTGGCAAAGTTGAGGATGATCACGTCATATTTGCCGCTCCTGATGCGGTCTACGCACTGATCGCAGACCTCCGGGGCACTCATTTCCGGTTGAAGGTCATAGGTTGCCACCTTGGGGGAGGCAACAAGGCAGCGATCCTCGCCGGGGAAGGTTTTTTCCACGCCGCCGTTGAAGAAAAATGTCACGTGGGCATATTTCTCTGTTTCGGCGATTCGCAGCTGGGTCAGACCGCTTTGGGCGATGTACTCGCCGAAGATGTTTTGCAGACTCTCCTTCGGATAGGCCACAGTCACATTCGGCATGGTGGCATCGTAGGAGGTGGTGCAGACAAAGTGGAGGGGGAAGAAGCCTTTGCGGCGGAGAAAACCCTCAAAATCGGGGTCTACCAGAGTACGGGTGATCTGGCGAGCCCGGTCGGGACGGAAATTCATAAAGATGCAGGCGTCGCCGGCAGAAATTCTGCCCTCGGGATGGCACACCACGGGGACGACAAACTCGTCGGTGATACCGGCGTCATAGCTGGCCTGCACAGCGGCAACCGGATCGGCATTTTGCACGCCCTCACCGTAGACCATGGCGGCATAGGCTTTTTCTTCCCGATCCCAGTTGGTGTCCCGATCCATGGCATAGTAGCGGCCGGAAAGGGTGGCAATGGAGGCACCGTACTGCCGGCAGACCTGCTGCATTTCTGCCACATAGTCTTTTCCGGAGGTGGGGGGCACATCGCGCCCGTCCAGAAAAGCATGAACAAAAACCTTTTCGCACCCCAGTTCACGCGCCATTTTCACAGCGGCCTTCATGTGGTCAATATGGGAGTGGACACCGCCGTCACTGAGCAGACCGAGAATATGCACGGCTTTGCCGGCGTTCTTCGCGGCCAGCATGGCAGTTTTATAGGCCTCGTTCTCAAAGAAATCGCCGTCCTGAATGGCCTTGGTGATCTTGGGCAGATCCTGAAATACGACCCGGCCGGCGCCGATGTTGGTATGACCTACTTCACTGTTGCCCATTTGCCCGTCCGGCAGACCTACGTCCAAGCCGGAGGCAGACAGGCGGGAGAAGGGATTTTCAGCGAACAGCTTGTCCAGCACGGGAGTGTTGGCGGCATGAACCGCGTTGCCAACATCACTGTCCCGCAGGCCGAAGCCGTCCATAATAATGAGGATGGTTGGTGTTTTCATGGATAATCAGATGCTCCGATCTAAGGATTGGGATTATTCCTGGTTGGCTGCGTTGATGATGGCGTTGAAGTCCTCGGGATTCAAGCTGGCGCCGCCGATCAGACCGCCGTCCACGTCGGGCTGAGCCAGCAGATCCTCGGCATTCTTTGTGTTCATGCTGCCGCCGTAGAGAATGGTAACGCTGCGTGCAACCCGGGCACCGTACAGTTTGCGGATGACGGTGCGGATCTCCTCATTGACCTCGTTGGCCTGCTCCACTGTGGCGGTTCTGCCGGTGCCGATGGCCCACAGGGGCTCGTAGGCGATCACCACATGACGCATCTTCTCTGCGGGCACACCGGACAGGGCGGTCTTGACTTGCAGGTCGATGAGCTCTTTGGTGATCCCCAACGTCCGCTGCTCCAGACTTTCACCCACGCAGATGATCGGGCGCAGACCGACGCGGATGGCGGCGTGCACCTTTTTGTTGACAATGATATCGTCGTCGTTCCAGTACTGGCGGCGCTCGGAGTGACCGATGATAACATACTTTACGCCCAGATCCTTCAGCATGGCGGCAGAAACTTCGCCGGTGTAGGCGCCGTTTTCCTCAAAATGAAGGTTTTCTGCGCCGATGGCGACCCGGGTGTCCTTGAAGGCCTTGATGGCGGCGGGGATATTCACAAAGGGGACGCACAGCAGTACCTCGCACCACTTGGCCTTAGGCATGATGGCTTTCAGCTCATCCGCAAAGACGCGGGTCTCCGAGGCGGTCTTGTTCATCTTCCAGTTGCCGGCGATGATGGTCTTACGATAACGTCTGTTCATAGTTTTTCTCCTTCTCTGTTTAAACTCAAAGGGCGCACCGTTCCAGAGCCTTCCCCTTGAGGGGAAGGTGGCACGGCGCAGCCGTGACGGATGAGGTGGCGTCTACACGAGCGCTCAGTGACCTGCCCCCCTCGTCAGTCACCTTCGGTGACAGCTTCCCCCCAAGGGGAAGCCTTTTCGATTTACTTATCCAGCAGGCATACAACGCCGGGCAGTGCCTTGCCCTCCATAAACTCCAGACTGGCGCCGCCGCCGGTGGAGATGTGCGTCATCTTGTCGGCATAGCCCAGTTGTTCTACTGCGGCGGCACTGTCGCCGCCGCCAACGATGGTGATGGCATCGGTCTTGCTCAGTGCTTCTGCGACAGCCTTTGTGCCGTTGGCGAATGCGGGGAATTCGAACACGCCCATAGGCCCGTTCCAGATAACGGTGCCGGCGTCTGCCACGGCGGCGGAGTATAATTCCACCGTCTTGGGGCCGATATCCAGTCCCATCCAGCCTTCGGGAATCTCGCCGGAGGGAACAACCTGATGGTTGGCGTCAGCGGCAAATTTGTCGGCAACGACATCGTCCACCGGCAACAGCAGCTTCACGCCCTTTTCTTTGGCCTTGGCAATCATTTCCCGGGCATAATCCTGCCAATCGGCTTCCAACATGGAGGAACCGATTTTGCCGCCCTGTGCGGCGGAGAAGGTGTAGGCCATGCCGCCGCCAATGATGATGGTGTCGGCAATTTCCAGCAGGTTGTTGATTACGCCGATCTTACTGCTGACCTTGCTGCCTCCCAGAATGGCCACCAGAGGACGCTTTGGATTGGCCAGTGCGCCGCCGATGATCTCCAATTCCTTTTGAATCAGGAAACCGGATACTGCAGGCAGATAGTCTGCCACACCGGCGGTAGAGGCATGAGCGCGGTGAACCGTGCCGAAGGCGTCGGATACATAAACGCCGTCTGCACCGGCGAGGTCGGCAAGTGCCTTGGCAAAGACAGGATCATTCTTCTCCTCGCCCTTTTCAAAGCGGAGGTTCTCCAACAGCATAATCTGACCGGGCTGGAGCGCGGCGGCCTTGGCAGCGGCATCCTCGCCCACTACGTCAGCGGCAAAAATAACGGGCTTGCCCAGCAGTTCCTCCAGGCGCTTTGCCACGGGAGCAAGGCTCAGGGCGGGCTTTACTTCCCCTTTTGGCTTGCCCAGGTGGGAGCAGGCAATGACGGCAGCGCCCTGATCCAGCAGATACTGCAGGGTGGGCAGAGCGGCGCGGATGCGCTTGTCATCGGTGATGGCGCCGGTCTGCTTGTCCTGGGGTACGTTGAAATCGCAGCGGCAGAGCACCTTTTTGCCTTTGACATCAATGTCGGTAACGGTTTTCTTGCTGTAGTTCATAACGAAAGACTCCTTTCAAGTGGATGACCGGATCAGAACACTCTGCCGGTACTCATCTCGCCTTCGCCCAACAGACCGGGAAATCCGTTCTGCCGAAGCGCTTCATAGGTTAGGATTGCAACGGAGTTTGCCAGATTTAAACTTCTGGCATTTTCAAACATGGGAATGCGAATGCAGCGGTCGGCATGCGCTTCGCGAAAAGGCTTTGGCAGTCCGGCGGTTTCCTTGCCGAAAAACAGCCAGCTGTCCGGAGTAAAGCGGGCTGCGGAGTAATCCTGCGGGGCCTTTGTGGTGGCCAGCCAAAGATCCTGTCCTGCCTCAGGATGGGCGGCAAACAATGCGTCCAGATTGTCCCAGACCTGAAGATCAACCATGGGCCAGTAGTCCAGTCCGGCGCGGCGGACTGCCTTTTCACTGATATCGAACCCAAGCGGGCGCACCAGATGCAGACGGCTGCGGGTTGCCGCTGCCGTGCGGGCAATGTTTCCTGTGTTCTGGGGAATTTCCGGTTCCACTAAAACCAGATTCAGCACCAAACCACTCCTTTCAATAGCAATGCCATTGTAATCCATAATGCGGAGCAAATCAACTGCAAATATGAGAAAAAAACGGTTTTTCCCCAATTTCAACAAAAAAATGTTCCAAGTTTCTCTTTTTACTTTTGCCAAACTGGTTTCTGATTCTGCAAAAAACAGCACTTTTTCGGTAAAATAAAAAAGAACACAGCCGGCGCACAGCTCTGCAAATGACAGAACTGTGCGCCGGCCGCAATAGAAAAAGGAGAAGTCAGATTTTAGACAGTGCGGCTTCATCCGCCACAAGGGTGAAATCCTTATGAAGCTGGAGGATGGAGGCGGGCACCTGAGGAGTGACAGGACCGAAGAAGGCGGATTTTACAATATCTGCCTTGCCTTCGCCGGAAACCACCATAACCACGCGCCGGGCCTGCATGATGTCGCAGATGCCCATGGTGTAGGCATAGCGGGGAACATCGGATTCCTTTTCAAAAAAGCGCTTGTTGGCCTGAATGGTGGCATCGGTCAGAGCAACCTTGTGGGTACCTTTCGGGAAATGATCATCCGGCTCATTGAAGCCGATGTGACCGTTCGGACCAAGCCCCAGCAGCTGCAGGTCAATGCCGCCCAGATCATGAATGATCTTGTCGTAGCGGCTGCACTCCTCTTCCGCGTTGGGGTTTACGCCGCAGGGGACATTGGTGTTGGCCAGATCAATGTTGATGTGGTCAAAGAAGTTGTTGCGCATAAAGTAAATGTAGCTTTGATCGCTGGAATAATCCAGTCCCACATACTCGTCCAGATTGACGCTTTTCACCCGGCTGAAGTCGATGTCTCCCTTCTGGTACCATTCGATCAGCTGCTTATAGGTGCCGATGGGGCTGGAGCCGGTGGCAAGACCCAGCACACAATCCGGCTTCAGAATGACCTGAGCGGAGATGATGTTGGCGGCCTGACGGCTCATGTGATCGTAATCACGCGCAGAAATAATTCTCATAGTTGCCTTCTTTCTTACAAATCACAGTCAGCGGATGCGCTGACCGTCGATAAACACAGCCTTTAAGTTCAAGTCCCGATCCAGCAGCACCAGATCTGCGCAGCAGCCCACGGCAAGACGGCCGATGTCGCTGCGGCGGATGGCTTTTGCAGGCGTTTCGGTAGCGGCAAGGACGGCAGCTTCCAGCGGAACACCAAAGGAAACGCTGCGCCGCAGACCATCCATCAGATGAATGGAGGAGCCGGCCAGAGTGTCGGTGCCGGTCAGGGTGGCGCGGCCGTTTTTCATGGTGATGGGCTGGCCGCCGAGGGTGTAGTCGCCGTCCGGCATACCGGCACAGCGCAGGGAATCGGAGATGAGCACCAGCTTTTCTCCAAACAGCTTGTGGGTCAGGCGAATGACGGAGGGATGGATGTGCAATCCATCGGTGATCAGTTCGACCGTAGCACCGGCATCGCAGGCGGCAGCGATGACACCGGGTTCCCGGTGCAGCAGAGAAGGCATGCCGTTGAAAAGATGAGTTGCATGGGATGCACCGGCCTGATAGGCGGCCAGAGCGGTGTCGTAGTCCGCTGTGGTGTGTCCGATGGAAACAGTGCAGACCCGGCTTACCTCCCGGATGAATGCAAGCGCGCCCGGTTCTTCCGGGGCAACGGTGACCAGACGAACAAGACCGCCGCTGGCCTCATCCAGCCGATGGAACATGGCGGCGTCCGGTGCATGAAGGTTTTCCGCTGCCTGTGCGCCTCGCTTGGCATAGCACAGGAACGGCCCTTCCAGGTTGACTCCGGCCACCTTTGCGCCGTCGGCAGGGCGGACAAAGTCCCGAATGGTGTGCATGGCCTTGGTCAGTACCGGCTCTTTCAGCGTCATGGTGGTGGGGCACCAGGAGGTGACGCCGCCGGCGGCGTAGTAGCGGGACATGACAGGCATACCCTCCGGCTTGCCGTCACTGGCGTCCTCTCCCATGGCGGCATGGGTGTGGACGTCAATCAAGCCGGGAATCAGGTAACAGCTCTCAGCGTCGAGGGCGTCCTCTGTGTCCAGACCGGCGCCTACGGCGGTGATTTTCTCATCAAATTCAATGCCGCCGGGAACAAAAGCTCCGTTTTGGAACACCCGGGCATTTTTGATGCGCATCATGGAAAAGGCCTCCTTATTTCAGTTCCGGCAGGCTGGCAGCGGCAGCGGACTGACCTACGCGGCGGAATTTTTCGTCCGGAAGAGTGGGCAGAATTTTGCCGTCCAGTTCGGGATACTCCTCGTGGAGAACCCGCTTTGCTTCCGCCAGCACAATGTCGCCGCCATTACCGCTCATCACGCGGCCCAACAGCAGGACATGCTTGCAATGGTAGAGATCGTAATAGTAAGCCAGCGTGTGGCCCAGATAGGTGCCGATAGAGGAGTAGATGTCCGCAGCAGCAGGATCGTCTTCAGCCATGCGGGCCTGAACAACCTTCAGCTTTTCGGCGGGGGACAGAGACTCGTCCAACTGAATGCCGGCGCGGGGCGCCAGTTTAATCACGGAGTCCTGAGAGAAATATTTTACGCCGCAGCCGATGTCATGGCTCCATTCGTCTTCCATGGCATCCGGATGGCAGTCCACCGGGACGAAAGCCAGCTCGTTGAGCCAACCGGTGATGCAGCCGTTGGGATCTACGTAGCCGACGGCCTCACTGGTGCCCATGGCAATGCCCAGTACGTTGGGTTCTTCCAGACTCATCATGCCGGCCAGAGCGGATACGTCGCCGTCGTTGACCACTTCAAAGGGCACGTCGCCGAAAGTGTCGGTAATGGCACGGATGTAGATGTCCTTTACCTTGGCATCGAAAAGATTCTTAGGCACTTTCAGAAACAGAGAGGCATTCATGGTGCGGTTGTTGATGTAAACACCGGCAGAGGAAACGCCTACCGCATCCACCCGGGGCATGTGCTCGGCAGCGGATTTCAGAGCGGCGACAATGCCTTCATAGTGGTAGTCCGGATCGGAGTTGGTTTTCGGGAACCAGACCACCTCCTCGGAGTAGACGCTCTCACCGTCGATCACAGCGGAGACCTTGCGGTCGGATCCGCCGGCATCAAAGCCGATGCGGCAGCCTTCCAGATGGCCGCCCATCTTCTTGGGAGAGTCCTTTGCCTCGGGCACCCGATCCACCAGAACAACTTCGAAGGGATGCTCAAAGACATTTGCCATGTAGTCAAAGTCAAAGTCCTGTTCGTCACCGGCGGAATAAGCCTTTTTCAGGTAATTGTAGGTGTCCTCGTCGCCGGCGACATACACTTTGAAGCCGCCCTTCATCCAGAGGATGGTCTTAACCAGACGATTGACATAGTAGTGGTCGGCCTCTGCCATTTCCGGCGTGCCGTGCACAAAGGTATGGCAGGTAGCCATCTGACCGTCCGCGCGTTCCACAGCGATGGAGACCGGCTTCTTCGCGGTTTTCAGGAAGGAGCGATTGAACTGCAAAATGGGCATGAATTCCGGATCCAGCTTGGGCGCATTTTTTACGGCGATCTCAATTCCATAGCGATTCATAGTAAAAATACCTCCTTGTTTTTCTACACAGCGTATTATGGAATAACGGTTTTCTTTGCTATCACCCCTAATATACGCAAATTGAGAGTGCAACGCAAGAGGAAAAGTAAAATAATTTTCACGAATGGAGAAAATTTTCAAAGAAGTCCGTTTTCATTTCACTGGACGATTGAAAAAGGATTTCACAAATGATACAATGAGCTCAGATCGGCGGCGAAGGCTGCAATATCAAAGAAAATGAAGCGAATGTTGGGTTGGAATACATTATAATGTGTTTCACTCGCCTGGAGGAAAGGACGGCTTTGTCATGGATCAGGCAAAATTTAAGGCTACCCATCAATGGGTGAAGGACGAGCTGAAGCGGAGCGTTGACTTCTGGCTGAAGTACGGCATGGATCGGGAGCACGGCGGCGTGTATACCTGCGTCGACCGTACGGGCAAGATTTATTCCACCGATAAGAGCGTCTGGATGCAGGGACGCTGCGGTTGGATTTTTGCGTTCCTGTGCACCAACTACGGCAAGCGGGAGGAGTGGCTGGAGGCTAGCCGCAGCTGCCTGGACTTTTTGGAAGAGCACTGCGTCAATCACGAGGCCGGCGGACGGCTGTACTTTACTGTGACCGGCGACGGCAGACCCCTGCGTCAGCGCCGCTATTGTCATTCGGAAAACTTCTACACCATTGCCAACGCCGAGTACTATGCCAACACCGGTGACACGGTACGTATTGAGCGCGCCCGCCGGGCCTACGAAATGGTGTACAACCTGAACCACGGCCTCATTAAGGATCCCACCGGACTGGGACCCAAGACCATTCCGGAAACCCGTCAGTCCCGCGCTTTCGGCGACCCGATGATCTATCTGAATGTCACCGCCGTTATGCGCCGCTGCGATCCGGACAACAGAGAACTGTACGATCAGCGCGCCCGGGAGTGCGTGGAGGAAATCATCCGATATCATTACAAGCCGGAGCTGAAGTGCGTGCTGGAAACCGTTGGTGTGGATGGTTCTCTTCAGACCGATACCACTGCCGGCCGCGTTGTCAATCCCGGCCATGACATCGAGGGCAGCTGGTTTTTGGAGGAGCAGGCCAACTACGAAGGCGATCCAAAGCTCAGCGAGATTGCCCAGAACATTTTCCACAATGCGATTTCTGCCGGTTGGGACGAGAAGTACGGCGGTTTGCTCTACTTCATTGACTGCATGGGCTGCCCGCCAGAGGCCTATGAGCACGACATGAAGCTCTGGTGGCCCCATAACGAAATCCTGATTGCTTCTATGATGCTGTATCGGGACACCGGTGATCCGTACTATCTGGAGTGGTTCTATAAGACGGCTGAGTATGCCAAGGAGCATTTTGCCGATCCGGAATACGGCGAGTGGTACGGCTATCTGCGCCGGGACGGCCTGCCCACCGAGCCGGCCTGCAAGGGCAGTACCTTTAAGGGACCCTTCCATGTGCCCCGCTGCCTGATCTATCTGGACAAGATGATGGACGAGGTAGAGCGGAAGCAGTAAGCTGCTTTGTGACGAATTCAATGGATCAGGAGAAGTTAACATGAAAGATACGGCCCAGATCGGCAACATCTTTGCCAATATCAGCAATAATTACTTTCACCTGACTGTTTCGGAAAAAAAGGTAGCGGACTATGTGCTGGCGCATAAGACGGACGTGCAGTTTATGTCCATTTCTGAGCTGGCAGATGAGAGCGGCGTGGCAGAGGCTACGATCTCCCGCTTTTGTCGGCGACTGAAGCTGAAGGGGTATAATGCCTTCAAGCTGGCTTTGGCAAAGGCAACCGCAGAAGAACATGGGGGCATTTCACCTATCATGGAAGGTCAGGAAGGAGAAATCAGCCCTCAGGACAGCATTTCCGAGCTCTGCCATAAGCTGTATAACGCCCAGACTGCGGCCATTGCCCAAAGCATGGAACTGGTGCGGCCGGAGCACATTGCCAAAGCAGTGGATTTGCTCTGCGACGCCCAGCGGGTGTGCTGTATGGGACAGGGGGGATCCATGATCCTTGCAGAAGAGGCAGCGCATATTTTCTCCACTGTGTCAAGTAAATTCAGCTTTATGGCGGACTCCCACCGTCAGGCGTCAACGGTAGCGCTGATGGGAGAGCGGGATGTGCTGATGTTTTTCTCTTACTCCGGCTCTACCAAGGAACTGATGGAGCTGATGCAGCTGGCCCGGGAACGGGAAACAAGGGTGATCCTGATTACCCGGTTTTCCCGTTCGCCCGGCGCGGCGCAGGCTGACGTTGTGCTGCAATGCGGTTCCTACGAAGGTCCGCTTCAGTTGGGCAGTATGCCGGCCCGCATGGCGCAGCTGTTTGTGGTGGATGTACTTTACAATGAGTTTATTCGCCGGGATCCCGTTGCCTGCCACCGTAATCAGGAGCTCATCGCCAATGCGCTGGTGGAAAAGCACATTTGATGCATTTTCTGGAGGGTTTTCATGTTCCGACAAGTGTTTGATCCGGATAATCTGTTTTGGCGCATGGTCAGCCGCGGGGTTGATTTTGTGGGGTTAGGGCTGTTCTGGGTTGCCCTGTGCCTGCCGATTGTCACTATCGGTCCGGCAACCGCCGCTCTGTATTACACTGTGGTCAAGGTGTTTCGCCACAAGGTGGACGACGGTGCGTTCGGCATGTTCTGGAAAGCCTTTGTGTCGAATCTGCGGAAGGGAATTCCGGTTACGCTGATCTGTATTCTTCCTGCCCTGCTGCTGTGCTATGGTTATTCCGTGATGCGGGCAAATGTGGGAACAGCGATGGGCGTGGTTATGTTTGTGGCATATTATATTGCCCTGGTGCTTCCGGCAGGCACGCTGTGTTACCTGTTCCCGATTATGGGACGGTTTGAATTTTCTATTGGCGGACTGTTCCGGACGGCCTTTGTGCTGGCGGTGCGTCATCTGCCATCCACTTTTGTGGTCACGCTGCTGACGGTGCAGCTGACGGTATTTACCCTGGAAAAATGGGTTCCTGTTTTCTTTACCCCGGTGCTTTGTGCGCTTTTGACCTCTCTGTTTTTAGAACGGATTTTTCCCGAATATCTAAACGAGGAAGAAACAGCGAAACTGGAGGACAAGTCGCCGGAGGATGAACCGGATCGATTTCAATGAAGAAAAAAGCGTCGGTCAGTGACCGGCGCTTTTTTACGCATATTCTCTTTTACACCAGTGTGGGCACCAACTGGGCAAGACGATCCGCCAGCTGTTCATGACCGTGACGGGTCAGGTGCATGTAGTCAATCCGGTTGAACTCGCAGCCTTCCGCATCAAGGAAGTGGCACTTGAGTCCCTTGGCGATTTTCTGATACTGTTCCGCGATTCCCTGGGAACGCTCCACGCAGCCATCACCCATGGCAGGATCAAAGAAGCCGGGTTTAATGGAAGGAGGCGCGACAATGAGAATGTTGGGCTGTTTGGCACCCCAGCAGTCCACGCTCATGGCTTTGCGAACCAGCCGATCCATTCCAAGACCGATGCAGGTGGCGTTGGCACCGAAGCGTTCTTTGGTGTCGTTGGTGCCCAACATAATGATCAGCAGATCGATGGTTTCATGGCTTTTCAACAGGGGATAGGCAACGCTCAGTGCGTCCATACTCTCGTGGAGCGGGTCGACAAAAACAGTGGTGCGGCCGGACAGACCTTCCTCTGTCACCAGATAATTCTCTCCCAGTGCTTTTTGCAGACGGCAGGTCCAGCGCTCGTCTTCGTTAAAACGAATGCCGCCGTCGGCACAATCGGAGGGATCTGCGCAGTAGCCATGGGTGTTGGAGTCGCCAAGGCAGAGAATATGCTTTTTCATTTCGCACATCAATTCCTTTCACATATAATAAATATCACAGCTTGTTATGAGCAATTTCAACAAAATTAGTTTAGCAAATAAGTGCAGGATGTCAATAGCGGAAAGAAGATCTTCCCGTGGTTTGAAAAATATTTTTCAAAAATGCATTTTTATGAAACTTGTTTTCGTTTTTTGCTTGACATTGGATATCTCCTTTTGTATGATTTAGACAGATGGAAACAGGATTCCATCTTGTGCATTTGTATGATGTGCAATTATAACAAGGAGGAAATAACAAATGAAGAAGATTCTTGCACTCGTGCTGGCTCTGGCCATGGCTCTGGCGCTGGTCTCCTGCGGCAGCTCCAGCAGCAATACTGCCAGCAAGTCCGATGCCGGTTCTGCCAGCTCTGCTCCTGCAGCTGACGGCGATTCCGCCACTGCGGACGAGATCACCCTTTGGACCTATCCCATCGGCGACTGGGGCAAAGAGGATGTCGTTAAGGAACTGACCGACGGTTTCACCGCTGAGACCGGCGTCAAGGTCAACGTCGAGTACCTCGACTACACCAACGGCGACGACAAGGTGGGTTCTGCAATCACCGCAAAGCAGACTCCCGACCTGATCATGGAAGGTCCTGAGCGTCTGGTTGCCAACTGGGGCGCCAACGGCTACATGGTCGACCTGTCCGATATGCTGGACAGCACCGACAAGAGCGAAATCCAGGAGAGCGTTCTCAATGCCTGCACTAACAGCGAGGGTGCTGTCTATGAGTATCCTCTGGTCATGACCGCTCACTGCATGGCAATCAATCTGAATGCCTTCAAGGAAGCCGGTGCAGATCAGTATCTGGATCTGGAGAACCACACTTGGACCACTGAAAACTTCATCAAGGCAGTTCAGGCTCTGTATGCTTACTATGGCGACACCGTCGGTGCTGTTTACTGCGCAGGCCAGGGCGGCGACCAGGGCACCCGTGCTTTGGTGAACAACCTGTACGGCGGCACCTTCACCAATGAAGAGCACACTGCTTACACTTGGGACGATGAGGCAAACATCAAGGCTCTGGAGACTCTGAAGGGTCTGGACGGCATCAGCTTCGACGCTTCTCTGGTGGGCGGCGACGAGATTGCCAAGTTCTATCAGGGCACTTTGAAGATGGCTTTCTGCTGGAATATTGCTCAGCAGCTGAACCCCAACTCTGCTGATACCGGCGCCGGCAAGACCATCAATGGCGACGACATTGTCTTCATGAGCTTCCCCTCTGAGACCGGCACCAGCAAGCTCTGCGGCGGCATCTGGGGCTTCGGCGTGTTTAACAACGGCGACGAGGGCAAGATTGCAGCAGCCAAGGAGTTCATCAAGTACATGTGCGACTCCGAGCACACTGTCGATGCAGTTAAGACCGCGAACTACTTCGCAGTCCGTGACACCGCTGAAGGCACCGATCTGTCCAAGATCTGGGCTGACAACGAGATCATGAACGAGTATCAGGTTCTGATGCCTTACCTGGGCGACTACTATCAGGTCACCACTGGTTGGGCCGGTGCTCGTACCGCTTGGTGGAACATGCTGCAGAAGATCGGCGAGGGCGATGACATCGCTTCTACCGTTGCAAGCTACATGGCTGAGGCAAACAATCCCACTGAGGGCTAATTTGCACAATCCCATCAAAAAGAAAGTAACCTGAGCGAAATCGGGTTTCCGCGCCCCTCCCCTGTATGCGCGGGGGAGGGGCGTTTCTTTTCAGGACGGGGATATGCATGGTCAGTTCGGCTCAGCGCAGTACGGACTTACGATGCGTATCCCTATCCGGCCGAAAATTTTTAGAGAGGAGCGATCTGCTTTGGCAAAAGCACCGAAAAACACGATGAGTCGTGCTCTGGTGAGACGGGAAACCATCTCCGGTTACCTGTTTCTGCTGCCAAGCCTGATTTTCTTCCTGGGCTTCGTAGTGTTTCCCATGATTTATTGCATCATCCTCAGCTTGACGGATGCAAACATGTTCACGGAGGGTCTGGGCAACTTTGTCGGGCTGAAGAACTTTATCCAGTTGTGGCAGGATACCACCTTCCTTGAGGCATTGAAAAACACATTTATTATTGTGGTAGTCAGTGTTCCCACTGTATGTGCCTTTTCCTTGTGGGTCTCCTCGGCAATCTACAAACTGAAAGGTCCCATCCTGAGTGCCTTCCGCTGTATTTTCTACCTTCCTGTAGTAACCGGCTCCGTTGCAGTTACTGTTGTATGGAAGTGGATGTACGACAACTACAACGGCATTTTCAACTTTGTGCTGAAAGGCAGCGGATTGATTGACAAGAATATCAACTGGCTGGGCGACAGTCGTTTCGCTCTGTGGTGCATCATTCTCATTCTGTTCACTACTTCTGTCGGTCAGCCTATCGTGCTGTATGTTTCCGCACTGGGCAATGTGGATGCCACACTCGTTGAGGCAGCAAAGGTAGACGGCGCTACTGATTTGCAGGTGTTCTGGAAAATCAAGTGGCCTCAGATGATGCCCACGACACTGTACATTCTGGTCATTACCACCATTAACAGCTTCCAGTGCTTCGCATTGATCCAGCTGCTGACTTCCGGCGGATCCGGAACAAACACGGTAATGTATTACATCTACTATACCGCGTTCAAGCTGACAGAGCGGAGCGGCCACTTCGGTTACGCAAATGCCATGGGCGTGGTGTTGGCCATCTTCATCGGTCTGCTGTCCGCATTGCAGTTCCGGCTGGCAAAAGAAAAGTAAGGGGGCGTAAGAAAATATGAAATCAGGCGTGAAACGCACGACTCCGTATAAGGTGATTTCGATTATCATCCTTGTGATTCTTGCGATCCTGTTCCTTTTCCCGCTGTATTGGATTGTCACCGGTGCTTTTAAGCCAACCACCGATATCTATGCGTCCCAGCCGGTCTGGTGGCCGAGTCAATGGGTGACAAGCAACTTTGACAAGCTGTTTACCAAGCGTAGCGCACCGCTGTTCAGCATTGGCTCTCTGGTGGGGCCAACGGTTCCTGCGGCGATTCGCTGGCTGGTGAATACAGTGTTCATGGCAGTGGTTGCCATGATCCTGACCTGCATTACCGCCACAATGGCCGGCTATGCTCTGGCAAAGAAGCGCTTTGTCGGCCGTGCGTTGCTGTTCTCACTCATCATCTGCGCTATGGCGCTGCCGAAGCAGGTTATCTTGATCCCGTTGCTGAAAGAGATGTCTACACTGAAGCTTTACGACACGCTCTGGGCAGTCATCTTCCCCACTGTGGGCTGGCCTTTTGGCGTGTTCCTGATGAAGCAGTTCTGCGAGAGTGTCCCCGGTGAGATGCTGGAAGCCGCCCGCATTGACGGTGCCAGCGAAGCCCGTACCTTCACTCAGATTGTTGTGCCATTGGTAAAGCCCGGCATCGGTGCACTGGCTATCTTTACCTTTATCAACAGCTGGAACGACTACTTTATGCAGTTGATCATGCTGCCCAGCAACGTGAACTTCACCATCTCTCTGGGCATTGCAACCCTGCAGGGCGAATCTTCTGTGGATACCGGCCTGCTGATGGCCGGCGCTGCACTGGCCGCTGTGCCGATCATTATTGTATTTTTGATCTTCCAGAAGTACTTCACTCAGGGCATCACCATGGGTGCTGTGAAGGGTTGATCTGTTCCGAATAAGTCCCGGGTGCCGAAAACGCGGCAATCCAACTTGAACCCTGCCGGGTTACTCCATTCTAATAACGCGGCAGAGGCAAAAAAAGGAGGAAAAATTCCGTCTGGTCGGCGGTGCGGCAGTGTGGAGACCTGCCGTAAGGCCTTGCAGGTATCACCCCTGCAAGGCGAGGTCAGATGCGCGGAGGCCATCGGACTACGGCCATCAGCTATGGCAACATTAAGCCTGAAAAAAATTGTCAAAACCTATCCCGGCAGCAAGGAACCCACTGTACATGACTTCGATCTGGACATTGCAGATAAGGAGTTTATCGTTCTGGTCGGTCCTTCCGGTTGCGGCAAGTCCACCACCCTGCGCATGATTGCAGGCCTGGAGGAAATCACCGGCGGCGAGCTGTACATCGGCGACAAGCTGATGAACGATGTGGAGCCCAAAGACCGCGACATCGCCATGGTCTTCCAGAGCTATGCACTGTATCCTCATATGACAGTGTATGAAAACATGGCGTTTTCTCTGAAGCTGAAGAAGATGCCGAAGGATGAGATTGACAAGCGGGTTCGCGAGGCGGCTGAAATTCTGGATATTACGCAGTATCTGGAGCGTAAGCCCCGTGCATTGTCCGGTGGCCAGCGTCAGCGTGTGGCTATCGGCCGCGCCATCGTTCGCGAGCCGAAGGTGTTCCTGATGGACGAGCCTCTGTCCAACCTGGATGCAAAGCTCCGAAACCAGATGCGTGCGGAGATCATTAAGCTGCGTCAGCGGATTGACACAACGTTTATCTATGTTACCCACGATCAGACGGAAGCTATGACTCTGGGTGACCGCATTGTTATCATGCGGGATGGTTGGATTATGCAGATCGGCACGCCGCAGGAAGTGTTTGATCATCCGGCGAACATCTTTGTTGCCGGCTTTATCGGCATGCCTCAGATGAACTTCTTCTCTGCTGACCTGACAAAGCAGGGAGATCACTATACTTTGACCTGCAATGGTGCTACCATTACACTGTCGGATCGCATCAGCAGCGCGTTGGCGGCGAAGGGTGTTACCAGTCGCAAGGTTACGGCCGGATGCCGTCCGGAACACATGGTGATGAAGCAGGTTCCGGCAGATGACGTAATGGAAGCCAGCGTGGATGTCAGCGAAATGATGGGCAGCGAGATTCACCTGCATGTGTCCTGCTACAATCAGGATGTGGTGGTGCGTATTCCTACTACGGAACTGGAAGCACATCAGCGGGGCGGTTTGAGCTACGGCACGAAGATTCACATCGGCTTCCCCAGCGATCTGGTTCACCTGTTTGATCCGGAGACTGAAGAGAATCTGTTGTAATGAAACAAATACAGGCGTTTGCCTGAATGGACGTAAGAGTCGGTGGTCTGAGTTATAAAAGGCGGATCACCGACTCTCCGCCGGTATGAAATAGTTTTCAAGTGTAAGTATTTTGGAAGCTTACCTTGGCATAAATCAGCCGGATACAGCGCTGTACATGCGCTGCCCGACGGGATCCTAGAAAAGGGGAAAGAATTATGAAGGACATTTCAAAGTATCAGGGGATCATTCCCGCGTTTTATGCCTGCTATGACGATGAAGGCAATATCTCGCCGGAACGGGTGCAGGAACTGACGCGTCATTTGATCCGGAAGGGGGTAAAAGGCGTTTATGTCGGCGGTTCCTCCGGCGAGTGCATTTATCACAGCGTGGAAGAGCGGAAGACGGTTTTAGAGAATGTGATGAAGGCGGCCGAGGGGAAATTGACCGTGATTGCTCATGTTGCCTGCAACAATACCCGCGACTCCGTTGAATTGGCACGTCACGCGGAGAGCGTGGGTGTGGATGCCATTGCCTCCATTCCGCCGATTTATTTCCATTTGCCCACCTATGCCATTGCGGACTACTGGAATGCCATGAGTGCCGCGGCCCCCAATACGGACTTTGTCATCTACAACATTCCTCAGTTGGCCGGCGTTGAGCTTTCCATGCCGTTGTTCCAGGAAATGCTGAAAAACCCCAATGTCATCGCTGTGAAGAATTCCTCCATGCCGGTGCAGGATATTGAAACCTTCAAAATCGAGGGTACCCGCAACGGCCGTCAGTTTGTCGTGTTCAATGGGCCTGACGAGCAGCTGGTTTCCGGCCTGGTTATGGGGGCAGACGGCGGCATTGGCGGCACTTACGGAGTTATGCCGGAGCTGATTTTGAAGATTTTCGATCTGGTAAAGCAGGGCGATGTGAAGACGGCCAAGGAAGTGCAGTATGATGTGTTCGAGATCATCATGGCGCTGTGCGGTACGAAGGGCAACATGTATGCCACCATTAAGGAGGTCCTGCGTCGTCGCGAAGGACTGGACATCGGCGGCGTTCGCGAGCCTTTGTACAACCTTGTAGAGGAAGATATGCCTCAGGTGGAAAAGTGCGTTGCCATGATTGATGCAGCTATGAAGAAGTGGATTGGCTGATTCAAATTCCATAGAGACAGAAAAATCGAGGTCGGGCAAATTGCCTGACCTCGATTTTTATTTGCTGTAGGTTTTCTTGTAGGGATGACTCATAAGTTCTGGATCCGGCTCCCGTATTCCGTGCCACATTTCACCAAGGGAGTCGATGGGTAGATCCCGTCGGCGCATCTCCTGCCACCCCCATTGATAAAAGGCATCTAGCAGAGGAAGCAATGCTTTGCCGGAGTCGGTCAAGCGATACTCAACCTGAGGAGGGGTGGTGGGTAAAACCGTGCGATAGATGAGACCGTCTTCTTCCAACTGCCGCAGGTTCTGACTGAGTACCTTTTGCGTTATGGGAAGCTGCTTGATAAAGCGGGAAAAGTGGGTCAAATTTCCTTCGTCAAAGTCCATCGCCCGAAGGATGAACGGCTTCCAGCGGCAAAAAACTGTCCGCATCACATAGTTATAGGGATCTTGCTGAATGTCAAAGATCAATTCACCATCTTCGATTACTCCGTGCGGATTGCGCTCGGTGTTGTCAACAGGATAAGTCTTAGATTCCTGATCCTCTGCAACCATTCGTCTCCCTCCCTGGTTTTAGTTACGAATTATTCTAACATACTTTAAGGACGGTTTCCAGTGCCTGCAGGGGGATTATTTGATGTGAAGTGTGGGTTTGTCAAACATATTGGCCGGAAAACTCGACGGGAAAAAGATAATGGAGCAGTCTCGTGGATAAGTTGTTGAATCATTGGTTATGGATAGCAAGCTGTTTCGTAAAGTCGTTTAGAGAATATAAACGTTTATGCCGCTCCAGATCTTCTCAATGGTTGCGCTTCACTGTTCCGTTATGGCGCGGGAGATATAACGGAACAAGCTTTCTGGACAGCGTAGCGTGTATAATTATGCTACCGTAAATGATGCCGGAACTCGATTATGCTAACATCGGATTCCTTCGGCGCATGTCAAGAATGAGCTTCAGCTTAGCTACTATATGTTTTTATAGAATCATCTGTAATAGTGACAGAAGTGAAATAAA